>CANHIJ010000068.1 GCA_947460575.1 Verrucomicrobiales bacterium | reverse complement strand
TGAATCGGCGCGGCCCGGCGGGATCCATTCCTGGCGGGCCGCGTTTTCCTGTGGATAAACCTAAAACCAGGAGTCGAAACGCGATGATGGAGCCCTTTTACATTATACCTAAGCACGGGGCCTGATTCGTTGTTTCTGGCCTCCACCGGATCACCGGTTGGGTGAGTCCCCTCCGCGGTCAAAAATGTCCCTCCGTGGTCAAAATCCCCCGCAAAATCGGGTCCGCTAGACACGCCCAGGAGGATGCCGGAGGCATCCCAGAAGGTAGCCGGTGGTTGAGCGGAGCGACACCACCGGATCCCATTTCCACGAGGGCCCGCACCCCGGCAGGGGTGCCAGCGCGGCAGCCCCCCAAAAAGCCCGCGCACGCGCGCTAATAAAGCCTGCCACGCCAGCGCTCCGCGCCCCCCGAATACGATAGTCAACTCACGATTTTAGGATAAAGGCGGATGCAGGGGGCCGAATGCCGCGTATGGAGGCGAGGGGCGGCGGGGGGCCATTGTTCCGCCGCCACCCCCCTTCTTTTTTTAATGAAAACCATGAAGCGATTTTCTTTTCTGATGCTGTTGGGCAGCGCGGCTTTGGTGGGCTGCGGCAAGTCCCCGGAGGCGGCGAGCGGCGCTGGCGGGGGGAAGCCGCTGGTGGTCGGGATGGACATGACGTACCCGCCCTTTGAATTCAAAAATGCCCAGGGGGAGCCGGATGGGGTGGACGTGCGCATGGCGGAGGAACTGGGGCGCTTTTTGGGTCGGCCAGTGCAGTTGGAGAGCTACTCCTTCGATGGCTTGATCCCGGCGCTGAAGGCGGGAAAAATCGACCTTATTATCTCCGGCATGACGGCCAATGCGGTGCGGGCGGAGTCGATAGATTTTTCTGAGCCCTACGCATTTACGGGCTTGGCGATGCTGGTGGCCAAGGACTCGCCGATTCAGGGGATCGAGGATTTGAAAAAGCCGGGGATGCGTGTGACTTCGAAATTGGGGACGACTGGGGAGACCTGGGCGCGGGCCAACTTGCCGGGGGCGGTGGTCAACGCCCTGGATGGGGAGGCGACCTGCGCCCTGGAGGTGGCCCAGGGTCGGGCCGAGGCGTTTTTGTACGACCAACTGAGCATTTACAAGTATTGCCAGGCGAATGCGGCCACCACGCGGGCGATTTTGGATCCCTTTGTCGAGGAGGCCTGGGCGATTGGGCTGCGCAAGGGGAACGACGCCCTGCGGGGAGAGGTCAACGCGTTTTTGAAGGAATTCCGCGCTGGCGGAGGGCTGGCGCGCCTGGGGGACCGGTATTTGGCGGAGGAAAAGAAATTGCTCCAGGAAATGGGGCAGCCCTTCATTTTGCGCTGAGTTGGGGGGCCTGCGGGGGTCCGGGGCGGTGACAGAAAGGCGCGGCCCAGGCCGTTCACGGCTTATGATAAAGCGCGGATTTTTTGGGTTATTGGTGCTGGGAATGGGAGCGTTGAGCGCCTGCGGGGAGAGCCCCGCGGGGGCGGCCGCGGCGGGCTGGACGGTGAGCGACTGGGCGGATTGGAAGCAGCAGGACACGGGACCAGAGGCTAAAATTTCGGTGGTGCCGGAGCTGGCGGAGGCCAAGCCGGTGGCGGGGCGGGCGGCTTTGAGCGCGGAAGCCCAAAAAGCCGGGGTCCTGGTGCTGGGGCGCGGGGAACCCTTTACGGTGGTGCGCTACCAAGGACCGCGGCCCCTGCTGGTGGATCAGTACGAGATTTCCTGGGAGGCCATGCGGGTGGAGGGGAACGACTTTTTTGCGTCGCTGACGTTTCCGGTGGGCTCGAAGGAGCAGTGCGCCACTTTTGTCGCGGGGGGCTGGGGCGGCTGGACCACGGGGATTTCCTCGCTGCAGCACCAGTTCGCCAACGAAAACGAGACCACGGGGTCGATGGAATTTCAGCAGGGGCGATGGTATCAATTTGTCCTGCAGGTCAATCGGGAGTGCCTGCGGGCGCTCATCGACGGCAAGGAACAGTTTAAAGTGGGATTGAAGGGGAAGGCGCTAGGGATGCACCCCAGCGAGATTACCAAGTCGGTGCCGCTGGGATTTGCCAGCTACAGCACCAAGGGGGCGATCCGGAACGTGAAAATACGGCCCCTGCAAGCGGGGGAGTTGGTGGCCCCGCAAGAGCCAGAGTGAGGCTGGGGTGGTGAACTTGGGGGATAAAAGCGGGCTGGAGCCGCGTTGAAAATGGATGCTGGGGCCTGCCGGTGCGGGGATCTCCGATTTTTTATTACTTTTTCCTACTTTAAATATGCGCCTGCTTTCTTGTGTGTTTCTGACGATATCGATGGTCCGGGGGTGGGCTGGGGAGTGGCCGAACTGGCGGGGCCCCGCCTACGATGGGTCGAGTGAGGAGAAGGGCTTGCCGGAGCAGTTTAGTCCGGTGGAGAACACGCGGTGGTCGTTCGCCCTGCCGGGACCAGCGGCCTCGACTCCGGCGGTGTGGGGGGACGCGGTTTTTCTGACGACCACCGACGAGAAGACTCAGAAGCTGCTGGGGATTTGCCTAGACCGCCACACGGGCGCTGTGAAATGGCAGGCGGAGATCGGCCAGGGGTTTCGCCAGGACGAGCGGAGCAACTACGCGGGGCCATCGCCGGTGACAGACGGGGAGCGGGTGGTATTTTTCTTCGGAACCGGGGACATGGCGGCGTTTTCGCTGGAGGGGAAGCGGCAGTGGAGTCGGCAGATCCAGGCGGATTACGGGAGTTTTGCCTTTCTCTGGACTTTTTCGAGCAGTCCGGTGCTGCACGGCGGGCACTTGTATTTGCAGGTGCTGCAGCGAGACAGTTCGTTTGAGGGGAACGGGGCGCTGCGGGGCAAGCCGGGCGGAGGAAATGAGTCCTACTTGCTCTCCCTAGACCCGGCCACGGGGAAGGAGCAGTGGAAGGTGGCGCGGCCCAGCGACGCCAACGCGGAAGCGCTAGAATCCTTTGCTACGCCGATGCCCTACCGCTGGGAGGGGCGCGCGGAGTTGCTGGT
This sequence comes from Verrucomicrobiales bacterium, assembly GCA_947460575.1. GTDB lineage: Bacteria > Verrucomicrobiota > Verrucomicrobiia > Verrucomicrobiales > V1-33 > CAIZWU01. The sequence continues at coordinate 19,265 of CANHIJ010000068.1, read as the reverse complement.
GACGGGGGGCGACTGCGTGAGCGGGCACGATTTGGCGACCGGGCAGGAGCTGTGGCGCAGCCCGTCGTGGAATCCGGAAAAAATCTCGCACTGGCGGCTGGTGCCAGGACCGGTAGCGGGGGACGGGGTGATCCTGGCCTGCGCGCCGAAGCGGGCCCCGGTTTACGCCTACAAGGCGGGGGGGCGCGGGCTGCTCAAGGCGGAGGATTTGGCTTGGAGCAGCAGCGAGGAAGTAAACAGCCCAGATGTTTCCTCAGACGTGTCCACGCCGCTTTTTTACCGGAACCGCTTTTACGTGCTCAACAGCGACCGCAAGGCGCTGAGTTGCGTGGAGCCCAAGACGGGGAAATTGTTGTGGGAATGGCGCGCCGAGGGAGGGACTAAAATTGAGTCCTCGCCGACCGCGGCGGACGGGCGAATTTACTTTTTGGACCAGCGGGGCCGGGTCACGGTGCTCGCCGCGGGCGACCAGGCCAAGCTCCTGCATCAGGCGGAGTTTGGCGACGCCAACCAAAAAGATATCCGGTCCAGCATCGCCATCGCGCACGGCTGCCTCTTCATTCGGACGAATGCAGCGCTCTTTTGCGTGGGCGCCAAGCCCTGAGGCCGCCTCTTCTCGAGGGGTCGAAAGAAAGCAGTCGCGGGCGGGCCCCGCGGCGGCGAGGATGGGGGATGAGATCCCGCATTTTGATGGTCGCTGGCGGCAATGCTTTAGCCTGGCGGGCGGGTGGCGTGGCGATGGGGCCCAGGCGGCCCTGGTTGGGGGCGATTTGGGGGGCGGCCGCGGCAGGGCTCTGGGGCGGTGGCTTGGTCCAGGCGGGCGAACCGGGAGGGGACGCCTTTGCCCGGGCGGAGTGGACCCCGCTATTTGCGGGAGTGGAGCACGCGGCGGTGCACTTGGCCAAACCGAGGCTGATCGAAGCGCAAGTGCTGCGGGTGCAGCTGGGGACGCCGGGATTGTCGGTGCTGGCGACGCCGGGCAATGGGGAGGAGCCTGGGGAGACGACAGGGGAGAAGACGAGTCGCTTTTTGAAGCGGCAGCGCTGCCAAGCGGCCATCAACGCGGCCCCCTTTGACAAGGTTTCGACGGTGGAAGGGCTCCCGCTGGATATCAGCGGGCTGCAGGTCTCCGCGGGCGAGGTAGTGTCGCCCGATGGGGGGTATCCGGCCCTGCTGTTTTTGGGCGATGGGAGGGCGCGGATTCAGCAGGGGCCGTTTGCGCTGGGGGAGATTCGGGAGGCGGTGTGCGGATTTCAGGTGGTTTTGGCAGAGGGAAAGACGGTGGCGACGGACGAGAAATTGCATCCGCGCACCGGGGCGGGGGTGAGCGAGGACGGGCGGACGCTGTGGCTGTTGGTGGTGGACGGCCGCCAGGTGGGGCGCAGCGAGGGTTGCACCACTCTGGAAATGGCGGCTTGGCTCCACGCCTTGGGGGCCAGTTCGGGCATCAACCTCGATGGCGGCGGCACCAGCACCATGGCCGTGGAGGGGGCCGGGGGCGAGCCCCGGGTGCTGAATCGGCCGATCCACGCCGGAGTGCCGGGCCTGGAGCGGCCCTCCGGCAGCCACCTCGGAATTAGAGCGGCTCCCTTGGCCCCCAGGGGGAAGTAAGCTTTCGGCCTACCCAAGTGCGGCCTCGCCCAGCCCGAGAGGCCCAGGCCACCTCGGCGCGCCGAGGACTAGCTTTGGGCGTAGGCGGCGGCGAGTTTTTCGCAGGCTTTGAGGTCAAGTTTGCCGCTGGCCAGGACGGGGATTTGTTCCACGCGCACGAGGCGCTTGGGGATCCAGAGGGCGGGCACGCCCCGTTCTAGCAAAGTATAGCGGAGCTGGATAATTTCCTGTTTGACGGCCTCGCTGGAGACGGTGCTGAGCAGGACCAAGGCCTCGCCTTTGTCGTCGTCGGGGATGCCGACCACGGCGATGCGGCGCTCGGCTTCGCCCTCAAGGTGCATGGCCCGGGTGATGTGCTCTTCCACGGTTTCGTGGGGGACCATTTCGCCGCCGATTTTAGAGAAGCGGCTCAGGCGGCCTTCGATAAAGAGGAAGCCGTCGCCGTCGAGGCGGCCGATATCGCCCGTGAGGAACCATTCCTGGCGGAGGACTTCTTCGGTTTTACGGGGCTGTTTAAGGTAGCCCTTAAATACGTTAGGCCCTTTGAGCCAGATCATGCCGGGCTGGTTCACCGGGAGGTCGGCTTCGGTGAGGGGATCGGTGATTTTGACGGCCATGCCGGGCAGCAACTGGCCCACCGAGCCGAGGCGGCGGGTCGGCAGGATCGGCCAAGGGGACTGGACTGGCTCCGGCAGATTGAAGTTCGTGGCGGGGCTCGTTTCGGTGAGGCCGTAGCCCTCCATGACTGGCTTGCCAAATTTTTTGAGGAACTCTTCTTCGAGGTTGGCGGGAAGTTTTTCGGCGCCGGTGACGATGAGCTTGATGCTGGCGAGCTGCTCCACTTTGACGCGCTTGAGGTAGCCGCGGAGAAAGGTGGGAGTGCTCAGCATGAGGGCGATGCGGTGTTGCTCCACCAGCTCTGCTAACTTGACGACTTCCAGGGGGCTGGGGTAGGTCACCAGGGTGTGGCCCTGCATGATAGGAAACCACAAGGTCACGGTGCCGCCCAGGGAGTGGAAGAGGGGGAGAGAGCCGAGGATTTTATCCTCCGCGGGGAGGCCCAAGCGGAGGGCGAATTGGGTGACGTTGCTGACGATGTTGCGGTGGCTCAGGACCACCCCCTTGGGCTCGCCGGAGCTGCCGCTAGTGAAGAGCAGCGTGGCCTCGCGGTCGCCGCCCTCAGAGGACAGGCCGAGCAACTTTGCGATGAAGGGCACTGGCAGGAGCTTGAAGGCGATCAACCACTGCACGATCTTGGGCTGCAAGGGCGGCATGATGCGCTCCAGGAACATCAGCTGTCGGGTGGGCGGCCAGGGAAAGCTTTGCACTTTCCTGACAAAAGAGTCGGCGGTGAGAAAGCGGTCGACATCGCTTTGGCGCAGGGCGCTCTCAATCGATTCCTTGGCGGCGGTGAAATTGAAATTGACGGGAATCTTCCCAGCTAGGATAGCGGCGATGTTGGCGATCAGGCCGGCGCGCCCGGGGGGCAGGGCGATCCCAATCCGATCCTTAGCGGTTTCCTTTTTGATGAGCCCCGCGAGGGCGGCGGCGGCGGCAAAGATCTTTGCATAGGAGGTGCTGCTGCCATCCAGTCCGTCGATGACTTGGCCGCTGGATCCGTGCTTTTTGAAGCCCTCTAACAGCATGCGCCCAAGGGAGAAATCCAAGGACGGCCGCACCGCGAAGGCTTCCGCGCTGGCGGCAATGAGGGCGGCTTGGATAGCCGGATAGGCCACGGCGTCAGGGGGCAGGACTGGGCCCACGGCATAGACTACATCCGGCGGAGTGGGGCCGACCTCAATGGAGAGGACTTCACTGCGCGGGTAGTCGACTCCGATGGCTTGGACGGCGACGCCGAGTTGACAGAGGTCCTCGAGGAGGAGCCGTGGAATAGCTAGGCTAGCGGCCCGCGGCGCGGTGACGGTGGGCGGCACATAGAGGACGGCGCCCTGGGGCCGGAGGGCCCCTTGCAGCGCTTCGGCGGTGCCGGGGAGGCCGCGCTCCAGGGTGGGCAGGTGCAGCGCCTGGATGGCGGCCGCGGTTTCTGGGGCGTAGGCGGTGCGGCACTCCACGAGGAGCGTTAAGGAACGGCTGCCGACTAGCTTGGTAAGCCGCGGGAGGTCGGAGGCCTGGAGGCGCGCCGGAATGAGGAGTGCGCCGCTAGAGCTGAGGCGATCGGGGTGCAACACCACGACACCGCGGGAAGATTGTAGAGCGTGGGGCATGACGTTGGGGAGGAAAAGAGAGGCTGGAGGAAGGGGAGTATTGGCGCGGTGTGCAAAATCTCAACGAGGAAGCGCCCCGCGGCCGACGCCCCGAAGCGAGGGTCAACTGATTTTAAAATCCCAGCCCGCGCGGTAGGTTTTGTGGATAAAGCGGTTGGCTTCAGGGCTGTTCGAGAAAGCCATGGCCTTGGCATCCCAGAGGAGTTTTTTGCCCTTTGCGACGCGCTGGGCGACGTTCCCCAAGTGGATGGTTTCGGTAAAGGGGGCGGCATAGCCGAAGTTGGAACCGGGGAAGTCGATCGGCTTATTGCCGAGACAGGCCTGGCGCCATTCTTCGTGGTGGCCGATGGAGCGCTCGAGCAGCTGCGGCGGGTTGCCGATGCGCTGCATGTGGGCTTCGGGAAGGATGCGGGAGCGGTCGCCGTAGTCGCCGGTGACGAGGAGGCTCTCCTTGGTGCCGATGTAGACGTTGCCGCTAGTGGGGATTTTCTGGAGGGAGCCGTCGGGCAGGCGGAGTTTGTCTTCGCCAATAGCCTTGGCGACCCGCTCCAGGGCCAGGGCGTCCTCGCCTTTTTCGTTTTTCAACATGCCGTCGTACCAGGTGACGGTGAAGCCGGGGCGATCTTTGCCATTGGGGAGTTTGCCGGGGCCGTAGGTCCAGCGGAGGATGGCGCCGGTGGGGAACATGTCGGAGCTTTGGCCGTTGATTTCGAGGACTTCAACAGAAGTAGGGTAGCCAGGGTTCATGGACATGAAGATGGAGTCCATGGTGTGGCAGGCCATGTCGGCGAGGGCGCCGCCGCCAAAATCGAGGAAGCCGCGCCAGTTGAATTGGTGGTAGGCGCCGCCGCGCTTGTTGCGGGGGGCATCGGTGAAGGGCCGCATGGGGGCTGGGCCGATCCAGAGGTCCCAGTTGAACTCGGCGGGCACCGCTGCGGCGCCGCTGGGGCGGGGTCCGCCCTGCGGCCATATAGGGCGGTTAGTGACGCAGTGGATCTCGGTGACGTCGCCGAGGAGGCCGCCGTTGACGTACTCGTAGATGCGGCGGTTGCCCTCGTTGGCGTGCCCCTGGTTGCCCATTTGGGTGGCGACCTTGTATTTGGCGGCGGCGCGCTGCAGTTGCCGGGCTTCCCAGACGGTGTGGGTGAGGGGCTTTTGGGTGAAGACGTGCTTGCCCGCCATCATGGCTAGGGCGGTGGCGGGAAAGTGGTGGTGGTCCGGGGTCCCGATGATGACGGCGTCAATATGGCGGGCCTCCACTTCTAGCATTTTGCGGTAATCTTGGTAGGGCCGGGCGTCTTTCCAATTGGGGTCGCTGCGGTATTGCGCGGCGTTGCCGTAGTTGCGGGTATCGACATCGCAGTAGCAGCTCACCAAGTCTCCCGCGGCCTTGGTGTCGTCAGTGTGCCGCTTGTTGATCCCGCCGACTCCGATGAAGGCGATGCGCAGTTTCTCCCCCTTGTTCTGGGCGTGCAGGATGGAGGGGAAAGCTAGGCTGCTGGCGGCTAGGCCGACGGTTTGGAGAAGGGCGCGTCGAGTGGACATGGGGAATACAGGGGAAGAAGCCACTGTGGGGGCCGTCGGCGGCGCTGGCAAGACTTTCCGGGGGCGGTTTCGGGCGCTCCCGCGCGCGCTGCTTATAGCTGGGGCCGCCTCAGGCGGCGGGCACGCTGAGCCAAAAAGTGGTCGCCTCCGGATTGCTGCGCACGGCTAGGGTGGCGCCCATCTGGGAAGCCAGCACTGAGGCTACCGTTAGGCCAATGCCGCTGTGCTTGCTGTCCTTGGTGCTCGCAAAGGGCTTAAAGACATCCGCGAGCTTTTGGGGAGGAATCATGGCACCGGTATTGCGCACAAAGACATCCACGCAGCCGGGTCGACTCTCCGGCACCAGCCCGGGCGGCAGCACGTCTAGCGCCACCGCCCCGGGCAGGCCGCTGCCCGCTACCGCTTCAGCCGCGTTCCACAACAAGTCTAAAAGCACTTCTTTGAAGCGGCCGCGGTCGATGCGCACCGGCGGCAGGTCGGGGGCCAAGTTGAGCTGGAAAGGGATGTGGGATTTGGCGCAGGGAGCCTGCAGGCTGCTCTCCATGGCCCGCAGCGCATCTTGCAGCTGAACCGGTTGCAGCGCCATTTTAACGCAACCGCTCGCCGCTAACAGGCGCTCCGCCAAAACGGCGGCGCCCTGCGCCGCCTCCTTCATGTGTTCAAGATTTCCCCGCGCGGTGCGGTCTAGCCCCTCTTCCATCAGCACCAAGCTGGAGAATCCCTGGATCACCGCCAGAAAGTTGTTTTGCTTGTGCACCAGCCCGCGGATCAGCCCGTTGAAAAACTCGCCCGCCTCCGTGCCCTGGAGCGCCGGCGGATGCGCCATGAGATAGCCGTCGGGAGTCAAGGCGCTGGTTTGCATGATTGAATCAAATAGGACCGCCACAATGGCCACAATTATTAGCAACTGTAAAGAAAAAGCTTAAGTAAAGCTAATGACATTTCAGCAGCCGCCCGCTCAGAGTTGCTCCAGCGTTCCACGAAAGGCCATCGGCAGCAGGGCCCCCAGGCTGGTCTCGGCGCGGTGGTGCCGGGTTGCCAGCAAGATGGGGAGATCCCCAAATTCCGATAGGACCTGGCGGCAGGCGCCGCAGGGGGCCACCGGCGCCTTGGTGTCCGCGGCCACCGCGAGCGCCTGAAAGCGGCGGCAGCCTGCGGCCACCGCCTGGGCTACCGCGTGGCGCTCCGCGCAAACCGTCAGGCCGTAGCTCAGGTTTTCTACGTTGCAGCCCCGATAAATCACCCCGTCTTCTCCTAATAGGGCGGCCCCGACGGAGAAATGGGAGTACGGCGCATAGGCCCGCTCGCGGACTTCCCAGGCGGCTGAAATCAGGTCGTCAAAAAGGCTCATGGGGGGCGGGGCGGCGCCCGGCGGACGCCGCGCGTCAGTGTTCCACGCCCGGCACGCTTGTCACTTTCTAAAAAAAGGGTCCGACCGGAGCCCCTCAGGCCCGCGGGTGGAACTTGGCGTGCACCTCCTTAAGGCGCCGCTGGTCCACGTGGGTGTAAATTTGGGTGGTGGCAATGTTGGCGTGCCCTAGCATTTCCTGAATAACGCGCAGATCAGCCCCGCCGCTGAGCAGGTGAGTGGCGAAGCTGTGGCGCAGCAGGTGCGGATAAACCGCCAAGTCCACCGCGGCGGCGCGGGCCTTCACGATTTGCCAGAGCCGCTGCGTGGTTAGGCCCTGGCCGCGGCGGCCCAGGATCAGGTGGCTGCTGCTGCGCCGACTCACCAACTGCGGGCGCCCGCGCTCCAGCCAGGCCCGCACCGCCTCCAGGGCGCGCCGCCCCACCGGGACGAGCCGCGTTTTGTTTCCCTTGCCAGTGACCCGGATGAAGCCCTCTTCGAGGGAGAGTTGGTCGAGGGTGGCCTGCGCTAACTCCGCGACGCGGAGGCCGCTCGCATAGAGTAATTCCAGCACTGCCAGATCCCGTAAATCGAGCGGCCCCTGGGGATCAATGCTCGCCAGCAGGTGGGCCACCTCCGCTTCGGTCAGGGTTTCTGGCAGGGCTCCCTCGGCGCGTGGCGCCTGGAGGCCCTCGGCGACGTCGCGGGGAATCAGGCGGCGCGCCGCCAGCCAGCGAAAGAAAATTTTCAGGGAGATAACTTGGAGCCGGATGGAGGCATTGCTCAGCCCCTCCTGTTTGCGGCGCAGCAGATAATCCGCGAGGTCCTCCAGGCTCACCTCCGCCGGATCAGATAGGCGGCGGGCTTCTTTTAGCCAAGCAGTGAAGCCCTCGAGGGTTTGGCGATTTGATAGCTGATAGTTTACCGAGAGCCCGCGCTCGGTGGCTAGGTAAAGAATAAAGCGTTCCAGGGCCGCGCACATAGTTTTCCCCTCGCCCCAGAGCGCCACCCGCGCAATCGCGGCAGCGCTCGGCCGCCGATTTTTCAGTTTTCAAATAGTGCGTGACTTCGCGTCCAGGGGAGGCGTTGGTGGAGGCTTATGCGCCTGCTTGCTCCCGCTGCCTTATGCCTCCTCGCCACTTCTGCCTGGGCCGGGTCGGCCTCTGCGCCTCCTGCGGCCCCCCCGCGCTGGGTGCTCGACTTTGAAAATAGCCTCGAATTCGGCGAGGACTCCCCGGCGGGCCCGGGCGGCGCCATCTTCCGCAGCCAGGTCTCGCTGCCCCTCTTTGTCCCGCTCAGCTCCACTTGGCGCCTCATCGGGGCGCTGCGCGGCGGGTGGTCAGACTACGAGAGCGATCCCTTCGGCGGCTCCGGCATGGAAACTTGGGAAACCGGCGGCCTGGTCGCGCTCGACGGCGATTTTAGCCAGACCTGGTCTGGGACCTTCGGGGCCCTAGGGTCGGCCTCGTGGGAAGACGGGGCCTCCTTTTCCGACAGCTGGAACGTGGGTGCCCTAGCGCTCGCTAACTACCGATTCTCTCCCGCGCTCCAAGCTGGGCTCGGGGCCCTCTATTTGACCCGCCAGGGCGGAGACGACCTCCTGGTGCCCGCGCTGGGGCTCGACTGGCAAGTCACCGAGCAGCTTGCGGTGAAGCTCTATGGGCTGGATTTGAAAGCAACTTGGGAACTCAGCGAGGTCTGGTCCGTCTACTGTCACGGGGAGTTCGATCCCCGCGGGGCCCAGCTCCGGGTTCGCGAGGGAGCGTTGGCGGAGACCTTTCGAGATCAGGGGTTCCGCACTTCTGGAGGCGTCCAGTGGACGCCCTGCCGCGCCTTCCGACTTGCCCTGGAAGTCGGCTGCGCTTTTCACAAATACAATCTCTACGACAGCGCCGAGGTGGAGTTGATCCAAGACCGGCTCGACCCAGCTCCTTTTATTAGTCTAGCCGCTCGGCTTTCCTTTTGAAGCTGTCCGCGCCCTCCTAGGGAGGGTTGTCCAGGCAAAAGGGGCCCTCGTCCAAGTCCCGGAAAATGCCCTCCGAAAAGGTTTGCCGGGTGAAGCGGCCGGACTGCGGCGCGGTGAAAGTAAATTGATAGTCTTCGCCGTGGTCAGGGCCAAAGCTGGCGACGAGGCGGGCGGTGCGGCTGCCTGTGACTAACCAAGTGCCGACGAAGGGGGTGCGCTGTCCCGCCAACTGCCGCAGTCCGCCGCCCGCTCTGTCGAGGGTGAGGCTGCAGCCTTCGGGGAGATCCCCCAGGGACAGCGCCCGCTGGGCGATCGAGGTGGGGGCCGCCAACTCTGCGCCGACCGCAGGCGCCGGGCCAAAGCTGCCCGCGCCGGTTTCTTCTAGCTGATTACCCCGGAACCTTTGGCGCGTAAAGTGGCCCGCCGCGGCAGCCGTAAACTGAAACTGCAAGACCTCGCGGGCGCCCTCCGCCATAGCCAACTCGGCCCGGCCCTGGGTCGGCCCGGAGCGCCGCCAGGTCCACTGGCACGGCCTGCTCGACTCGCCCACTTGCCAAGCGCCCTCGGCTTGCGGGCCGAAGGTGGCGCGGCTCAGCTGGTGGCCTTCATTGAACTGAAAGGACTGGCCCGCAGGCGTCTCGGGGGCCCAGGCCGACGGCTCCGCGCCGAGGACTTTGAGCCGAAAAAACGGTAGGCCGCCTACGGCTAGGGATTGCTCCCAAACCGTTCCGGTACCCCGCTGGGGAAAGCCCAGGTCGCTCCAAAATTGCAAGTCGGAAGAAGCTTGCAGTTGGTAAAGCAGGCCCGGCTCCAAGGGCATGGAAAGCACCACCGCCGACCGCAAGCTGACCGCAGGCGGCGCCACCGCCAACAGGCCGTCCCCCCGCGCCGCGCTGAGCCCAGCGCTCAGACACGCCGCCGCCCCGAGACAAACAGGCAGAGGCGGACAACATTTCATGGATCGAAGCGCTAAAGCGCTGTTCCCATTATCAAATCCGGGCCCAAAAGGGCAAGGATTTTCCGCGGCCCTCAGCGGGCCGCCTCGATCAGGTCTGCGAAGTCGCGGAAAAAGTGCCGCGCGTCGTTGGGACCTGGTGCCGCTTCCGGATGATATTGTACGCTGAAAATGGGGGCCTCGCGGTGGCGCAAACCCTCCACCGTCTGGTCATTCAGATTTAAGTGCGTGACCTCCACATTGGAGGGCAGGGAGTCGGGATCGACGGCAAACCCATGGTTTTGACTAGTGATAGTCACCGCGCCGGTGCGCAGGTCCTGCACGGGCTGATTGCCGCCGCGGTGGCCGAACTTGAGCTTGAAGGTCTTGCCCCCAAAGGCGTGCCCCAAAACCTGGTGGCCTAGGCAAATCGCAAATAGCGGAGTCTTCCCAATCAACTGCTTGACCTCCCGGTGCACATAGTCCAGCGCCGCCGGATCGCCGGGGCCATTGGAAAGAAAAACCCCATCCGGCCGCAGCGCCAAAATCTCGGCTGCAGTAGTTGCCGCCGGCACCACTTGCACCTCAAAGCCTTCCTGCCGCAGGCGCCGCAAAATATTGCGCTTCACCCCAAAATCATAGGCCACGATCCGGTGCCGAACCTCGGGCAACGCCTTAATCACCGCACCGTCGGCGTTGGGCAAAAGCCACTCCCCGCTGGCGGTTCCTGCTGGATCCCACAGATAGCTCCGCGGGGTGCTGACTTCCTGCACAAAGTCGCTCCCTACCATGCTGGCGCTGGCCGCCGCCCGGGCCGCCGCCGCCACTGGGTCCAGCACTTCCGTGCTTAAAAAAGCCCGCATCGCCCCGCGCGTCCGCAAATGTTTGGTCAGGCGCCGGGTGTCGATCCCCTGGATCCCCATCACATTCCACTTTCGCAAGTAGCCTTCCAAGCTGTCGTCCGCCCGCCAATTGCTCGGCACCGGACACAGTTCCTCAATCACGAAGCCCCGCACATGCGGGCGATCCGACTCGTCATCGGCCGCAGTGACCCCGTAGTTCCCGATCATGGGATAAGTCATAGCGACGATCTGGCCCCGGTAGGATGGGTCGGTGAGGACCTCTTGGTAGCCTGTCATGCTGGTGTTGAAGCAGGCCTCGCCCGCGATGCTCCCGGCGACACCGAAGGATTCACCAAAAAAATGGACTCCGTCTTCAAGGGCAAGGATGGCTTTCATAGGGGGGAGCGGCCTTCTGCGTAATGCACCACCCCATGAAAGCAAACCGGTTTTTTGGAATCGGTCACCTTCTGTCGTGTGGCGCCGCCCTCAAGGGCCCTGGAGTTGCCGCAGACCTTCAAAAAGCACGATCCCCACCGCCGTCGCCAGATTCAGGCTGCGCACTCCCTGCTGGGGGATCGTCAGGCATTGCTCCGCCTGGTCTGCCAAAAGCGCTTCCGGCAAGCCCTTGCTCTCCCTCCCAAACACCAAGTAGTCCCCCTCGCGAAAGGCCTGCCCCCAGTACGGCCGCGCGGCCTTGGTGGTCAGGTAAAAAAAGCGCGCTTCTGGCCCCGCGGCTCTCCGCAGCTCTTCCAGGTCGGCCCAGCGGCGGCAGTCGACGTCCTTCCAGTAATCCAGCCCCGCCCGCTTCAAGCTGCGGTCGTCGATGGCGAATCCTAGCGGGCCCACCAAGTGCAGCGCTGCTCCGGCAGCCAGGCAAAGGCGGCCGATGTTTCCCGTATTGGGTGGAATTTCCGGCTCGATTAAAACCACGTGCAGCATGGATACTAGAATGGAGGCGCCCGCCGCCTCCCGCCACTCCCATTTTTCACCGCCGCCCTTTCCCCCAGCCAGTCCCGCCCTGCGGGCAGGGTGGCTCGGGCCTCTCTCTGCGGACATTTTGATAATACTGATAAAATGACAAATTTCCGCGGCGCCGCGCCAACTGCCCTGAAGCACCCGACGAGGCAGCCCCAGGCCCCCAAGCGCTCGCGCCTTGGCCCTTGCGCGCCCAAGGGAACAACCGCACTATAATATGGCGGCACCCGAAACGGTCGCCGGGGACGGCTTTTCGAAGTCGTTCTTGGAGGAAAGTCCGGACACCACAAGGCAGCGTGCCGCGTGATGAACGCGGGCAGTGGGCAGTGAAAACTCCCGCTGACGGACAGTGTCACAGAAAATATACCGCCTCCCGCCCGCAAGGGTTGGGGGCAAGGGTGAAAAGGCGGGGTAAGAGCCCACCGCCCCGCGCCGCAAGGCCGGGGGCACGAAAAACCCTGCGCGGTGCAAGACAAACAGGGAAAACAGGCCGCCTGCCTGACCCTGGCGGCCTCAAATCCGCCAGGATAATCCCGGGTTCGTCGCACCCGGCCGCAAGGTCGGGAAGGAGAGTCGTCAGACCCTCCTTAGAGGAATGACCGTTGATCCGCCAGGTGACTGGCGGGGGACAAAATCCGGCTTACGAAGGTGCCGCCACCTTTTCTAAGCTGCCGCGCTCCAGGACCACCAGGTCCTGGAGCCAACCGCTCGGCACCCAGCCCCGCGAATGCACGGATCCCCCGCTGCCCCGCTGCCTGCATCGCCTTGGCGCAACTTGCCTGGGCAACTTGCCTGGGAAACAGTGCGCCTCCCCCGCCGCCGGGGCGCAACTTGCCTGGGAAACTGTGCGCTCCCCCGCCGCCGGGGCGCAACTTGCCTGGGAAGCTGTGCGCTTCCTCCGCCGCCGGGGCGCAACTTGCCTGGGAAACTGTGCGCTCCCCCGCCGCCGGGGCGCAACTTGCCTGGGAAACAGTGCGCTTCCTCCGCCGCCGGGGCGCAACTTGCCTGGGAAACAGTGCGCCTCCCCCGCAGTCGGGGCGCAACTTGCCTGGGAAACAGTGCGATTCCCCCGACGATGACGATCAAGCCTTTTCCAGGAGCTGAGGACTTTGCTCCGGGGACTTTTGGAAGGTGGGGCGAGCGTCAACCCGGACGGGCCTGGCCGCTCAGGCAGCCCTTGGCCTTGGCCCAAACCACTTCGGCCACGTCTCTCCCTAATTTCAGGCCAGCGATATTATCTGCCTGAATGTGATAACCCCCCATGATGCGAGAAACTCCCGCCATCTCTGCCGCCTTGCTGAAGGTGGGAAGATCTAATTTTACGGTTTCCCCGCCTGTTTCGGTCAGCACGCAGCATTGCCGCACCTCGCTGGCGCCGAAGTGGTCGCTCTCCGTGAAGAGTTCCAATACTTTAGCGCAGGCCGCGCTGACGCAGCTGTGGCCGGAGACGTAGCCGGGGAAGGGCGGAGTCACGAAGACGCTGGGGGAAAAGGGAAGCCACAGCTCTCCCTTGAGAGTCACGGTCCCGCGGTCCGGCCCGCCCCAGCCTTTGATGTCTTTTCCGGCGAAGAGGTGATGGATCAGGGTCCAAGGCCGGGAGCTATCGTAGAAGCGCTTGGCCTCCCAGGCGGCGATGAACGCGTCCTGGGCGGCGCTGGCCACCGCGAAGTACATTTGAATATCCTTGTCGAGATCGTGGCGGTCGCGCCGGGAGATGATTTGGGCAAATTTGAGCCAGTGGCCGGACTGCCCAGTGCTCCTCGGGCCATCGCGCATAAATTCCACCAAAGCCTTGTGCTCCGCAGTCAGCCCGGCGTTGTAGGCGAGGCACTCCTCGACTTCTTTGAGCATTTGGGCGCTGCCGACTAAGGGGGGCGGGCCGGGGCGGAATTGGTCCGGCTTGGTTAAAGCGAACGACTTTACCCGATACCAATGCGGGGTCAGAAAACCGGGTACGACCTTGGGTCCCTGGGGATCCTTGGGATTGGTGAAAGCGATGGGTTGCCACCGGTCGGGGTCCTTGATCTGGTCCACGCTATTGACTGGCGCATAGTAAGTATAGTCGGCAAAGGGCTGCTTAGCTCCCCCCGGTTCATCTCCCCATTGGTTGGCGCCATCGCGGTGGCGTGCCGCCAAGCTGGCCGCGGCCGCGGCGTTCCCCACCCCCGCGCCAGTCCGGGGATCCCGGGAAACGTCCTTAGGGTCTAGCCCCAGCTTTTTCATGAAGGCGTCTAGGGCTGCCACCTCAGCGGATCCTGGGAAGAGATCCGCCATCGTCCGGTAGGCCGCGAAACTGAGGGCCGCTGGCAGCTGCGAACCCTTTTCCGCGGCGGGGCGGCGCTCTAAGCCAGAGGCGTAGACGGGAACCGCCTGGGCCTGATAGCGAGACCAGGCGTCGTACATCGCGGTGAGGGGGATGCACATTTGCCTCGAGAGGATCGTCGGTCTGGCTCCCAAGCGCTCTACTTCGTCCGCGCAGATCGAAAGGATTAGGTCCAGCCAGTCGCTAGCCAGGGTGGGCTTATAGACGGACTCCGCAGCGGCCCAAGTCCGCGTTCCGGCAGCCCAAGAGGCGGCGAGGACGGATCCGCCGACGAGAAAGCGGCGGCGCGAGGTGGGTAGAGGGCGAGAAAGCATCTCTCACCCTTAGGGGAAAAGGCCGTCCTTCCGCCAGTCAAAATACGCCAATCCCCCCCTGCAAAGGACCAAGCTCCTTTTTGGCTGCGCGAAATTTCCTCGCCGAATGGAGGTTTTCCCGGTTCTGATGGTAGTATGCAGCTGCAGTGCGCCCATTTTCCGCCTCCTTTCCCCCATGCGCTATCTTGTAGCCGATGACGATCCCCTCGTCTGCGAGACGGTCGAGAGCTTCCTCGCCCGGCTCGGGGATACTGCGTTCAGCGTGGTCGCCAGCGATGGGTTAAGTGCCCTGCAACTGCTTACCGCGGGAGGCTTTGATGCCGTCTTTCTCGATCTGGACCTCCCCGGCCTCGATGGGCCCAGCGTGCTCAAGGCTCTCGCCGGCGAGGTCCCTGTGGTGGTCATCTCCGCCAGCGCGGAGTTTGGGGCCGCTTCCTACGAGTTTCGCGTGGCGGATTACCTGCTCAAGCCGCTCTCCTTTCCCCGGTTTGTCCAAGCGGTGGCCCGCCTCCGCGAAGCGCGCGCGGTGCGCAGTCAGTTGCCGACCGCGCCCGCGGCCTCCCCGCTGGATGCCCGCGATTTGTTTGTCAAAGAGGGCAATAAAATCGTGCGCATTCCCCTTAGCCAATTGCTCCTCATCAAGGCGGAGTCGAATTACGTCGAGTTTGTGCTCGCGGAGGGATCGGTGACTAGCCTGATGAGTTTGAAGAAACTGGAGGAGCTGCTGCCGGCGGATTTTGTCCGCATCCATCGGTCCTATGTGGTCAACTGGAGGAAGATTTCGCGCATAGAGGAAGGAGTGGCTTTGGTCGGGAAGCACCGGATTCCCCTCGGGGAAAGCTACCGCGAGGCCCTGCTGGCCCGCCTCCCGGGTCTTTCCTGAGCCTAGCCCTAGAGAGCCCCCGGGGGATGCTGCCCGCTTTTCCCCGCCTGCAGGCTGGGGTTTTCTCCAAGGGCGGCTTTTCCATCGGCGCCCTGCCGCGCGCAGGTGGCCGCGGCCGCGGCCAGCAAAGTTTGGGCCTGCGGGGCCGCGCCCCAGTCGCCTGCCAGCAGGCGGCGAAAAGCGGCTTCCAGTTCGGCCAACGGCAGGCTAGCCAAGGCGGAGTGCAATTTGTGGCGAAGTCGCCGCACGCGGTCGAGGTTTTCCTCCGCCAGCGCGGCCGCCAGTTCGCCTGCCGCGGCCCGAAACTCTCCCGCCAAGGCGTGCTGGACCCGCCGCAAGCGCTCCGGTTCTCCCGCAAAAAGTTCTTCCAGCGGGACGGAGGCGCGCCTTTCTAAGCCCGGCAGTCCGGCTTGTTCCGGGGCCCTGCCGGGTTCCCGGCCTCCCCCGGCGAGGCAGGCCGCCAGAGCTTCCAGCAGGCGAGCTGGATGCACTGGCTTGGCCACAAAAAAATCAAAGCCGACGGCGCGGCAGGCCTCGCGAGTGGCCTCGTCCACCTGGGCCGTGACCGCTACCAAGGGCAGGCCTGGCCGCAGCGCGCGCAGGTGGCCCGCCAGGGCGATGCCATTGGTATCGGGCAGTTGGAGGTCCAGCAGGGCGACATCGCAGGGCCACCTGCTCTCCAGCGCGGCCACGGCTTGGGCTCCGTCTACAGCCATTTGGTAGCGCACGTCCGCCTCATCGAGAAAGGCGGCTAAGACTTCGCGGTTCAGCGCGGAGTCCTCCACGCAGAGCACCTGGGCCCCGGCGAGTCGCGGGGCGGACCGCAAATCGGAGGCTGCGGCCTGGGCTTGCTCCGCAGGGCAGGGCAGGGTGAACACAAAGCAGGAGCCCGCGTCCGGCCTACTTTCCACCTGGAGGCTTCCTCCCAGCAATTCCGCCAGGGAGCGAGAAATGCTCAGCCCCAGGCCAGTGCCCCCAAAGCGGCGCCCGATCTCGCCGTGGGCTTGGTCAAAAGGGGAAAAAATCCGCCCGATGTCTGCTTCTTGGATGCCGATTCCGCTGTCCTCCACCCGGCAAGTCAACCAGCCATCCCGCCAACTCACGGCCAGCCGGACAAATCCCTCGCTAGTAAATTTCACGGCGTTGCTCAGCAGATTGTGCAGCACCTGCGAAAGGCGCAGTCGATCCCCCCGGACCACCGCGGGGACCTCCGGGCCAATTTCCGTAAGCCAGCGCAAGCCCTTCTGCGCCGCGAGGGGGCGGTGCGTCAATTCGAGGTCGCGCAGCAGCGGACCCAGGGCCAGGGGCGCGGCCTCGCAGACGAGGTGGCCAGCCTTTATCTTGGACCAGTCGAGCGCCTCATTCAGCAGGCTGGTGAGTTGCCCAGCTGCCGCCTGCAAACTCCGCAGGATGGGCTCCTGGTGCGGCGCCGGGCGATTGCGCTCCAGCACGTGGATCATCCCCGTCACTGCATTGAGGGGGGTGCGAATTTCATGGCTCATGACCGCCAAAAAATCGTCCTTGGCCCGCGAGGCTTCATCGGCACGGCCGCGTGCCTCTTGTAAAACGCGCACCTGGTCGGCGATTTTTCCCGACATCCGATTAAAGGCCGCCGCCAATTGCCCGATTTCATCCCCTGGTTCCTCGTCGAGCGGCGGGGCCGCGCCCCCCGTTTCGAAATGGGTCAAGGCCTCCGCCACCGCGCGCAGCCGCCGGGTTACGAGATGCGCCAGCAGCCCTAACAGCCCCAGCCCGCCCAGCGCCGTCAGGGCGGAGGCCAGCAAGGCCTCGTTGCGCGCCCCCCGCAGTCCGGCCAGGGCGGCTTGCCCATCGCTCGCCGTCTGCACCTGAAAATGCCGCTTTTGGCCCGGCAGGAACGGGTAGCGCCCAGTGAAAACCAGCCAAGGCGACCCCACGAGCTGCGCTTCGGGCCCCATTGGGCGCGGTAGATTGTAGCGCGTTTGCAGGTCGTGCCCAAAGCGGTAGTTTGGATTGGGATGCAGCACGTAGCTCCCCTCGTGGTTCGCCAGCGCCAGCGCCAGCCCACTTCCAGTCTGCTGAGGCAAGCTGTTCAGAAGCGGCCGCAGGTCCGCGTTGATCACAATCCAGCCAAAGCGCCCCCCTCCTTCAGCCCGCACCGGGACCACCGCCCGCAGCGTCGGCATCCAGGGCTCGGTGATCCGCCCAAAATCTTGGTTCAAATCTAGGTCCGACAAATAAATGCCGTCAAGCGGCAGCCCGCGGCTTTCCACAATGTAATCCCGGTCGCCCTTCTGCTGCAGATTGCCCTGCGCCGTCACCGACACTTCCCCCGCCGCTTGGTCCAGCCGCACCCGCTCGCGGCCCTGATCCACCTCCCCGATCAGCCGCACTTGGGCGTACGTCGGTTTCCCCAGCATCAGGGCCCTAAAGTCCTCCTCCACCCGGTGCTGCGCCGCCGCTTCCGCGGGGTCGGCTGCGGCATACGCCTGCACGCTGGGAATGCGTGCCAAATAGCGGGCATCCCGCGCCACGTCGGCAATAAAACCCTGCACCCGGAGGGCCGCCATTCCCGCCTCGTGTTCCAGCCGCTCCTGCCACTGCGCCACCGCCCGCTCCCGGCCGACTTGGCCACTGCGGATCCCAAAAATCAACACCGTGCCCCCCAACACCAGCGCCGCCACCAGCGTCAGCCGCGTCACCAGGGAGAGCGGCCGCAACTTTATCCGAGAGGGCCTCATAGCGCCGAGCCAAATCTGGTGCTTCAGGGCATCGCCGTGGCGTCCGTGTTGGGGTAGCTCCCCAGCACTTTTACAAAGCTGCACTGCCGCTCCAATTCCCCGAGCGCCTGCATTAATCCCGGATCGCTCACATGACCTAAGATATCCACGAAGAAAAAGTATTCCCAGTCCCGCCGCTTCGACGGCCGACTCTCGATCTTCGACATGTTGATGTGAAATTCCTTAAACGGGGTCAGGGCCTTGAACAGCGCCCCGGGCTCATTCCGCAGGCTGAACATCAGCGAAGTCCGATCGTTCCCCGTTGGGGGACAAGTCTTTTCACTGAGCACCAAAAAACGAGTCGTATTGGTGGCGCTGTCCTGAATCGACCGGTCCAGCACCGTCAATCCGTGCAACTGTGCCGCCAAAGCTCCGCCCAGGGCCGCCGCATGCGGGGTGCGGGCGGCGATTTCCGCCGCTTTAGTGGTGCTGCTTACCTCCACCCGGTCCGCCTGCGGCAGATGCTGGTGCAGCCAGTTCCGGCACTGTCCAAACACCTGCGGGTGGCTGTACAGAACCGTGATCTCCTCCTTGGGGCCCTTTGCCATCAGGCAATTTTCGATTCTCAACAAAATCTGCGCGCAAATCTTCAGCGGACTGTCCGCAAACAAATCCAGCGTGTGGTTCACGGCCCCCTCCGTGCTGTTCTCAATCGGTACCACCCCGTAGTGCGCCCGCCGCCGCGCCACCTCGTCAAAAACATCTTCAAAGTTCGCCTTCGGCACGTACTCCACGCTCCGGCCAAATTTGTTCAGCGCCGCCTGATGCGTCCAAGTTCCTTCCGGACCCAAGTAGGCAATTTTGAGGTCGTCTTCCAGCGCCAGGGCCGCCGACATGATCTCCCGGTAGATCGCTCGCACTGATTTCTCCGGCAGTCGCCCCTGCAATTGCTCATTCTTGCGCGCTAAAGCCTGCAACAGGGCTTCCTCCCGCTCCGGCGCGTAAATCATCAACCCCGCCGCTTTCTTCGCCTCTCCAATCCCATGCACCACCTCCGCCCGCTCATTCAGCAGGCGCAGCATTTCATTATCTAGAAAATCAATTTTCTTGCGCAGTTCGTCCAGTGGCATAGGCAGGGTGGTCACCGTCATCAAAGCGCGGATTGCGCCCAAAGCCAAATCGGAATTTGCCCCCTCATCCACTAGACCCGCGCGGCCCCCGCTTTCCCCTTTTTCCTCCCCTATCGGCGCCCGCCTCCAGTCGATCCCAGTTTCCCAGGCAAGTTGCGCTGCGCCGAGTGGGTGCACAGTTTCCCAGGCAAGTTGCGCTGCGCCGGGCGGGTGCACAGCTTCCCAGGCAAGTTGCGCTGCGCCGGGCGGGTGCACAGCTTCCCAGGCAAGTTGCGCCGCGCCGGGTGGGTGCACAGCTTCCCAGGCAAGTTGCGCTGCGCCGGGTGGGTGCACAGCTTCCCAGGCAAGTTGCGCCGCGCCGGGCGGGTGCACAGCTTCCCAGGCAAGTTGCGCTGCGCCGGGCGGGTGCACAGCTTCCCAGGCAAGTTGCGCCGCGCCGGGTGGGTGCACAGCTTCCCAGGCAAGTTGCG
>CANHIJ010000067.1 GCA_947460575.1 Verrucomicrobiales bacterium | reverse complement strand
TGTGTTTACCATTCACGATTCGGTTGGGGCATTTGCCAACGGAAGGGACTCACCCGATGGGTGAGTCTCCTGGGGCGGAAAAGACGGCTCATTCCCCGGAGTTATCCCGAAAAAGGCCCCATGGTCGAGTTTCAACTCCCGTTTTCAGCAAGCGACCACGGCGGACGCGGGGATGGGATTACTGCAATAACATCACATTATCAATACCTTACAGGTGAAGTCTCTTGGGAAGCTAACCACAAAGAACACAGAGAGCACAAAAGGAGATGGCTGTTGCGGCGCGGGAGGCTTTCTCAACGCGCGTGGGCTTTTGGGGGGCTGCGGCGCTGGCACCCCTACCGGGGTGCGGGCCTTCGTGGGAATGGGATCCGGTGGTGTCGCTCCGCGCACCACCGGCGACACACTGGGAGGCATCCGGCATCATCCTGGGCGTGTCTCGCGGACGCGATTTTGAGGGGGATTTTGACCGTGGAAGGGACTCACCCGATGGGTGAGCCTTCTGAGTCTAGAGCACACGGCTCATTCCCCAGTCCATATCAAAAGGAGGCCCTTTGGTCGCGTTTCAACTTCCGGTTTTAGGTTGATAGCGAGTGAGTTGCCCATGCCAAAGGGGTATTGGGGGACTTTTTGCGGAGACGTCTGAGCTGGGAGTGAGCTAGCCCGCAAATAGGGCGCGCGGCGGCGGATCGGTATTGACGGAATGGGCGGGGCTGGGCGCTAGAGTTCCAGTCCTAGCGGTGGCGTCATTCTCCGCGGGCTTTGATTTCGATCAGCATTTGGTTGTTGTTGGGGTACTTGCCCATGACTTGGAGGAGCCGCTCTACGGCTTCCTGGGGGCGGTGGCCAGAGAGGCCGCGGCGGATGAGGTGGACTTTTTCGAGTTGGTGGGCGGGGAGGAGGAGTTCCTCGCGGCGGGTGCCGCTTTTGAAGATATCGACGGCGGGGTAGACGTAGGCTTGGGAGATCTTGCGGTCGAGCACGAGCTCCATGTTGCCGGTGCCTTTGAACTCCTGGAAGATGAGGTCGTCGCCCTTGTTATTGGTTTCCACGAGGGCGGTGGCCATGATGGTGAGGGAGCCGGCTTCGCGGGTGTTGCGGGCGGCGGCGAAGAGGCGGCGGGGGGCTTCGAGGGCGCGGCTGTCGAGGCCGCCGGACATGGCTTTGCCGCCGCCGCCGCGCATGGCGTTGTTAAAGCCGCGGGCGAGGCGGGTGATGGAGTCGAGGAGCATGAAGACGTGTTGTCCGGCTTCGACGAGGCGCTTGGCGCGCTCTACGGCGAGGTGAGCCATGCGGATGTGGTTGCGGGGATCCTGGTCGTTGCTGCTGGCCATGATTTCCGCTCCGGGGAGGGCGCGGGCGATTTCGGTGACTTCTTCGGGGCGCTCGTCGACGAGGAGGACGATGACTTTGACGTCTTCGTAGTTGTGAAGGATGGCCTCGGCGATGTGTTGGAGGAAGGTGGTTTTGCCGGCGCGGGGGGGGGCGACGATGAGGCCGCGCTGGCCGCGCCCGATGGGGGAGATGAAGTCGATGAGCCGGGTGGTGTGGCGCTTGGCTTCGGTTTCTAGGATGTAGCGCTTGTTCGGGTTGATCGCGGTCAGCTCTTCGAAGAGGGGTAGGGTGCGATAGGCGCTGGGGTCGAGGCCATTGACTTTGGTGAGTTGGGTGACCTGGGGACCGCGCCCGCCGCGCTGCATTTGGCCTTCGATCCAGACGCCTTCGCGGAGGCCGTGTTGGCGGACGAGGTCGGAGGAGAGGAAGGGGTCGGAGGGGGAGGGGACGAAGCCGCGGGATTGGGGGCGGAGGAAGGCGAAGCCTTTGTCGGTGATTTCGAGGAGGCCGGAGCAGTCTTCGGGGGGGCTGAGGGGGATCTCGGGGCGGGGAGCGCGGGGTTCCCAGGAGCGGGGTTCGCCGCGGTGGTCGCGGGGGTCGCGCTGACCGCGGTCGCGCGGGTCGCCGCGGTGGTCGGGGCGGGGCTCGCGGTGGCCGCGGGGTTCGCCGCGGAAGTCGGGGCGGGGTTCGCGGGGTTCGCCGCGCAGATCGGGGCGGGGTTCGCGGTGGTCGGGGCGGAAATCGCGGCGGTCGGGGGATTCGGCTTCGGGTGGGCTGGAGCCTGGAGGGAGGGGGGCGGCGGGGCGGGGCAGGCGCTCTTGGAAGCGCTGTTGTTTTTGTTGTTTAAATTTTTCTTTGCGCTGTTTCCATCGCTCCCATTTGGTGAGGCGGCGGGGTTCGCCGTCGGGGCCGATTTCGGATTCGCTGTTGGGGGAGGAGGGGGTGTTGGGGGAATCGCGCGGGGGGTAGGGGCGCTCTTGGCGCGGGGGGTAGGAGCTTTGGCGGTAGGGGGGGGCTTCCGCGGGGGCGGGGGGTTCGGGCGCCGCGGGGGCGGGGGCTTCGGCTAGGGGCGCGGCGGGGGAGGGCTGGGGGGCTGTTTTGCGGGTGCGGCGCGGCGGGGCGGGGAGCGGGGCGGCGATTTCGGGAAAGAGTTCTGGGGAGGCCGAGGGGGGAGCGATTTTTTTGGCGGCGGCCTTGCGGGGGGCGCGGGCCGGGGCGGCCGGGGCTGGGGCTGGGGCTGGGGCTGGAGCCGGGGCCGGAGCCGGAGCCGGAGCCGGGGCTGGGGCGAAAACGGGGGCCTGGACGAGGACTTTAGGGGAGGCGGCTTTGCGGGCGGTTTTTTGGGGTGGAGCGGGGGGTGGGGCGGCGGCGGGGGTTTTTTTGGCGGTGGCCTTGCGGGGGGCGGCTGGGGCTGGGGTTGGGGCTGGGGCTGGGGTTGGGGCTGGTGGGGCGGCGGCGATTTTTTTGGCGGCGGCTTTGCGGGGGGCCTTTTTGGCCGGGGCGGGGAGGGCTTGGGGGAGAAGGGGGTCTGGGGAGGTCATTTTTTTCATGCCGGGGAGGGGCGGGGGGCGCGGGGAGGCGCGGTCGCTTGGGGGAGGCGGGGCGGGGAAACTAGGATTGGAGCTGAAGCATCAGCTCGTCGGGGATTTCGAAATTGGCGTAGACGTTTTGGGTGTCGTCGAGTTCGTCGAGGGCGTCGCAGAGTTGAAGGACCTGGCGGGCGGTTTCGGGGGCCGTGAGGGTGATGGGGGAGGTGGGTAGGTAGTCGAGTTTGATGGCGCTGGCGGCGAGTCCGTGATTTTTGAGGAAGGTGGCGACGGCGTAGAGTTGGTGCGGGGCGGTGACGACGGTGTGTTCTTCGTCATCGGAGAGGACGTCGTCGGCGCCGGCTTCGATGGCGAGGTCCATGAGGGCGTCTGGGGAGAGGGCGGCGGCGGGGAACTTGATGGCGCCGATGCGCTGGAAGAGGTGGGCGACGCTGTTGGCGCTGCCCATGGTGCCGAAATTTTTATTGAAGGTGATGCGGACGTCGGCGGAGGCGCGGTTTTTGTTGTCGGTGACGCATTCGACGAGGAGGGCGACGCCGCCTGGGGCGTAACCTTCGTAGGTGATTTCCTCGAGAGTGGCGCCTTCGAGTTCGCCGAGGCCTTTTTTGATGGCGCGGTCGATATTTTCGTTGGGCATGTTGGCGCTGCGGGCGCCGAGGAGAGCGGTGCGGAGACGGGGGTTGGCGTCGGGGTCTTTGCCGCCGTGTTTGACGGCGAGGACGATTTCGCGGGCGAATTTGCTAAAGACCTTGCCCTTTTTGGCGTCGACGACGGCCTTGAGGCGTTTGACTTTGGACCATTTGTTGTGACCTGCCATGGAAGGGGGCGCGTGGGTGAGGCTGAGGGAAAGAGGGGAGGAAAAGTCCGCGGGGAGGGACTTTTAGCGGGGGGGGATCAGGCTGCGTCGGTGCGTCGAGGGCACGCGGCGAAGGGCTGAAAAAGGTGCTGCGGGGAAAACCGAAGGGCAGGGGAAGGCCGCTTGCGGGCAGGGTTTCCGATGCTTCTCCAGCCGGGAGGATTTATTTCAGCAAACCCGGCATCCGAGGCATCTCTGCACTGGGGTTAAAACCCGGTGAGCGAAATCCTGCAGGTATCTTAAGCGTCTGGGGAACGCGGGGCAAGTTGTTTTGCGCTTCTTTTTTGTGGGGTTGGGGGCGATAGGAAGGAGCGCGGCGGGGCGTTGGGCTGAGGCGTTGGGCGTTGGGTACTTTTTTTTATGACGATTCGACCTCTTTGTTTGTTGTTGTGGGCGGTCCTACCGGGGCGGGCCTTGGATACTTCGTTGGTGCGGGAGTCGGGGCCGCTGGCGCCGGAGGAGGAGTTGCGAATGCTCCAGGTGCCGGAGGGCTTTGAGGTGCAGTTGTTTGCGGCGGAGCCGCAGGTGAACAAGCCGATTAACTTGGCGTTTGATGGGCGGGGTCGGCTCTGGGTGAGCAGCAGCTATGAATACCCATATGCGGCGGTGCGGGAGCGCTGGGAGGATGCCGAGGGGACGCGGGTGAAGGGCAGTCGGGATGGCATATTCATCTTGGAGGACCGAGATGGCGATGGGCGGGCGGAGCACAAGACGATTTTTGCGGACGGTCTGAACATTCCCACGGGAGTGCTGCCCTACAAGAATGGCTGCATTGCCTGGAGCGTGCCGAACATTTTATTTTTGGAGGATGTGGACGGGGATGGGCGCTGCGATAAGCGGCGGGTGCTTTTTGGGCCGCTGGGGTGGGAGAAGGACGTGCACGGGAACTGCAGCAGTTTTCGGTTGGGGCTGGACGGCTGGGTGTACGGGACGCACGGGTTTAACAACAGCAGCCATTTCAAGGTGCGGCCAGAGAACTTGCGGGGGGCGAAGGAGGGAGACCCGGGGACGGAGTTGGCGCTGCACTCGGGGAACGTGTATCGCTTTTTGCCGGATGGGAGTCGGATAGAGTTGTTCAGCGCGGGGCAGGTGAATCCGTTTGGGTTGGACTGGGATCGCTGGGGCAACTTGTATAGTGCGGATTGCCACAGTGCGCCGATCTACCAGTTGTTGCCGGGGGCGGTGTATCCGAGCTTTGGGAAGCCGCATGACGGGTTGGGATTTGGGCCGGTGATGATGCGGCACAGCCACAGCAGCACGGGGATCTGTGGGTTGACCTATGTGCGGCAGGGGGTTTGGGGGTCGGAGTGGGACGAGCAGATTTTGATTGGGAACGTGGTGACAAGCCGGATCAACCGGGACCGGATTACCTTTGCGGGGAGCCAGCCGGTGGCGCACGAGGAGGCGGATTTTTTGAGCAGCGGGGATCCGTGGTTTCGGCCGGTGGATTTGCGGATGGGACCGGAGGGGGCCTTATATGTGGCGGATTTTTACAACAAAGTGATTGGGCACTACGAGGTGCCGCTGGAACATCCGGGGCGGGATAAGGAGCGGGGTCGGATCTGGCGGGTGGTGAAGCGGAGCGGGGCGGTGGGGCCGGAGGGGCCGAAGGGAGCGGTGGCGGAGCTGCGCTTTGCGGCGCGCGCGGGGGCCTTGACGGCGGCGCAGGTGGCACAGGTGGGGACATTTTTGGCCTCGGAGGACGCGCAGGAGCGGCGGGTGGCGGTGGAAGTGTTGCGGCGGCCGCTGGGGGTGGAGTGGATACCGCGCTTGCTGGGTTTGCTGGAGCGGACGCCGGAGGAGGATACGGGGATGCGGCACCAGTTGCGGCTGGTGTTGCGCGAGCACATGCGGCTGCCGGGGGCGGTGGGGCCATTGGTCGACGGGCCGTGGAGTGCGGCGACGCAGGCGGAAGTCCTGACGGTGGCGCGGGCCGCGGGCACGCTGGAGGCGGGGCGCTATGTGCTGGGGATGCTGCGGCGGGATCCGGGGTTGATCGCGGACTTGGGGGCGGCGCTGACGCAGTTGGCGCGGGAGGTGCCGGTGGCGGAATTGCTGGCATTGATAGAGGAAAAGTATGCAGGCGAGGCGGGTCGGCAGGCGGATTTGTTGCTGGCGGTGGTGGACGGGCTGGAGCAGCGCGGGGAATTGCCGCCGCCGCTGGTCTTGGCGCGGGGCAGCGCCCTGGCGGAGCAATTGCTGCAGGTTTCGCCTGCAGGCGTGGAGCCGACTTGGCGGCATCGGCCGCTGGTGCCGGCGACGGCTTCGCCCTGGGGAGTGGAAGCGCGCCCAATGGAGGGGGGAGGCGAGCGGGCGGTGATTTCCAGTTTGGGAACTCACGCGGAAGAAGCTGGGGGGACGCTGCAATCGCGGGCGTTTGTGGCGCCGGAGCGCTTGTCCTTTGAATTGTGCGGGCACGATGGGGCGCCCGAGGGGGCGGCGGCGGGCTTAAATTTTGTGCGCCTGGTGGACGCGGCGAGCGGGGAGGAATGGCAGCGGGCGCTGGTGCCGCGGCAGGATCAGGTGCGGCGGGTGACTTGGGATTTGCGTGCTTGGGCGGGTCGGTCGGCGCGCTTGGAAGTGGTGGATGGGCACCGCGGCACGGCCTATGCGTGGCTGGGGGTGGGGGCGTTTGATCCTCCGGTGTTGCGGGCGGAAGCCTTTGCGGAGGAGGGGGCGGCGTCGGGGCGCTTGGCGCGCTTGGGGGGACTCTTGAAGTATGCGGCGGCGCCGGGGTTGCGGGAGCGCCTGGCAGGCTTTTTGCCGCCGCCGCCGCCCTCGCCGCCGTCGGCCGTGACCCCGGAGCAGCGGGTGGCCGCGGACCGGTTGATTGCGGCGCGGGCGGCGGCCTATGCGGTGGCGCAGGTGGATCGGCAGCGGGGCGAGGCGGTATTTAAGGCGCAGTGCGCGGGGTGCCATGCGGTGGGTGGGCAGGGGGCGCTGGTGGGGCCGCAGTTGGACGGGATCGGGAACCGCGGAGTGGCCCGGCTTTGCGAAGACGTGCTGGATCCGGGCCGCAACGTGGATTCCCATTTTCGGCTGCACGTGATCAAGCGCGGGGACGACTCGCTTTTGGCGGGCTTGGAGCGGGGCCAAGTGGGCCAGGTCTTGCTGGTGGTGGATGCGGCGGGTCAGGAGCACCGGGTGCCCAAGGCGGATATCAAAGCCAATGAGGAGACGGCCTTGTCCCTGATGCCGGCCGCTTTTGGGGAATCCCTGCCGGAGCAGGAATTTAATGATCTCATGGCGTGGCTGCTGTCACAGCGCAGCAGCTAGGGAGCGGGGGCGAGCGGGCGGGTGAGTCTTTTCCAGAGGCCTTCCAGGTGGGGGGCCATGGCCGCAAAGCCGTCGGCGGAAGCGAGGGGCAGGGAGCCCGCCTCGCATTCGCGGAGGACCTCGTCGGCGGCATAGAGGGCGGCCAGCTGGGGGTGGTCGAGGGTTTGGAGGTCGAGAAAAGAGGGGCGGGAGGCGGGGATTTCGTCCTGGGGGATCCAGTCTTGCGGGTTTGCGGGAGTGGCGGCCGCGGAGAAGACTACCAGGCGGCTGGCCGGGGCGCTTGGGCAGCGCGCTTGGGCAAAGGCGAGGAGGGCGGACCAGTAGGGCCGGTCCTCATAGGGCTCGGTGCCGAAGAGGACCTCGGTGCCGGGAGATTCCCAAATCCCGACCACGGCGCCGACCAAGGCAGGCAGGGGGGTTTCCTCAAAGCGCACCAGGGGGAGGCGCTGGCCAGAGAGCTTCATCAAATGGAAGAGCCGGTCCGGCTCCAGCCCCAGAGAGGGGAACGCGCTAAAGTGCGAACGGAGGTGGCAAAAGCGCCGCTGGGCGGCCTGCTCGGGAGAAAGGTTTAGGAGGGGATCGGGGATGCCCTGGGGGGGGCTTTGGGCCGGAGCGAGGGGCTCCGGGGCCGCGGGGGGGGAGGGCCAGGGGTGGAGCCAAGCCTGGGAGGCGTGGCGCAGGAGGGCGCGGGGAGCGAGCGGTTGAAGGTCCTTGGGGGCGAAAAAGGAGTCGAGGGCGAAGTGGGCGAGGAAGCGCTCGGCGGTGTCCTGGGGGACTTGGGAGGTGGCGAGGCGTTGGCGGAGGAGGTCTTCGGCGGCTTGGTGGGTGAGGCCGGGGAGGTCGACGGGGGAGTCGGCGAGGCGGTCCGCGAGGGCGCTGGGCAGGGCTTTGAGAAAGGTTTGGGACCAGAGATCTTGGTTGACGCTGAGGACGAAGCGGGTCCGGCCGGAGAGGTGGCGCCACTCATTGAGGAGCTTGGCGAGGCGGAGCGCTTTGCCGCTGCTGCCGTGGAAGGTGTCGAGGTGGTCGAGGAGGAAAATGAGCGGGCGGGAGGCGGCGGCGAGGCGGCAGAGTTCGCCCAAGGTTTGCTGGTGGGAGGCGTCGTCCGCGGGGGGGGCTTGGAGGAAGTGGAGTCCTCCAAAAGCCGGGCCGACCGCGGCGGTGGGTTGCTGGAGGGCCCATCGGAGGGCGTCCAGCCGCAGGGGGTCGCGCGCG
Source organism: Verrucomicrobiales bacterium (assembly GCA_947460575.1). Classification (GTDB taxonomy): domain Bacteria; phylum Verrucomicrobiota; class Verrucomicrobiia; order Verrucomicrobiales; family V1-33; genus CAIZWU01. The sequence continues at coordinate 14,084 of CANHIJ010000067.1, read as the reverse complement.
GCACCCGCTTGGGCGTAGGCGCAAAAAGCGCGCCACCAGAGGGCCGCGGCGGGCTCGCTGAGGCCAATTTCGGCGCTGAGGAGCTTAACGGCAGGAGGCAGCAGCTGCTCGAAATGCTGCTGGAGCCATCGGGCTACGGATTGGTCGGGGTCGGCGAAATCAAAGAGGGCGAGGGGGCGGGTTTCCAGGGCGGCGAGGGCGGCGACCGGCTGGGCGCAGGGGAGGTCGCGGGAGCGAATCAGGGCGGCCATGGTCCTGGCAAAAGTGCGGCGGGCTACTTGGTCCAGCGCGCTGAGGCCGGAATCGGCGGCGGGCTGGTGGAGGGCTGCCAGGGTTTGGTCGAGGAGGGGTTTCCAGGCCAGGGGCTGGTCGGGGTCGAAGGAGAGGGGGACAAAGGAGGCCGCGGCGCGGGCGGAGGCGCTCCACTGGTGGAGCAGTTGGGATTTTCCAAAGCCGGCGCGGGGGGCTTTGAGGAGGATGATGCGGCCGCGGTGGAGGCGCACGGCGTCGGGAGGGGAGAGCTGGGCCTCGTCCAGGAAGGCGTCGAGTTGGGCCTGGGCCTGCCGGTGTAGGACCAGCGGCTTGGCGGGGAGGCCCGTTTCGCCGGGAAAAATGTCCGAGCTGAAGGGGTTGGAGTGAGAAGGGGAGAACGAATCGGGAGCCATGGGCGGGGGCGGGGCTGGGGGGCTCGGGTGCGAGGGGGCGGCGGCGCCCGCGTTACAGAAATTATAGTTTGCTCTGCTTTATCAATTTTATTCTCGTTTTTTCAAAGTTCCGCAGGATCGGTCGGCCCGGCCGTCCTGTAAAGTCTGATAATCATGAAAATTACAACTTTAAGGGAAAGGGAAGGGGTGAGGGAAAGCGGAAAAGGGGGCTGAAATTGGATAAAAGCGCGGTATTCTGTTGCGCGGGGGGGAGTTCCTTCCGAAGAGGCGGATTGGTCATTCACGAAACAACACTATGGAAAGCGCATCGTCGTATTTATCGCAGCCGTTTAGCTGGGGGCTGGGCTTGGGGCTGCTTTTTTTCTTTTTTTCGGCCTGGGGGCATTTTAAGACCAAGCGGGAGCTGCGGCGGTACCGGAAGCATCTTTCGGACAAGTTGGAGTTGGAGGCGCGGCAGTACGAGATGATGCGGCGGGACAAGGAGGCGGTGGCGAAGGAGAACGAGCATTTGCGGCTGCGGATTGGGCAGATGAACGAGAAGCCGGAGCAGAAGATGTTGCGGGATTTGGAGGTATTGAGTCGGGCGGAAAAGCGGATGGTGTTGCAGGCGCCTGGATTTGCGGGGGCCTGGGAGGGGGCGAAGGCGGCGGCGGCGGAGGAACTGGCGGCGGAGGACCAGGGGCGCAGTTTTCCGAAGCGGATTTTGACCCGGCTTTTTGGGAGCAGCGGGGGCAGTGCCGGGGGGGAGTCGGCGTTGCTAGCGGGTTCCGCGCCGGAAGCTGAGGCTCCGAGCGCCCCTGTGCCCTCCGCTGCGGCGGCCACTGAAAAGCCCTTGCCGTGACCCTGCATTTTCCCCCCGGCGAATTTGACGCCTTTATTTTCGACTGCGACGGCACGCTGATCGACTCCATGCCGCTGCACCTGGAGGCGTGGCGCGCGGCGCTGGGGCAGCACGGGTTTCCGCCAGAGCACTTTACGGAGGAGATGCACCACGCCTTTGCGGGGATGCCGAGCGCGGCGATTGTGGAGGCGCTGAATCAGCGCTTTGGGACCAGCATGCCGCCCTTGGCGGTGGAGGCGGCCAAGCTGAAGTGGTATTTGGCGCACCACCACGAGATCAAGCCGGTGCAGGCGGTGGTGGACATCGCGCTGGCGCAGGCGGGGCTCAAGCCGATGGCGGTGGCCTCGGGGAGTGAAGCTGCGATCGTGCGGCAGGGGCTGGAGGCGATCGGGATTTGGGAGCTGTTTGCCACGGTGATCACGCCGGTGGATGTGGTGCGGGGCAAGCCAGCGCCGGACATGTTTTTGCTGGCGGCCCTCCGGTTGGGCGTTCCGCCGGGGCGCTGTTTGGTCTTTGAGGACGGGCTGTTGGGAGTGCAGGCGGCGGAGGCGGCGGGCATGGCCCACGTTTTCGTGCCCACACCGAGCGCGGGGCCAGCGCCCGCGTAGGGCGGCGGGGTCGGAGCGCGGGGGCTTGTTTTCCCGGCTTGCCAGCGGGCTGGGGGTGGGCAGGATGGGGGGATGAGCCACCTTGTCGCCGATCGGATTCAGTTTAGCCCGCGCACTGACGCGGAAGCGGTGGAGGCGGGCTTGGGATTTGCGCCGAAGTTTGACGCCGCAGGTTTGATCACGGCGGTGGCGGTGGACGCCGACGACGGGACGGTGCTGATGGTGGCCTACATGAATCGGGAGTCCCTGTGCCTGACCCTAGCGCTGGGAGAGGCGGTGTATTTTAGCCGGAGTCGCCAGGAGATCTGGCACAAGGGAAAGACCAGCGGGCACACCCAGGAGGTGGTGGAAGTGTTGGCGGACTGCGACCAGGACGCCTTGGTGTTGCGGGTGCGGCAGCGCGGGGCAGGGGCCTGCCACACGGGGTACCGGAGTTGCTTTTTCCGGCGGGTGGCAGTGGCGGCGCCGGGGGAGGAGGGTGCCCAATTGGCCGGGCTGGTGCCGGTGTACTCGAGCAAATCCTACGATGCCGCAGCCGTGTACCGCAAATAAACCTGCAAAGCCTGCGGTCGGCGTTTCGTCCTCTTGCAATCGGCAGGCGTAAAACTTAGGAAACTCTGCCATGCTCCCCCTCGTCCAGTCCCTGCTTCGCTTTTACCACTCCTCCATTGGAAAGAAAATCATCGTGGCCCTCACGGGAGCGGCGCTGATGGGTTTTTTGGTGGCCCACTTGTTGGGGAATTTGCTGCTCTTCAGCGGGCCAGAGGCCCTCAACGGCTATGCCAAGAAATTGCAGGACCTGGGACCGCTCTTGATTTTGGCGCGGGGCGGATTGCTGGCGGCGGTGCTGCTCCACGTGGTGGGCACGGTGCAGTTGGTCAAAATCAACCGGGCCGCGCGGCCCCAAAAGTACGCCGTGGACACAGTGCGCCAGGCGAGCAAGGCCTCGCGGACCATGATCTGGAGCGGCCTGACGATCGTGGCCTTTGTGCTCTACCACTTGGCCCATTTCACCTGGGCCCTGGGCAACGAGTACCACAATCCGGCCATCGCCCGCTATTGGGTGGAGCCGGGAGTGCACAACGTCTACAACATGGTGGTGGACGGTTTTCGGGTATGGTATGTATCCGCCTTTTACATCCTGGCGATGTTTCTGCTCTGCAGTCACCTGAGCCACGGGTTTGCCAGCGTCTTTCAAACCCTGGGCCTAGCGACTCCGCGGCTGCGCCAGCCCATTGCGATTGGGGGGCACCTGTTCGCTTGGGGGCTCTTTCTGGGCAACATTTCCATCCCGCTGGCCATCCTCTTCGGCCTCAAATCCTAAATTTTGCCATTTTTTCGAGATATGATCAGCGAACACCACGACGCCCCGGCGACTTCACCCCAGCGTGTTAGCGACACTCCGCCCGACGGATCCCCGGGGGTGCCCCTGGCGGAAAAATGGACGCGGCACAAGTCGACCTCCAAGCTAATCAACCCGGCCAACCGCCGCAAATTCAACATCATCGTGGTGGGGAGCGGCCTCGCGGGGTCGGCGGCGGCGGCCTCGCTTTCGGAGCAGGGCTACAACGTCAAGTGTTTCTGCTACCAAGACAGCGCGCGGCGCGCCCACAGCATCGCCGCCCAGGGGGGAATCAACGCCGCCAAAAATTATCAGAACGACGGAGACAGCGTGTACCGGCTGTTTTACGACACCATCAAGGGCGGGGATTTCCGGGCCCGCGAGAGCAACGTGCGGCGGCTCGCTGAGGTCAGCGTGCAGATCATCGACCAGTGCGTGGCCCAGGGCGTGCCCTTTGCGCGAGAGTACGGCGGACTGCTGGCGAACCGCTCCTTTGGCGGCACCCAAGTGGCGCGGACCTTCTACGCCGCAGGGCAGACGGGCCAGCAGCTCTTGCTCGGCGCCTATGCCGCCCTCAACAAGGAGATCGCGCAGGGCAGTGTGCAAATGTATCCGCGGACGGAAATGCTCGATTTGGTCGTCATCGATGGACACGCCAAGGGCATCGTGGTGCGGGACATGGTTACGGGCAAGGTGTCGTCCCACGCGGGCGACGCGGTGTTGCTCTGCACCGGTGGCTACGGCAATGTATTTTATCTTTCGACTAACGCCATGGGCTGCAATGTGACCGCCACCTGGCGGGCCCACAAGCGCGGCGCCTGGTTCGCCAATCCGTGCTACACCCAAATTCACCCGACCTGCATTCCGGTGAGCGGGGACTACCAAAGCAAGCTGACTTTGATGTCGGAGAGTTTGCGCAACGACGGCCGCTGCTGGGTACCCAAGCGCCGCGAGGACTGCGGTAAGCCTGCGGCCAGCATTGCGGAGGAGGACCGCGACTACTATCTGGAGCGCAAGTATCCCAGCTTCGGCAACCTCGCCCCGCGCGATATCGCCAGCCGCGCCGCCAAGGAGCAGTGCGACGACGGGCGCGGCGTCGGCCCCGGCGGCCTGGGGGTCTACTTGGATTTTGCCGATGCCATCAAGCGCCTCGGCGAGGACAAAATCCGCGAGCGCTACGGCAACCTCTTCACCATGTACGAGCAGATTACGGGGGAGAACGCCTATCAGCAACCCATGCGCATTTACCCCGCGGTGCACTACACCATGGGCGGCCTCTGGGTCGACTACAACTTGATGAGCAATGTCCCCGGGCTGCACGTGCTGGGCGAGGCTAACTTTTCCGATCACGGGGCCAATCGCCTCGGCGCGAGCGCCTTGATGCAGGGCTTGGCCGACGGGTATTTTATTGTCCCAGCGACGCTTCCTAACTATCTTGCAGATCAGCAACCGGGCCGCTACCGTGCGGACAGCGCGGAGTTCCGCGCCGTCGAGGAAGCGGTGCGGGATCGGACCCGCAAGCTGCTTTCGGCCAATGGGACGCGCTCGGTTTCGAGTTTCCACCGCGAGCTGGGCCTCTTGATTTGGGACAAGTGCGGAATGGCGCGGAGCAAGGAGGGCCTGACCGAAGCCCTGCAGCGGGTGCCGGAACTGCGCGAGGAATTTTGGCGCCATGTACGGGTCCCCGGCAGCGGCGACGCCTTCAACCAGCAACTCGAACAAGCCGGCCGGGTGGCGGATTTTCTGGAATTTGGGGAATTGCTCTGCCGCGACGCCTATGCGCGTGAAGAGTCTTGCGGCGGCCACTTCCGCGAGGAACACCAAGACCAGGGCGAAGCCCGGCGCGACGACGATTTGTATTCCTATGTCGCCGCTTGGGAGCACACCGGAGATTTTGCCAAGCCCAAGCTCCACAAGGAATGGCTGCACTACGAGGAGGTCCATTTCTCGACCCGAAGCTACAAATAGCCCGCCGCGACGCCCGCCGGGCCCCCAGGCGGGCGGGCGGCGCGTCCGCTGGGTAGGCGCGGGTTGGGGGAAGCGGCGATTTGGCGGCGCAAGGGGCTTGAAAGCGGGCTGGGTCCGTGAGATGCGGCGGGATGCCGCACCCTTCTCCCCCTGAAACTGTCGTCGCCCGGGTGGCTGAGTTGACCGCCGAGTTGAACCGGCACAATCAACTCTATTACGATCAGGCGGAGCCGGTGGTGACGGACCGGGAGTACGACGACTTGCTGCGTGAGCTGGCGGATGTGGAGGCCGCCTGGCCAGAGTTGGCGGCGGAGGACTCGCCGACTCGGCGGGTGGGTGGAGCGGTGCTGCGGGAATTCGCCTCGATTGAGCACGGGGTCCGCATGATGAGCCTGGATAACAGCTATTCGCCAGCGGAGGTGGCGGCCTTTTGGCAGCGCTTAGCCAAAGGTTTGGGGGTGGAGCGGATCCCCGTTTGCATCGAGCCCAAGGTCGATGGAGTCGCGGTTTCGATCTGCTATGAAAATGGGCGGCTCAAGTATGCGGCCACCCGGGGGGACGGGACGCGGGGCGACGACATCACCCAAAATGTCAAAACGATCCGCCGCTTGCCGCACCGCTTGCCCAGCGGAGCGCCCCCCCTCTTGGAAGTGCGGGGCGAAATTTTTATGCCTAACAGTGTTTTTCGCCGACTCAATCAGGAGCGCGAGGAAGCTGGGGAGGCGCCCTTTGCCAATCCGCGCAATGCCACCGCGGGGAGCTTGAAGCAATTGGATCCGCGGATCGCGGCGCAGCGCCCGCTGGACGTAATCATGCACGGATTGGGCCGGGTGGAGGGGGTGGAGGTCCCGTCGGTGCGGGATTTTTTGGCTTTGATGAAGCGCCTCCACTTGCGGACGGCGGACCGGGTGTGGCAGGTGGAAACCTTGGAGGAAGCCCTGGCCGCGATTGAGGAATTGAACGTGTACCGGCGGGGCTTGGACTACGAGACGGATGGGGCGGTGCTGAAGGTGGATTCACGCGCCTGGCAGGAACTATTGGGGGCCACCGCCAAGGCGCCGCGCTGGGCGATGGCCTACAAGTACGCCGCGGAGCGAGTGGAGACCGTGCTCAAGGCGATCACGGTGCAAGTGGGGCGGACCGGAGTGCTCACGCCCGTGGCGGAGTTAGAGCCGGTGCTGGTTTCGGGCAGCGTGGTGGCGCGGGCGACGCTGCACAACGAGGACGAGATTCAGCGCAAAGACATTCGGGTGGGAGATGCCGTGATCATCGAGAAGGCCGGGGAGATCATTCCCGCGGTGGTGGAGGTGCAGTTGGCCAAGCGGCCGCCGGAGGCGCGGCCGTTTCGCTTGTACGATCACGTGCAGGGTCGCTGTCCGTCGTGCGGGGAGCCCATTTGCAAGGAGGATGGCTTGGTGGCGTGGCGCTGCCCGGCACCGCTCTGTCCCGCCCAAGTGGCGACCCGCCTGAAGCACTTCGCTGGGCGCAAAATGCTCGACTTGGAGGGCTTGGGGGAAATTGTTGCTGATAAGTTAGTGGAGCGCGGGATGGTGCGGGCGCCCCTGGATTTATTCGACTTGGAGGAGGAATCGCTCGGGGCGCTGAACTTGGGCACGGAGGAAAAGCCGCGGGTCTTTGGGCGCAAGAATGCGGCCACCCTGCTGGCGGCGCTAGAGCGGGCCAAGGCCAAGCCGCTTTCTCGGTGGCTGTTTGCCATGGGGATCCGGGAGGTGGGGGAATCGGCGGCGCGGGAATTGGCGCGGCTGCACCGCTCATTTGGGGAGGTGGCGACCTCGCCGATTTTGGCCGAGCTGCGCAAGGATCTGACCGCGGAGGGAAAGGAGATCAAGGCCAAGGATGCCAAAAAAGCGCTAGAGTCCTACCAAATTGCTCAAGAAGTGGGACAGGTGGTGGCGGGGCGGGTGCTGGACTTTTTTGGCGGCGCCAGCGGGCGGGCCTTTTTGGCCCGGCTCCAGGAGCTGGGGATTGACCCGCAGTCGGACAATTATGCCCCGGGTGGGGAGCGCGGCGGCGGGGGGGCCCTAGCAGGGACGAACTGGGTGATTACCGGCACCTTGAGCGGGCCCCGGGAGGCCTTTGCGGAGCGGATTCGGGCGGCGGGGGGCAAAGTATCGGGGAGCGTGAGCGCGCGGACTTCTTATGTCCTAGCAGGGTCGGAGGCGGGCAGCAAGTTGGAGAAGGCCCAGGCGCTGCGGGTGCCGGTGGTGGACGAAGCTGGCTTCGAGGCCCTGCTGCAGAGCGAGGCGGCGGCGGCGGGGGAGCAGGGCGAGCTCTTCTAGCGCCGGGCGAGGAGGGGGCAGGGGTTCAATTCCCTTGATTTGGGCGGAGGTTGGGTGCACGTGCGAGGTTCCCTGTTGGCGCCCGGGGCGGCGCCGCCATCAACGCATTATTTTCCCTCAACAAATTGGACGCGAAGAATCCTTTCCGTGAAGACTTGGCCACGCGCACCCGGCCGGAGTCCTGTTCCGTGGTCATATTCGGGGCCAGCGGGGACCTCACGAGCCGCAAGCTGGTCCCGGCTCTCTACAACATCGCCGCCGACGGCGAATTGCCCCCGACCCTCAAAGTGGTGGGCTTTGCCCGGCGGGCCAAATCGCACGAAAGTTTTCGCGCCGAACTCGAACTGGTAAACCGGGCGGTGTCCCGCCAAGGGCACGATGAACCGCTCTGGGCCAGCTTTAGCCAGTCCCTGTTTTACCACCAAAGCGAGTTCGAAGACGCCGCGGGCTACGCCCGCCTGGCGGAACTGCTCGACGCTCTGGACGCCCAGGGCGCGGGGGGCAACCGGCTGTTTTATCTTTCGACCTCGCCGGAATATTTCCAGGTAGTGTTAGAACAATTGAAGGCTGCAGGGCTGCACCGGGCGGCGCCGGGAAAATGGGCCCGGTTGGTGATTGAGAAGCCCTTTGGGACCGATCTGGAGACCGCACAGCGCTTGAATTTGGCGGTGCACGAGACTTTTGAGGAAAAAGACACCTATCGGATAGACCACTATTTGGGAAAAGAGACCGCGCAGAACATCATGGTGCTGCGCTTTGCCAACGCTATTTTTGAGCCGATCTGGAACAACCGCTACATCGACCACGTGCAGATCACCTGCGCCGAAAATCTGGGCATGGAAGGGGGGCGCGGGGGATACTATGACAAGGCCGGATGCCTCCGGGACATGGTGCAAAACCACCTGATGCAATTGCTGAGTCTGGTGGCCATGGAGCCGCCGACGGACTTGAGCGCGGACGGGGTGCGGGACGAGAAAGTGAAGGTTTTCCGGAGTTTGCGGGCCTTTAAGGACGCGGCCGATGTGGGGCGCCATGTGGTGCGCGCCCAGTACACCGAGGGGACAATCAACGGAAAGGCCGTGGCCGGATACCGCCAGGAGGATCGCATCCCCGCGGATTCCATGACCGAGGCCTACGTGGCCATGCGGATCAATATCGACACTTGGCGCTGGGAGGGAGTGCCGTTTTACCTGCGCGTCGGCAAACAATTGCCCAAAAAGACCACGGAGATTTCGGTGCACTTCAAGCGCCCCCCGCTGGTGTTATTCAACCGCGGAGCCGAGGACGAGTGCGCCAACGTCCTCGTCATCCGCATCCAGCCGGACGAAGGAATTTCCCTGCGCATCGCCAGCAAGATTCCCGGCCCCGCGGTGCGGACCGAGCGGGTTAAAATGGATTTTCAATACAGCACGAGCTTCGGCAAGGCCAGTCCGGAGGCCTACGAGCGGCTTTTGCTAGACGCCATGAGCGGAGATGCCACCCTGTTTGCGCGCGGCGACGAGGTCGAGCACGCCTGGCGCTATGTCGACGTGATCGCGCGGGCCTGGCAGGCGGAGTCGGCGCAGCCGCCGATGACGCACTACCCGGCGGGTTCGTGGGGGCCGCCGGAAGCGGAGGAATTGCTCAAACAGGACGGCCGAAGCTGGCGCCGTCTCTAATCATATCATTTGCTGGGCCATGACTTCGGACTTGGAAACACAAACGCTAGGGCTTGGGGAGGAAGTGCCCCTAGGCGAATTGGGCAAGCGACTCAAACAGCTTTGGCAGTCCAATCAGGCCCTCACCAAGGCCTCCCTGACAAATTTTGCGATTTACTCCGAGCGGGTGGATTCGCTGGCGGAAAACACCGCCTTGATTCGGGAGGTGACCCGGGAGCACGCCTGCCGCGCCCTTTTGATCGGGGCCGACCCCGGGGCCGCGGAGGTGCGGGTGCGGGTGTGGATCACGGCGCATTGCCAGCTGACCGCCGGAGGGAAGAAATCGGTGTGCTCGGAGCAGATCGCTTTTCTGATTTCGGGGCAGAGTCCCAACTTGGTCCCGAGCACGGTCTTTGCGTGGTTGGAGAGCGACCTCCCGCTGATTTTCTGGTGGCAGGGGGACTTTTCCGAGCGCTGGGAGCCGCATTTGTTTGCGGTGATCGACCGCCTGGTGGTCGACAGCGGAGAATGGAAAGATCCGCTAGGGCAATTTCGGGTGTTGGAGCAGTCGTGGCGCGGCGACCACGGCGGGTTTACCGTGAACGATTTGAATTGGACCCGGCTGTTGCCGCTGCGCATGGCGCTGGCGGCCGCCTTGGACGAGCCCGGGGCCTTGGCGCACCTTGCGGAGGTGGAGCAGATCGAGATTGACTATGGGCCGGGGCACCAGTTAGCAGCTAAGATGATGGCCGCTTGGATGATCCACCAGGCAGGGTGGGCGCTGGAGCCTGGCGGGGGCAATGGGGAGCGCTTTGTGGTGCGCCAGCAGGGGCGGGCAATGCAGTTAGTCTTCCGCGCGGGCGCCGCGGGAGCGGTGTTGCCGCGGGTCGAATTGTTGGGGCCTGCCGGGATGATTCGCCTGAGCCAGGAGGCGGGGAGCCGCTACATCCACGCGCGGGTAGGGCTGAGCGGGGGGATCGTAGACCGCTTGACCCCGTGCCCCTATGAGACCCCAGCGGAGTTGGTGACCGAGCGGCTGCGGCGGGGATGCCACACGCCGCGCTACTTCGAGTTGCTGCGCACGGTGCGCGCCTTGTTGGGCGAAGGCCCAAGCTACAGGGCGACCGCGGGGCTTGACCTGAGGGCGTGGGGGGCGCAGGCTTGGGGGCATGAAGAATGGCCTTGATGCTAGTGAATTTTGTTATACGGGAAAGGGGCGGCTGCGGCTCGCCAAGCGGGCGTCCCTGTTGCCGGAGCGGCTCTACCGCAACAAGCTGGATTTGCAGAAGCAGTTGTCAGACTTGCAGGAGAAGACTGATGAGCGGCAGCAGCAAATGTATGCCCAAGACCGCTATGCGCTGCTCTTGGTGTTTCAGGCCATGGATGCCGCAGGAAAAGACGGGACCATTAAACACGTGATGAGCGGCATCAACCCCCACGGGGTCGAGGTAACCGCTTTTAAACGGCCGAGCATCGAGGAGTTAGACCACGACTACCTGTGGCGGACCACCAAAGCCCTGCCGGCGCGGGGGATTGTGGGCATTTTTAACCGATCGTACTACGAGGAAGTATTGGTGGTGCGGGTCCATCCGCAGATATTGGAAGGCCAACGCTTGCCGGGGGCGGTACTCCAGGATTTAGATGGATTGTGGCAGCGGCGCTTCGAGGAGATCCGAAATTTTGAGGCCTATCAAGAGGCCAATGGCATGCGCATCGCCAAGTTTTTCCTCCACGTGTCGCGCAGCGAGCAAAAGCGCCGCCTCTTGGACCGCATCGACGACCCCTCCAAAAACTGGAAGTTCAATGAGGGGGACCTCGGCGAGCGGGCTTGTTGGGAACAATACATGGAGGCCTACGAGGAGGCGATCGCGGCCACCGCGACGAAGTCCAGCCCGTGGTACATTATCCCGGCGGACGACAAGGGGGACATGCGGCTGCTGGTCAGCGCGGCGATTTTAAGCGAGATGAAGCGGCTCAAGTTAGCGTGGCCAGTCTTGCCGGAGGAACAGCGGGCCCGCCTGGCGGCTTGTCGCGAGCTGCTCCTGAAACCCGAGACCTGAGGCGGCACCGCCTACAAATTGCCGCCACTCCCTGAACCGCGGATCTCCCCGAGACTTTCCCCCCACTGCCATCCCCCACAGCGGAATGGGCCCGAGCGACCGCCGCTCGCCGGGGAAGCATGGCAGTCGCAGATTTCACAGGGCGAAGCGGTGCGGGAATGGCGCTTCGAGCGCGAACTGCCGAGAGATGGTGGATCCATCTCGCCACCTGACGGGGGGCCCACTGGGCAGATGCGGGCCTCACACCACCAGGGGAGTTGGGGCAAATTCATCGGCGCAGCTTTATCTCTGCCAATCATACTGGGGCCTTAACTGAAGGGTGAGTATCAGATTCGGTCGGCAAAACCCGCGTTCGCTGGCCGCGGAATTTACTGGAAAATGGTGAGCACTTTGCCCAGTTCTGCCGTTTATCCGGCTGAAATCCGAAAAGCTCAATGAGAATATACACATTTTGAAGACAGCTACCTAAAAAGTTCTATTAATCTTTGAATTTTTTGATCGCGAAATGCTAAGATTGGATCATCAAACGCTCCTTTGATAGAAATTCCAGAATATCCTGCTTAGTGAGGACTTTCGGAATGGCAGTTAACGCTCGCGTTATACGGTCGTCCCGAACGGAGGTGCCAGCATTCCAGCTACCCCTCCGCAGGTTCAGTTTGGAGTCGCCACAAGCGCACTCTACCTCAGCCACTGATTCGGCGGGGGCAATTCATCCAATCCCAGCCTTCATCGCCGCGGCGCCAATCCATCTTTTGAGGGACGAGAGGTCAGATTCAGATGATTTTACGGGGAAATTCCTGAGTTTAGCACCGCGCCGTCCGATTGTGCGGCGAGCCGGAGGCTCTAGCCAGTGCGGCCAAGGGCGATTGCCGCGCCTGTGCTGGGAAACCGCCAAGCGCGATGGGTCCGGGGGCAGATTAAAGGCCTGGGAATTTTTTCCACAAAGTGAAAATTCGTGGTTGCGCCAGCTCGAAGTCGAGCTTTTTGGTAGTAAGCATTTTAATTAGCTTCCATATGGGTGGGTACCTAGCTCTGAATTTGGAACGCTATGCAAAATTGCAATATTGTTTTATTTGTTTTATTTATAGCAAAAAAGAAAAAGAGTACGACTATTTTTCTAAAAAAGTAATTTTTCTGCTTAACTTTTACATTCATGTCAGAGGCAAAAGCTATTCAAATCAAGTCGCACCGGATCACGCGCAAGGGGCTCGCGGTGGGTGTTTGGTTCTGCCTTTTGGTTGCGAGCGTCGGTCGAGCGGCAACCGTGGAAGCGGAGGGCAAGGCTGACGGCCAAAGTGCCTTCGCCAGGTCCGAAGCGCTCACCGACGCCTTGCGTGAGGCAGTGAGAGTGGGGGCCGGAGTGCCGTTGGTGAAACAAACCCAGACCAAGGATTTTGAAGTGCCGTTCGATGGGATTTTCGCGAAATCCCTCGGCGTCATGAAGACCTGGAAGGTTCTCCGCGACACTGCGCGGCAGGGTGAATTGCTAGAGTGCTTTCGGGCGACTTACCAATCCTGCAATGAGAAGGGACGAGAAACCGACCAGGGCAAAATTATCGATGGATGGCCCGAGCTCAAAAAGTAAACGCGCGAACTTACAAGCAGAAATGAAGCCCAAGTTCTTTTTCGCGCAAATTTTTTTCGAGCGCCGTGCGCTCTCAAACTGTTGAGGGCGCTGTGGCACTCGGCCGCTTCCCTCACCTTGCAAACAACCCAACGAACCACCCACCTAATGAAATCTCACCTTGTTCTTAGTTTATCGCTTCTGGCGGCCCCTCTGGCCTTCGCCGGTGCCTACGTCCCCGCGCCAACCCCGCCCCCAGTGACGCCCGTCCTTCCAGCTCCCAAGGCTCCCTCTGAGAAGGTCTTCCACTTTGATCTCGCCGGCGGAGCTACCTGGCTCGAAGATATGCGCGATTTTACCTTCAATCCTGGTTGGAGCATCACTGGCGCCTTCGGGGTCGAAGTCGGAAGTGGTTTGTCGGTGGAGTTGGAGAGCGGGTATTTCGCTGCGGATGTGGAGGAAAAGTTTCAGCACGAAGCCCACGGCCTGCACGGGAAGCTCACAGGTGACGTCGTTATCGTGCCTGTTCTGGCCAATATCAAGTACACCGCTCCCGTGACTCAACTGTTCAATTACTACATCGGCGCTGGTGCTGGTGCCTTTCACTCCGACTCCTCCGTCAACGTGGGTCCCCTCGGCGATCCCGCCACCAATGACGAGTGGGACTTTGGTTTTCAGGGGTTCGCCGGGCTTAGTATCCCTTTGAGTGAAGTGCTTTCGATCGAACTCGGCTATCGATTCCTGGCCGGGGGGTTCAATTCTGACGAACTCCGCTCGCACAGCGTTGAAGCTGGGATTCATTTTACGTTCTAAAGGTTCAATAGGATTTCTTGGTTATGCCAGTGCCCCGTCTTGATGGGGCACTGGCAGTTTTTTGGCTCTCAACTGGGTCAACTGAAGGGCGCTAAATTTTAGGAATAACGGCGAAATTTAAATCCAAGTGCGAATCGAGGAGGCGTAAGCCGGGAATTGAGGTGCGCTAGATTTCTGGACCAACTACCCTAAAGCTAAACCATGTCCCTCAAAGCCCGTCCTACCTACACCGCCGAGTTCAAAGCCCAAGCCATGGAGTTGCTGGCCCTTGGCAAGCCAGTCAACC
>CANHIJ010000066.1 GCA_947460575.1 Verrucomicrobiales bacterium | reverse complement strand
CGGGACAAGCGCCTCATCAACCCGGCCTACGGCTGGTTCCACATCGTGGCCTCCACCAGCGGCACCACCGGCGCGGAGCGCGCTTCCAATTTCCAGGTCTGGGTCAACGGGGTCGACCGCACCGACGACTTGAAGCCTGACGCCACTGGCTGGGGCGTGGAAACTGGTTCCGCCAAGATCGGCGGCCGCGGCACCAATCCCACCGCTGCGCAGACCCACTCCGGGGCGCAGGACGAAGTTTCCATCTGGCTCGACAAGGTCTTGACGGAAGCGGAAGTCCAGAGCCTCTGGAAGGCGGCCACCGCTCCGACCTACGCGGAAAAAATCGTCTCCCTGAAGCCAAATTACTACTTCCGCCTAGACGAAACCGACACCGCCAATGGCGTGGTCGACACCATGGGCAATGCCAAGCCCGGTTCCTCCTTCAACGGCGACTACCTGGCGGTGGACGGACCGGTGGTCGGCGGACCCGGCCCGGAGACGGTCTACGGAGATATCGCGGTGCCTGGCTTGAGCGGCCAGACTCCCAACGTGGCCCACTACAGTAACAACAAGGGACACATCATCCTGGGCGGCACCGGCGCCGACTACGGCGCGAACGCCATGACCGTGGCCATGTTCATCAAGGCCGGTCCTCCTCAGGGCGGCGACCGCATCTTCACCAACAACCTGGCGGACAACACCAAGAGCTTCCAGATCGTCACCGCGAACAACGGCTTGGTCCTGGCGATTGACCCCAATGCAGCTGGGCCCAACGCTGAGCGCACCCTGTACATGGAAGACAACAGCGGTCCCGACCGCCGCCTCAGCGATGGCGCTGCCGGCTGGTTCCACGTGATCGCCTCCACGAGCGGGGACACTGCTCCCGAGCGCGCCTCTAACTTCCGCCTCTGGGTCAACGGAGTCGACCGCACCGACAACCTCAAGCCAGACGTCACCGGCTGGGGGATCAACACTGACTTCGCCAAGATCGGCGGCCGCCGGGACAACCCGCTCGACTCCACCACCCACTCGGGTGCCCAGGACGAAGTGGCGATTTGGCTCGACCGGGTCCTGACGGATTCAGAAGCCCTGCAGATTTGGACATCCGCCCTCGCCGAAGGTCCTCCCTTCAGCATCAGCGGGGTTTCCCGGGATGCGGTGAGCGGGGACGTGACCCTGGACATCGAGTCGGTGGAAGGCGCGGCCTACGCGGTGGAGCGGGCCACGAACCCAGCGGGTCCCTGGACCCTGGTGGCGACTAACTTGGTGTCGGCGGGCACGACCACCCAGTACGTGGACGCTTCTCCCGAAGCCCACGCTGCGGGCCGGATCTTCTACCGCGCCCTGCGCACTCGGTAATCCTCCAACCCATTTTCGCCCCTGAGGCGAAACTCCCGGGGCGGGCAGTAGCACATACTGCCCGCCCTTTTTTTGGTGGCGGCCGGGCGCGGGAGGAGGTGAAAAAGCGCTCGGGCGGCTGGGGCCGGGCTCTTTCCCCTTTCGCCGGGGGAGAAACCCCCGCAGTCTGGGTTTATGGAATACGACTGGTCCAGCCTTGATGAATTGCGCACGACTTACCTGGAAGGGACGGCGGGGCAGGGGGATTATTGGACCTCGGATGCGCTCTTGAGCGGCTACGATGTTACCTTTGCGCGGCGGATTGCTTGGAAGTGGCAGCACGTTTTTCGGGATTTGGCGGGTCTGCAGTGGACGCCTCCGGCGGGAGCGGTCTACGACTGGGGCTGCGGCACCGGGGTGGCGGCGCGGGAATTTTTGGCGGCCTATCCCGCGGCGGGATTGACTTCGGTCAGTCTGCACGACCGCTCGCGGCGGGCGGTGAGTTTTGCCACCGCGGCGGTGCGCCGGGAGTTTCCGGAAGTGGCGGTGACCACGGGGGAACCGGAGGGGGTGTTCACCTTGCTGTTGAGCCACGTGGTCACGGAGCTCAAGGAGTCGGCGCTGGCGGACTTGTTAAAACTGGCGGGCCGGGCGGCGGCGGTGGTGTGGGTGGAGCCGGGGACAAGTGCGGCCAGCGGCCAACTGGTCAAGGCCCGGGAAGTGCTGCGGGAGGCCTTGCACCCCATCGCGCCCTGCCTGCACCGGAACCGCTGCGGGCTGCTCGCCGAGGGGCATGCGAACGATTGGTGTCATTTTTTCGCCACTCCTCCTAACGAGGTGTATACGGACCGCGATTGGGTCCAGTTTGGCCGCATCATGGGGATTGATTTGCGCTCGCTGCCCTTGAGTTATTTGGTGTTAGATCAGCGGGCGCCAGTGGCCCCGTCGGCGGGGGCGGTGCGGCTGATTGGGAAGCGGCGGCTCTACAAGGGCCACGCCCTACTAGACGCCTGCGATGCCAGCGGGGTGCACGAGCGGCGCTTTACCAAGCGGACGGCCCCAGCATTGTTTCGGGCCATGAACAAGGGGAAGACCTCGACCTTACAGCGCTGGACACTGGAAGGCAACGAGGTCAAGGCGCTGGAGGAACTCTGAGCGGGGGGCCTCAGATGCCGAGGTAGGCGGCCTGCACCTGGGGGTTGGCCTGGAGCTCTGCCGAGGGGCCCTCGAGGATGACCTTGCCGGTTTCGAGCACATAGCCGTAGCTGGAAACTTCCAGGGCGAGGTTGGCGTTTTGTTCCACCAGCAAAATGGTGAGGCCCTGGCTGCGGTTGATCTCGACGATCTTCTCAAAGATGGTCTTCACTAACAATGGAGCAATGCCCAGGGAGGGCTCGTCGAGCATGAGGAACTTGGGACGGCTGAGCAGGGCGCGGCCGATCGCGAGCATTTGCTGTTCGCCGCCCGAGAGGGTGCCCGCGAGTTGTTGGCGGCGCTCGTGGAGCCGGGGGAAGAGGGAGAAGACGTAGTCGGTTTGCGCGGCGATCCAGGCGCGGTCGCGCTGGAGGTAGGCGCCCATCTGGAGGTTTTCCTGGACGCTGAGGTTGGCGAAAACCATGCGGCCTTCGGGGACATGGCAGAGCCCGCGGGCGACGATGCGGTGCGGGGGTAGGGCGGTGATGTCCTGGTCGCCGTAGTGGATCCGGCCGCCGGAGGACTTGGCGAGTCCGGAAATGGCGCGCAGGGTGGTGGACTTACCCGCGCCATTGGCCCCGATGAGGGTCACGATGCTGCCCTCGGGCACGCGCAGGGACACCCCGTGGAGGGCTTTGATGGATCCGTAGGCTACGCTGAGGTCGGTGATTTCAAGCATCGGGCGACTCCTTTCCGCTGGCGGCGGCCCCGAGGTAGGCCTCGATGACTTGGGGGTGGCGCTGGATTTCTTGGGGGCTGCCCTCGGCGATTTTGCGGCCGTATTCGAGGACCGCGATGCGCTCGCAGATTCCCATAACCACTTTCATGTCGTGTTCCACCAGGAGGACGGCGATTTGATAGCGATCTTTGACGAAGCGGATCAGCCGCATGAGGTCGTCTTTTTCGGTAGGGTTCATGCCGGCCGCGGGCTCGTCGAGGAGGAGGAGGCGGGGTTTGGTGGCGAGGGCGCGGACAATTTCGAGGCGGCGCTGGTCGCCGTAGGGCAGGGATTTGGCGAGTTCGCCGCGCTGTTTGTCGAGGCTGAAGATTTCCAAGAGTTCCATGACGCGGGCCTCCACTTCGCGCTCTCCGGCGCGGTGGGCCCGGCCGCGCCAGAGGGCGTCGAGAATGCCGTGGCGGCGGTGCAGTTGGGTGGCGGCGCGGATGTTGTCGAAGACCGACATCGAGTGGAAGAGGCGGATATTTTGGAAGGTGCGAGCGATGCCGAGGCGGGTGAGTTGGTTGGGTTTGAGGCCGACGGTGGGTTGTCCGGCGAAGCGGATGCTGCCGGAGGTGGGTTGATAGACGCCCGTGATGAGGTTGAAGGCGGTGGTTTTGCCCGCGCCGTTAGGGCCGATCAGGCCGACCAATTCGTTGTCGGCCACGGCGGTGGTGAATGCCGAGACCGCGGTCAGGCCGCCGAATTGAATCGTGGCGGCATCGAGCTGCAGCAGGGGAGCACTCATGAGGCACCTCCTTGCTTGCGCTGGAAGGTGAAGAGCCCCTGCGGGCGCAGCATCATGAGAAGAATGATGAGCAGGGAGTAGATGATCATGCGGTACTCGGAGAAGGCGCGCAGGGATTCCGGCAGCAGCGTGAGGATCACTGCGGCCGCGGCCACCCCCGCGGTGCGGCCCATGCCGCCGAGGATGACCATGACCACGATGTCGATCGACTTGAGGAAGTCGAATCCGGTGGGGGAGAGGAACTGCTTGTGGTGGGCGTAGAGTCCGCCCGCGATGCCGGCGAAGAAGGCCCCGGTGACAAAGGCGGTGACCTTGTAGCGGGTGGTGGGGATGCCCATGGATTCCGCGGCCACTTCGTCGTCGTGGACCGCGATAAAGCCGCGGCCGTAGGTGGAATTCACCAGGGCCGTGATAACATAAATGGTGATGGCGGCTAGGCCAAAGGTCCAGCCCAGGGTGGTGTACTTGGGGATGCCCTTGAGGCCGCTCGCGGCGCCCACCGATTCCATGTTCTGCACCGCCACGCGGATGATTTCCCCAAAGCCTAGGGTCACAATGGCCAGGTAGTCGCCGCGCAGGCGGAGCGAGGGGATGCCCACTAGAAGTCCTGCTAGGGCCGCGAGCAGCCCCCCGCCTAACAGGGCAAGGGGAAAGCCCCAGGCGGCCTCTCCAGCCGGGCTGATCAGGAGGGAGATCTTGGCCGCGGTGTAGCCGCCCACCGCCATGAAGCCGGCGTGGCCGAGGCTGAACTGGCCGGTGTGGCCGTTGATCAAATTCAAGCTGACCGCGAGGATAATGGCGATGCCGACATCGACCGCGACGCCGAGGTAGTAGCGGTTGAGGCCCAGTTCGGGACTGTGGGCGAAGTGGGAGGCGACCGCGGCGAGGGCGATTCCTAACAACAACCAGCGTTTGGCTCCGGGCAGGGACATCAGACTTTTTCCACGGTGGCTTTGCCGAGCAAGCCGGCGGGTTTGAAGAGCAGGATGAGAATCAAGATGGCGAAGGCGATGCCGTCGCGGTAGCTGGAGAGCCAGGGAATCCCGCCGAGAAAGGTCTCCAGGATGCCTAACACCAATCCGCCCACCACCGCGCCGGGGAGGTTGCCAATGCCGCCGAGGACCGCGGCGATGAAGGCGCGCAGGCCGGGTTGCACCCCCATGAGGGGCTCAATGCCGGGGGCCTTCATGGCGTAGAGGATGCCCGCAATAGCGGCTAGGGCCGAACCGAGGCCGAAGGTGAACGAGATGATGCGGTTCACATTGACGCCCATGAGGGAGGCGGCCTGCTGGTTGAAGGAGACGGCGCGCATGGCGGTGCCGGTGCGGGTTTTCTGGACGATGAACCACATCGCGGCGAGCATGGCCGCGGTGACCGCGGGGACGAGGAGGTCGGTGCTGCTAAAGTAAACTTGGCCCAGTTGGAAGGAGTGCTCGGGGAGGAGGCGGGGGAAGAACTGGGTTTTGGCGGAAAAGACCTTTTCGTGCTGGGCGGTGAACTCGATGAGGAGGGAGACCCCAATGGCTGTGATCAGCACCGCGAGGCGGGGGCGCTGGCGCAGCGGGCGGTAGGCAAGGAATTCGATTAGGATCCCGAGCAGCGCGCAGAGGCCCGCGGCGACGGCGGCGATCAGGATAGCTCCCAGGATGGACTGAGGCCCCCCTAGCATCCTGCTGACATGGGGCTCCAGGTAGAGGGCCGCGAAGGCCCCTAGCATGAGGATGTCGCTGTGGGCGAAGTTGATAAAGCGCAGCACCCCATAGACCATGGTATAGCCGAGGGCGATCAGGGCGTAGATGGAGCCCAGGCCGAGGCCGTTGATCAGTTGCTGCAGCAGCCAGTCCATGAGTTGCGCCGGTGGGGTTGCCTCCGCGGGCGGGTCAGGGATTGACGGTTTCGACGAATTTGAAGGCCCCGTTTTTGACCTGGAGGATGACGGCGGACTTCACGGCGTCGCGCTGGGGGTTCATGGCGATCTGGCCGGTGACGGCGTCGAAGGCGGTGGTGGCCGCGAGGGCGTCGCGGATTTTGGCGGGCTCGGCGGTGGCGGCGCGCTTGATGCCATCGGCGAGGAAGAAGGCGGAGTCGTAGCCGAGGGCGGCCATGGCGTCAGGCACCTTGCCGTTGAAGCGCTTTTTGTAGGCGGCCACGAAAGCCGTCACCTTGTCGCTCGCGGCGTCGGCGGCGTAGTGGGTGGAGAAATAGTGGCCTTCCACGGCTTCCTTGCCGATTTCGAGGAGGGTTTGGCTTTCCCAGCCGTCGCCGCCAAAGAGGGGGACGTTGAGGCCGAGTTGTTTGGCCTGAATGCAGATGAGGGCGACGTCGGTGTAGTAGCCGGGGACGAAGACGCCATCGGGGGCGGCGGCCTTGATGGCGGTGAGCTGGCCCTTGAAGTCTTTGTCGCCGCCGTTGAAGTCGAGCTCGGCCACGATGGTGCCTTGGTTAGCAGCGAAGCGCTCTTTGAAGTATTTGGCTAGGCCTTTGCTGTAGTCGCTCTTGACGTCGGTGAAGATGGCGACCTTGCGGGCCTTGAGGGTGTTGGTGGCGAAGTTGGCCATCACGGTGCCCTGGAAGGGGTCGATGAAGCAAACCCGGAAGATGTAGTCGCCGGTCTGAGTCACCTGGGGATTGGTGGAGGCCGGGGAGATCATGGGGATCTTGCTTTGCTGGCAGATCGGGGCGGCTTCGAGGGAGCGGCCCGAAGCCACTTCGCCTAACAAGGCGACCACGCCGTCTTTGGCGATGAGCTTGTTGACGGCGTTGGCGGTTTCGCCGGGCTTGGTCTGATTGTCCTCGGTGATCAGTTCGAGCTTTTTGCCGAGGAGGCCGCCCGCGGCGTTGATTTCCTCAAAAGCCAGCAGGGTGCCTTCGTGGGACGAGTTGCCAAAAGTGGCCTCCTTGCCCGTGAGGGAGGCGAATTCGCCGACCTTGATGGTATCGGACCCACCTCCACTGCAGCCGACGAGCAGCAAGGCGAAGGAGGCGCTCAGGGGGAGCGCGGCACGGGAAAGGAAGCGGACGAGCATGGTCTTGAAAAGAAGTAAAAAGGAAGCAGGAAGCCTGCCGCCCGCGATCATAGGGGGCAGTCTTCGGCGCTGCAACATCAAAGCCCTCCGACCCGGCGATGGCTCCTGCGGGGCCGCGGCCGCGGAAAATTTAAGGCCGGTCCCGCTATAAAGCTGGTCACCCGGCCCGGGCGCTGCTTTAGAGAATGGCACCATGGACCGCCGCCACTTCCTCTCCACTTCTGCCGCCAGCTTGGGCGGCCTCGCTGCCGCCCCCGCTGCCGCCGCCCCCGCTGCTGCCGCCCCCAAATTCCGCCGCCGCATTGGCGTCAGCACCTACTCGTTCTGGGGCTTCGATCGCGCTGAATGGCGCTCCATCGACAAATGCCTCGAAGCCGCCGCCGACCTCGGCTTTGACGGCGTGGAAATCCTGCAGCGCCAGTGGGAGGATCGCTCCCCGGCCGTGTTGCGGGCGGCCAAGCGGCGCGCCTTTTCCCTCGGGCTCGACCTGATGGGCTACTCCACCCACCAGGGCTTCGTCTCCCCCGATGAGGCCAAGCGGCAAAAAAACATCGACGAGACGATCAGCTATTTGGAGGAAGCCTATCAATTGGGAATTCCTACCATCAGAGTCAATTCCGGGACCTGGGGGACCCGCAAGGACTTCGACGACCTCATGGCCCACCGCGGCGCGGAGGAGCCCCTGCCAGGCTACAGCGTGGAAGACGCCTTCGGCTGGGTGATTGACGCCTACGCCAAGCTCCTCCCTGAAGCAGAAAAGCGGGGCATTGTTATGGGCCTGGAAAATCACTGGGGCCTGGGCCGGACTCCGGAGGGGGTGCTCCGCGTCGTGGACGCCCTGAAATCGCCTTGGCTCCAGGTCACCTTGGACACGGGGAATTTTTTAGAAGACCCCTACGATCGGCTAGCCCAGTTGGCGCCGCAGGCGGTGCTGCTGCAGGCCAAAACCTACCAGGGGGGGGGCGTTTGGTACAGCTTGGACTTAGATTACGCGCGCATCGCCGGGATCATGAACCAGGCCGGCTACCGCGGCTACGTTTCGCTCGAGTTCGAGGGCAAGGGACCCGCCCTGGCCTCCATCGGAGAAAGCCTGGCCCTGCTGCGGAGCCATTTCTGAGGGCTGGGCCCGCCGGGCGGCCGAGAAGGCGCCAAACGCTTCGCAGTTTCTGAT
The DNA here is from genome assembly GCA_947460575.1 of Verrucomicrobiales bacterium. Classification (GTDB taxonomy): domain Bacteria; phylum Verrucomicrobiota; class Verrucomicrobiia; order Verrucomicrobiales; family V1-33; genus CAIZWU01. The sequence continues at coordinate 14,582 of CANHIJ010000066.1, read as the reverse complement.
CTTTTTGCGGCGCTTTTTGGGCTTTTTTAGGATTTTTTCCACAGATTGCTTGCGGGTGCCTACGGAAAAAGTTTATAGAAGCCCCATGAAATGTTCCCAGTTCCGCTGCTCGGTTTTACTGGCACTTGGATTAGTTGCCGGGGCTGCCCTGGCGGGCCCCTCCACCTGGGCCCCGGTCAACGGGGTGGTGCCGGCCGTGGGGTTCGTGGTCGATGCCACCGACCGGATGGAGTCGCTCTCATTTTACAACGGGGCCTATCTGGCGTCGGAGGGGGCGGCGGGGCGGCTGCAGTGGACCGGCAACTATGCGAGCTGCACCCCGGGCACGACCAGCCCGGAATTTCGCAAGGACGTGCAGCGGCGGGTCAACTATTACCGGGCCCTGGTGGGCATGCCGGGGGACATTTCGTTCGACGCGGAGCCGGTGTTCAACTCGGTGCAGCCGGGGAGTCCGCAGGTGAGCGGAAGCATATCCAAGCAGTGGTGCGCGCAATCGGCGGCCCACATGAATGCTTTTTCCAACGTTTTTTTTGGAGGCTTTACCATCTCGCACAATCCCAAGGCGGACGGCACCGCCTGCTGGTCGGCGGCGGCTTGGAACGGCTGTCAGTTCAGCAACCTGACGCTGGGCTTTTTTGGTCCCAAGGCGGTGGACGGCTATATGGCGGACGACAACGTGTCCGACGATTTGTTTGACAACAGCAGCGTGGGGCACCGCCGCTGGATCCTCTACAGCCGGGCGCGGGACATGAGCACTGGCGATGTACCGCCGGGGGTTTTTCAGGACGTCTCGGGGGACTATCCGGTTTTGCCCTCCAACGCCCTTTATATTGCAAGCAACTTTCTGACGGCGGCCGAGGGACCGAAGCAATTTGTGTCCTGGCCTCCGCGCGGCTATGTGCCGTCTCCGCTGCTGCCCCTGCGGTGGTCGCTCTCGTTTCCCAATGCGATTTTTTCCGGGGCGCCTTCCTCCATTGCGCTCACCGGGCCCACCGGAGCGGCGATTCCGGTGACGGTGCTCTCCTATGACACCACCAAACTGGGGGACAACACCTTGGTCTTCCTGCCCGCGGCGCTGCCTGCGCCGGGGGCGGCGGACGTCACTTACAAAGTTGCGGTGACCGGCATGAGCGGCGCTGGAGTGCCCACCTCCTATCAATGGCAGACAACCTTTTTTGACCCCGCGGTGCTCGGGGTGGCCCAGAGCGTGAGCGGCCCGGCCCAGCCGGCGGCCTGGGGAGGCGATTACCTCTGCAGCGCGGTGCCGCTGGCGAGTGCCTATCAAATTCAGGCCGACACCCGGGCGGCGGCGGGCTCCTACCTGGAGAACGGGGATGGGGCGGTGCCCTTGGTCACGGCGGAGAAGACCGGCACCTATCCCTTGCTTCAGGGGGCGGCCACTTTTGATGGGCTGAGCTTCGCTCCGCGCAGCGCCCCCAAGGCCTTCCACCTGTGCTTTCCTCTCGACGAGGATGAGGTCGACTACCTGCCGCACAGCCAGGCTTTTAGCTTGGGTGCGGAGTTCATCCCGGCGGCCGACAGCGTCCTGACTTTTAATGAGCAATTCCGCTGGCTCTTCACTTCAAACCGCCTCAGCGCGGAAATTTCCAGCGATGGGGGCAACCAATGGACCGAGGTCTACGGGAGGAATGGGGCCTACGTCTATCAGGTAGGGGGCAGCTACAACAGTTCTGCCTGGGACACCACTTGGAAGGCGCGGTCGGTCGCTCTAGCGGCATGGGCGGGCAAGCCGATCCGCTTGCGATTCATCCTCCGGCCCGGCCTGATTTCCTTTGATGGGGCGGATACGAATCATGGTTGTTATTTGGATGACATTGCGCTGTCCAACGTGCAGCGGCTCAGCTCTCTCAAGAGCGTGGTCCAAGCGGAGTCCGCCTTCCGCTTCGATAGCCAGTTGCTCGGCGCCCCCTTGGTTTCGGGGACCACCTATCTCCTGCGGGCCCGGCCGCAGGTGGGGGGGCGCTTCATGGGGTACTCCGCCCCCCTCGCGGTAGTGCCCAAGGCCCCCACTGGCTTTGAGGCCGCCTATCCCAGCTTGGCCGCCCTGCCGCAGGGGGATGGCGACGGCGACAGCCTATCTAATTTTTTGGAATACGCCTTTGGGCTCAATCCGCTGCTGCGGACGTCCCCCGGCAGCTTGCCCCAGCCCACCCTGGGCCCAGGCGGTTTGACCTTGAAGTTCACCGTCCCTAGCGGCATTTCGGACGTCGACTACCTGGCGGAACGCACCGCGGATTTTGTGGTTTGGCAGGCGATAAGCAACGCTGGGACGGCCAATCAGCCGAGCTTTTCCCTGCCGGTCAATTTGGGCCAGAAGTCCTTTATGCGGCTGCGGGTCCGCCAGCGCTGAGGAGCGGCGGGCTGGGCTTGACGCTGCCCGCGGGGCGGTGCTTAATGGACTCCGCTATGCCCAGCAAAAAGTCCTCCGCTCCGCCCGCCGCTTCCGCCCCCCACCGCCAATTCTCCGGCATCCTGGTCGACGGCCCGGAGCGCGCCGCGAGCCGCGCCATGCTGCACGCGGTCGGCTTCCAGCGCGGCGATTTTAAGAAGAACCAGATTGGGATTGCCTCCACCTGGAGCCAGGTCACGCCCTGCAATATGCACATCGACCGCTTGGCCCTGGAGTCGGCCAAAGGCGTGGAGGCGGCCGGGGGCAAAAGCCTCATCTTCAACACCATCACCATCTCCGACGGCATCAGCATGGGCACCGAGGGCATGAAGTACAGCCTCGTCTCGCGCGAAGTCATCGCGGACTCCATTGAAACCGTGGTCGGCTGCGAAGGGCTCGACGGCTTTGTGGCCATCGGGGGCTGCGACAAGAACATGCCCGCCTGCGTCATGGCCATGGCTCGCCTCAACCGGCCCTCGGTTTTCGTCTACGGGGGCACCATCCTGCCTGGCTGCCACAAGGGGAAGGACGTGGATGTCGTGAGTGTCTTTGAGGCGGTGGGCCAGCACGCCGGCGGCCAGATCGACGACGACGAGCTCGCTGCCATTGAACAGTGCGCCATTCCCGGCCCCGGCAGCTGCGGCGGCATGTACACGGCCAACACCATGGCCAGCGCCATCGAAGCCCTGGGTCTCTCGCTTCCTAACAGCTCGGCGCAGACCGCCGTCGGCGACGAGAAGATGCAGGATTGCTTCGACGCTGGGGCGGCGGTGCTCCACCTCATCAAGCGCGGGATTCGCCCGAGCGACATTTTGAGCCGGGAGTCCTTTCTCAATTCCATCACCCTGATCACGGCCCTGGGCGGCAGCACCAATGCGGTGCTCCACCTCTTGGCGATGGCGCAGGCCGCCAACGTCAAGCTCAGCATCGACGATTTCACCAAAATCGGGGCCCGCACCCCGGTGCTCGCCGACCTCAAGCCAAGCGGCAAATACGTCATGTATGAGTTGGTCAAAATCGGCGGCACCCTGCCGCTGATGAAGCTCCTCCTCAATGCCGGCCTGCTCCACGGCGACGTCCTCACCGTGACCGGCAAAACCCTGGCGCAAAACTTGGCCAAGGTGAAACCGGAATACCCCGCGGGCCAGCAGGTCATCCGCCCCTTCAGCGATCCTATTAAAAAATCCGGCCATCTCGCCATTCTTTACGGAAACCTCGCCCCCGGCGGGTCGGTGGGCAAAATCAGCGGCAAAGAAGGCGAGCGCTTCAGCGGCAAGGCCCGCGTCTTCGACAGCGAAGAAGCGTCCATGGCTGCCATCACTTCCCGCAAAATCAAGGCTGGCGACGTCATCGTGATCCGCCTCGAAGGCCCCAAGGGCGGCCCCGGGATGCGCGAAATGCTCGGGCCGACCAGCGCGGTCATGGGCCTCGGCCTCGGCAAGCAGGTCGCCCTCATCACCGATGGCCGCTTCAGCGGCGGCAGCCACGGATTTGTGGTCGGCCACATCACCCCCGAAGCCTTTTGCGGCGGCCCTCTAGCCATCGTCAAAAATGGCGACCCTATCACCATCGACGCGGTGAGCCGCCAGCTCACCCTGGACCTTCCTCAGGCGGAAATCGAAGCCCGCTTGGCCAAGTGGAAACAGCCCAAGCCCCGCTACACCCGCGGCGTCCTCGCCAAGTACGCCAAGCTGGTCACCTCCGCCTCCGAAGGCGCGGTGACGGATGCCAATTTATAAGATAAGATAGGCCCCATTCCCCTGGCTTGCCAGGCTCGCCCGGCCCAGATAGGATTGGGGATATGAAACGCCGTTCCTTGCTTCAGGGCTCTGCCGCCCTCGCCGCCCTCTGGGGTTCGCCTCTGGCGCTGTGGTCTGCGGCGGGCGCTGATTTGTCCGATTTGTCGGTGTTGCCACCCGGGCCGAGTCCGGCGCCGCTTGCGCTGGCCCACTTTGCCTCGGTGCCGATGGCCTTTATTTGGCGGAACTGGGGGTTGGTGCCCCTGGAGCGGGTCGCGGCGGTGCTCGGGGCGGACCCCGCGGCGGTGGCCGCGTTCGGCCGCGCCATGGGCTTGCCGGATCCGCCCGCTGTGCCCCGGGATCAGGAGCGGCGCTCTTTTATTACCGTGATCAAGCGCAACTGGCACCTCCTGCCTTACCCCCAGTTGCTCAGCTTGCTCGACTGGACCCCGGAAAAGCTAGCCTTTACGCTTCGCGAGGACGATTTTCTCTTCATTAAGCTGGGTTCGCTCAAGCCGCTCTGCCCTCCCTTAGCTTGGCGTGGTCCGTCCCCCGCGGAGACTGCCCGCGCTGCTGAAATCGCCCAGCTGCTGCGTCAGGACTTTCCCGCCACGCCGCTGCTCGGCCGGGAACCGCTTTTCCAATTTGTCCGCGACCTGAGTGCGCCCCTCCCCGCCGCGCCGCCCGCCGTCCGCCCAACCCCGGGGCCCCCGCGCTTTTGTTATTCCTATTTCGCGCTCTATGGCGACCCCTTGATGGAGCCGGATCTCGATCCCTACCCGGACGCTCTTTTGGCCCGCCTCGCTGCTTCCGGGGTCACGGGGGTGTGGCTGCAGGCGGTGCTTTCTAAATTGGCCCCTTTCCCTTGGGATGGCGCCGTTTCGCGGGATCACGCCACCCGGCGCACTAACCTCAACGCTCTGGTGGCCCGGGCCGCTCGCCATGGCATTCAGATTTACCTCTATCTCAACGAACCGCGCATGATGCCGCTGGCGTTTTTCGCGGCGCATCCGGAACTTAAGGGCGTCACTCAGGGCGACCACGCCGCCCTGTGCACGACCAGTCCAGAGGTGCGGGCCTGGATGGAATCGTCCATCGCCTTGATTTGCCGGGAGACTCCGGGGTTGGGCGGATTTTTCACGATCACGGCCTCGGAAAATCCCACGAACTGTTGGTCTCACGGCCTCGGGGCAGGGTGCCCGCGCTGTGGGCCGCTGGGGCCAGCCCATGTCATTGCTGATGTTAGCGGCCTGATCCGGCGCGGGGTGGAAGCGGCGGGTTCTTCCGCCCGGGTGATCGCTTGGGACTGGGCTTGGGCCGACGCCTGGGCTTTGGAGGCGATCGCCCAATTGCCCGCGGGGGTGGCTCTGATGAGTGTTAGTGAGTGGTCGGCGCCCCTGGAGCGCGGGGGCATCAAATCCGAGGTCGGGGAATACTCGCTCTCGGTGCTCGGGCCGGGGCCGCGGGCGCGCCGCCACTGGGCCGCCGCCAAAAAGCGCGGCCTCCAAGCCTTTGCCAAAATCCAGGCCGCCAATACCTGGGAACTTTCTAGCGTGCCCTACATCCCCGCCGTCGGCCAAACCTTCGAACACGCTTCCCGCCTGCGCGGCGAGGGCTTGGACGGGGTTATGCTCGGCTGGACCCTGGGGGGCTATCCCTCACCCAATCTGCAGGCGGTGGCCGCGGCCATGGAGGGCGGCTCCCTGCGCGATGTCGCCCGCCACCACCACGGGGAAGCGGCGGCCGCCGCCACCGCGCTGGCTTGGCAGGCCCTCAGTGCGGCCCTGGCGGAGTTTCCCTATCATATTGAATCCGTCTATAACGCCCCCTTCCAACTGGGGCCGGCCAACTTGCTCTGGGCCCAACCCACTGGCTACACTTCGACCATGGTGTGCTTCCCCTATGACGACGTGGATCATTGGCGCGCGGTTTATCCCGTGGAGATCTGGGCGGCGCAGTTAGAAAAAGTGGCCGCTGGCTTTGCCGCGGCGGTGGACCGATGGCGCCGCGATCTCCCAGACGCCGCTGCTCCGCTCGTTCGCGAAATGGCGGTCGCCGAGGCCTGCGCGATTTACTGGGCCAGCGCGGCGCGCCAGGCCCGCTTTGTGGCTGCCCGCCGCGCCGCGGCTCCGCCTGCGGTGCTGCTCCCCCTGCTCGAAGCGGAGCGCGCCGCCGCCCAGCGGCTCCACGCCCTCCAGTCCGCCGACTCCCGCCTCGGCTTCGAGGCCAGCAACCAGTATTTTCACACCCCGCTCGACCTGGTCGAAAAGGTCATCAACACCCGCTGGGTCGCCGAGCATCTCTAACGTGGCGATGAGAGTTCTCCGAATCACTGTTAGTCTATTTCTGGGGCTGAGCGCGGCCTGGGGCGGGCCGGGTGGGGCCGGGCCCCGCTTGGAGCTGCACCAGGTGCTGGCCGAGGCCTGGCAAGCGGGAGACCTTGACCTGGCGGACCGCGATGCGGTGCTGGCTTGGGTCTTTCGTCAGCTTCCCGACGAAGTGAGAGTTTACCCCACGGAGAACTACTATTATTGGCGGCTCGCCGCGGGGGGGCGGGAAATCCGGGGGAACTTCCGCCCCGCCAGCGGCCTGCGCGAAAAGGGCCAGATTTCCTTTGCTTACGAAGAGTGGCAGGAGTTTCCCGACGCTGCCCTAGCCAAGGGGAGAATCAGCGCCGCCCGCCACCTCGGCGCCGCCGAGGGACTCGGCGTCACCTGCCCCGACCCCCTCACCTGCGACGTGTCTTTAGCGGGAAAAACGGTCCGCTTCCACCTCCTCGCCCTGCCGCAGTTGCCCCCCGCCGCGCCCGGCTTGCTGGGGCCCGGGGAGCGCTTCATCGCCCGCACCTGGGACGAGAGCGGCCTGCCCTTTTTTCTGTGCTATGAAACCCGGGCCCGCTGCTTTTTTTGGGTCCTCTGCGAGGAACAGCCCGTGCCCGAAACCTTTGTCGAACTGGCCCCCGGCGTCTCCCTGGGGCGCCGCAGCGGCTTTTGCTTCTGGACCGACCCCGCCCGGGCCGGGCGCAAAGTCCTCAGCGCGGTCCGGGAAGCTAGCATCCAGCGCAACGACTATTTCGATGGCCCCTTCGATCAATTGGCCGACAACTACGCCGCGCAAGTCCCCCTCCGCGCCACGATCGAGGACGCCTTTCCCTCCCTCAAAGGGCAGATCGACCTCTACGGTTATTTCACGAGCGGCCCGGACCGCGGCCAGCGCGTCGCCCTCACCAGCTACCTCGGCTACGCCACCTCGGCGGAGGCCCTCGCCTTCACCTTGCGGGCCGCGGCCGCGCCGATTCCCGTGGCCGCCATCGCCGCTGGAGGAAAAGACCGCTAGGATCGACCTCGCTCCGGCTTGCAGACGGCTCGCTTTTTGGCATCGTGGACCCCATGCCTGCGATTCTCTGCTTCGGCGATTCTAACACCTGGGGCTACGACCCCGCGGCCTCGGCGCTGTCCCCATTTCCGCAGCGCCACTCCGCGCCCCAGCGCTGGACGGGCGTGCTGGCCGCGGAACTGGGCGCGGGCTGGGAAGTCATCCCAGCCGGGCAAAATGGGCGCACCACCGTCTTTGAGGACCCCCACCACCCCGGCCGCTGCGGCCGCGTCGCCCTGCCGATTTTCTTGGAAACCTCCCAACCGCTCGACCTTGTCATCATCATGCTAGGAACGAACGACCTCAAGACCGTCTTCCGCGCCCCACCGGGCGAGATCGCCGCCGGGGCTGCCGCCCTGGTCCGGCTGGTCCGCCAATCCGCCGCCGGTCCCCGCGGCGCCCCTCCCCAAGTGCTGCTGGTTTGCCCGCCCACCGTGGCCTCGCTCGAGCACCTCCCCGCGCTCGCCGAAAAATTCGAGGACGCCGCCGCCCGCTCCCGCCGCCTCCCAGAGCACTTCCGCACCGTGGCTCGGCAACTCGACTGCGCCTTCCTCGACGCCCAGCCCCTCGTCGTCCCCAGCCCCCTCGACGGCCTCCACTTCGATCCCGCCAGCCACCGCCGCCTCGGCGAAGCCATGGCGCAGGCGGTCCGCTCCCTCCCCCTCGCCGCCAATCCACCCTGAGCCCCCTCCCCCAGCCAGGGCCCGCCCCGGAAGCTCAAGCCAAAAGAAACTTGTCAATTGCTAAATATTGCTTAGATATCAGTGCTCCTTATTAAAATTTTCACCCTGTTTTTTCCAGCCATGCGCGCCCTCCCTCTCGCCCTGATCGCCGCCGTCGCCGTCGGCACATCTTCCTGTGAACTGTTGAAGCGGAAGGAAGCGGCGCCGACCGCCTACGATCCATATGGGCAGTCGGCCAATCCCTACGGGCAAGCCCCGGCGCCCAATCCCTATGCGCAGGCCCCGGCGGCCAACCCTTATGCGCAGGCCCCGGCGAGCAATCCTTACGGGAGCTACGAAGCGCCCGCGGCCAGCGCCCCCGCTCCGGCCTACGACGCCGCGCCATCCGCTCCGGTCGCGCCGACCGCGCCGAGCGGGGGAAGCGTCACCGTGAAGGGCGGCGACACGCTGACGGGGATTGCGAAGCGCCACGGCACCAGTGTGGCGGCTTTGCGCAGCGCCAATGGATTGACGGGCGACCTCATCAAAGTCGGGCAGATGCTCAATTTGCCCTGATTTCCTGAGGGGAAGCGGAATCCGGCTTGCCAGGGCCGGTGGCTTCGGGTGTGATAGCGGGTGATGAAGCGCGCTGCCCCTTTTTTCGCCGCGGCCTGGGTTCGCTCGGGGGCGGAGGCGCGGCTTGGCGGCCGGGCTTTGGGCTTGACTGCGGGGCGCCGCGGCGGGGCGTGGTGCTCCTGGGCGGGCCCTGGCTTGGGGACCCGCGGAACTCCATTTTTGTCCCCTCATGAGCTTTTCTAATCCTTGGTTTTTCTTTTTGTTGGCGTCGGTGATCGGCCTCCACTTGCTGGAGACGGCGGCAGTGTGGCTCAACCTCAAGTATCTTCGCCAGCCCCTGCCGGAGGATTTCCGGGATGTCTTTGACGAGGAGGCTTTTGCCAAGAGTCAAGCCTACAGCCGGGAGAGCGCCCGCCACGACCTGCTCGCCAGCGGGGTCCGCCTGCTGGCCTTTTTAGCCTTTTGGCTGGGGGGCGGCTTCCCTTGGTTGCAGTCTTTGGCGGCGGGCTGGACGCCTTCTCCAATTCTCCAAGGCCTGCTTGGAATCGGCTTGCTGCAGCTCGGGGGCATGGCCTTGGGCCTGCCCTTTGAGTGGTACGACACCTTTCACATTGAGGCCAAATACGGCTTCAACAAAACGAGTCCGGCCGTCTTTGTGGCTGACAAGTGCAAGGGTCTAGTGCTCGGCGCGGGGATTGGCCTGCCCGTTCTAGCCTTATTGCTCTGGCTGTTTGGGACCTTCCCCGGGGCTTGGCTGTGGGCCTGGTTGGCGGTGACGGTGCTGGTGTTGGCGCTGCAATACCTCGCCCCGCGCTACTTGATGCCGCTCTTCAACAAGTTCACTCCCCTTGAAGACGGCCCGCTCAAGTCCGCGATCCAAGACCTCGCCGAGCGCTGCGCCTTTCCCGTCCGCGAACTCTTTGTCATCGACGGCAGTCGCCGCTCCACCAAGGGCAACGCCTTCTTCGCCGGCTTCGGTCAAAATAAGCGCATCGCCCTCTATGACACCTTGATCGAGAAACACCCGCAGCCTGAATTGCTCGCGGTGTTGGCGCACGAAATTGGGCACTTCAAGCGCGGCCACATCGTGCAGCGCCTCTTCGTCGCCGTCGCCCAGTTGGCCTTCATTTTCCTCCTCATGGGCGCGGTCCTGAACAACGCCGGATTGCAGGCCGCCTTTGGCCTCGCGCAGCCCGTCCTCTGGTTAGGCCTAGTCTTCTTCATGATCCTTTTTGAGCCCGCCCAAACGGTGCTGGGCATTCTCAGCGGCCTGTGGAGCCGCAAACATGAATATGAAGCGGACGCCTACGCTGCCGCCGCCACCGGAGGCCCCGCCGCCATGACCGCGGCCCTCAAGCGCCTCGCTCGCGATTCCCTCTCTAACCTGACGCCACATCCCCTCACGGTTTTTCTGCACTATTCGCATCCCCCCATGATTCAGCGCCTCGCCGCGCTGCGCCAACTGGGCTGAGCGCCTCCCGCCATCCCATCGCCCCATGAAACCCGCCGCCCTCGTTTTTCTTCCCCTCGCGGGGCTCGCCGCCGGGTGGTTCCTCCGGCCCCTCATTCCGGCGGGGTCACCCCTGCTGGCGGGGGACCCGGCGGCGGCGGCATCCGCGCCTGGCAGCCCTCTCGTTTTCGCTTCCGCAGGCCCGGGCGGTGCCGTCGCCAAGGGAAAAAGTGAGGCCTTCCCCGCGATCAAGCCTTCCAATCCCAAGGCCGCCATCAAATCCCTCCTCGCCTTCTCCCGCGCCGCCAAAAATCCGCGGCGCAGCCAGGCGCAACTCCTCGCCTTCGCTGATCAGTTAGCTCCCGCCGACCTCAAGGCCTTGGCCTTGGAAGCGGCGAACCAGCCCGGTCGCTACTGGGCCGGCGACGACTCCGTGAAGTCCATCCTCCTGAGCCGCTGGGCCGAAATCGCCCCCGCCGAGGCCTTGGCCTACGCCACCCAAAACAACACCCCGCAGTCCCGCGAGGCCCTCGGCGACATTTTTGGGCAGTTGGCGGTCAGCGATCCCCAGCGCGCCGAAGCCGCCCTGGCCTCCTTGAGCGGCGGGCCTCGCCAAAATGCCCTGCGCTCCATGGCCGTCCGCCTCGCTTCCCTCGACCCTCTCGGGGCCATGACCCTGCTTTCCCGGCAAAAGGCGGCCCCGGGCGACTACGCCAGCTATAGCGTGATGGCCATCTGGGCGCGCCAAGATGCTAGCGGGGCGGCTGCTTACGCCGGGGCCCTCCCCGACGGGCCGCAGCGGCGCCAAGCCTTGGACAGCATCGCCAATGGCATGGCCCAGCACGATCCCGCCGCCGCCCTCGCTTGGGCCCAGGCCCTTCCCAAGGCCAGCGAGAGCGCCAATTTAGTGCGCCAGGTCATCGGCAATGTGGCCGCGCGCGATCCCCAAGCCGCCTTGGCCCTAGCGGAAGCCCAGCCCCCGCGCGAGCAGCGCCAACTCCTCCGCGACGTCGCCCAGAATTGGATGCGGCAGGACGGCCCGGCGGCCCTCGCTTGGATCAAGGGCATGGCGGACAGCCCCACTCGCCAGGACTGCCTCTCCAGCATGGCTTACTTCGCCTCCACCAACGGCCCCGAAACCGTCCGCGAAATCCTCGACCTCTTGCCCAAGGGCCGAGCCCGCCGCGAAACCCTCCAGGGCATGGCCAACAACATGGCCTGGCAAGACCCCGCCGGGGCCCAGGCCTGGGCCAAAACCCTGCCCGCGGAGGACCGCGAATTGGTCATCGGTAGCCTGTCCAGCAGCCTCGCCGAGACCGATCCCAGCGCCGCCGCCGCCATGGTTCAAGCCCTGCCGCCTTCCCTGGAAACCCTCGGCGCCCTATCCAATATCGCCAACGTCTGGGCCGGCAAGGACCCCGAGGCCGCCCTCGCCTGGGCCGCGACCTTGGATTCTGACAAAGCTCGCCAGGACGCCACCGCCGCCGCCCTCAACCAATGGGCCGACCGCGACCCCGAAAAAGCGGCCGGAGCCACCGGCCAGATCGCCGACGCCCACGCCCGCCGCGCCGCCCGCGACACCATCGCTTCCTCCTGGGCCCGCCGCGCCCCCGCCGAGGCCGAGCAATGGGCCCGCAGCCTGCCCCCCGAAGACCGCTACAGCGCCCTTTCCCAAGTGTGGAACGCCAGCGCCGCCGACAACCCCAGCCAAGCCGCCGCCAGCCTCGCCGCGATCATGCCCGCCGCCGAGGGCGTTGCGGGAGCCGCCGCCAGCCTCACCAGCTCCGCCGGCGCGGTCGCCGCCGCCTGGGTGGGACAAGACCCCCCCGCCGCGGCCAACTGGGCGGTGGGCCTGCCCGAGGGAAAAGCCCGCGACGCCGCGGTGGCCGCCGTCGCCGACCAATGGGCCGGCAGCGACACTTTGGCCGCTTCCACCTGGATCAACCAGCTCCCCACCGGCCCTTCGCGCGACCAAGCCGCCGCCCGACTCATCGATAAAATCGCCCCCACCGATCCCGGCGCGGCCTTGGCTTGGGCCTCTAATATTCAAGATCCCGAGCGCCAGTGGCAGAGCTTGAAGAACACCGTCAATTCCTGGAAAGTCTACAACCCGGAGGCGGCGCGCCAGGCTTTGGACGGGGCCAATCTGGACGAGGCCACCCGCACCAAGTTGCAGGCGGAATTGAAATAGCGCCCCACCCCGGCCAGCGGTGGCCCCCGATTCGCCGCTCGACAAGCCTCAGCCACCTGCCTAGAGGTGATCCCCCCAACCCTCCTTGGGTAAGTACTCCTTTTTCCTAACTGCATGAAAGCTCACTTGATGTTCACCGCCATGACCCCCGCGACCAGCCAAGCCATCACCGGCTGGCTGCGCGAAACGGAAAAGCAGGTCTTTCAGTCGGCCCTCGCCTCCCTGGCGGCTCAGCGCAAACTGCGCCCCGTCTACATGGCCCGCAAGACTCCCGCCGAGCAAATCGCTTGGATGGCCGACCAGCTCAAATCCAAGCTCAACGAGGCCGTGGGCGAAAACCTCCTCCAAATCTGGCTCATGAAGGGCCGCTCCCCCATGCTCGTCAGCTTCCTCGGCGCCCTCGGGGTCTCCCACGACGGCCAGGGCGGCATCGACGGCGAAATCCCCGCCCAGTTGGACGCCGCCAAGGTGAAGGCCGGGGCCGAAGCCCTCCTCGCGTCCTTTCCCCCCGAGGAAGTCGCCATTTACCTCAACCTCTTCCAGCTCCAACAGCAGGGTGGCTGGCCAGAATTGCAGGCCGTTTTGGAAGCCGATCCCCGCCTCACTTTCCGCTGAGCGGGCCCCTGGGTCGCGCCTCGGCCCTTCCCCCTAGTGCAGTCCTGCGCGCCCTCCCGGCGCTGGGCGCTTTGCCAGGGTGAGCCTTTTTTCATAGGCAGGGTTTCCCGATAGTCTGCAAATCGGCAGACAAATCCCCCGCGCTCCGCCGCTTTAAACCCGCGGTGGAAGCCTTTCCCGGCCTCACCTCCCGGTTCCGCTCCACTCTTTTTTCCCTAGCAGCTCGTATGATTGAAATCAACCACCTCAGCAAGCATTTCGGCCCCAAAGTGGCCGTCGACAGCCTCTCCCTCACCGTGCAAAAAGGGCAGGTGTTGGGATTCCTCGGCCCCAACGGAGCCGGAAAATCCACCACCATGCGGATGATCACCGGCTATCTGCCCCCCACGGGCGGATCCATCTCCATCGGCGGGGTGGATATGCTGGAAAACCCCAATCAGGCCAAGGCTAAAATCGGCTACCTGCCGGAAAGCGCCCCCCTCTACGCCGACATGACCGTGGAGGGCTTCCTCGCCTTCGCCGCCGAACTGCGCGGCCTCCGCGGCAGCGCCAAAAAAGCCGCCGTCGATAAGGCCATCAATACCTGCTTCCTCGAAAAGGTCCGCTCCCAGTCCATCGATACCCTCTCCAAGGGCTACCGCCACCGCACTTGCCTCGCCCAGGCCATCATCCACGACCCCGAAGTCCTCATCCTCGACGAACCCACGGACGGCCTCGACCCCAACCAAAAAGACGTGGTCCGCAACCTCATCAAGGAGATGGGCAAAACCAAGGCCATCATCTTCTCGACCCACATCCTCGAAGAAGTCGAAGCCTGCTGCACCCGCGCCGTCATCATCGACCAGGGCAAGGTCGTCGCCGACGGCACGCCCGACGAACTCAAGCGCCGCGCCCTCCGCGCCGGCAGCGTCCACCTCCGCATCAGCGGCCCCGACCTCGCCAGCCTCGGCGCCGACCTCGCTCGCCTCGGCCACGCCGGTCGCATCGAGGACGCCTCCACGGTCGGCAACCTCTTCACCGCCACCGTCTACCCCAAGTCCCGCACCGCCATCGGCACTCTCTCCGCGGAAATTTACGAACTCTGCCGCCAGCGCGGCCTCGTCCTCCAAGAACTCCACGAGGAACCCGGTCGCCTCGACGACATGTTCCGCGAACTCACCAGCCAGAACAAAGTCTGATCCGAGCCTCCACCACCTCACCTTTCCAAATCCATGCGTCACATCGGCATCATCTTCAAACGCGAGCTCTCGGCTTACTTCAACAACCCGCTCGCCTACGTCCTCATCATCATCTTCAGCGTCCTCTCCATGGGCCTGACTTTCGTGATCGGAAAATTCCTTGAACTCAACGACGCCTCCCTGACCAGCTTCTTCTGGTTCCACCCCTGGATCTACATGATCTTCGGCCCAGCCATCGGGATGCGCCTCTGGTCGGAAGAACACCGCATGGGCACTACGGAATTGCTCCTCACGATGCCGATTTCGGCTTGGGAAGCCATCGTCGGCAAGTTCCTCGCCGCCTGCGTAGTCCTCGCGGCCGCCCTGCTGAGCACGGTGACGATCGT
>CANHIJ010000065.1 GCA_947460575.1 Verrucomicrobiales bacterium | reverse complement strand
GTGAAGACCGTATTCTTCTTCAGGGTCCCCGCAAATCCCCTCACCACATCGGTGGTGCTCGCAGAGTTGCTGGAGTCGTCAAAGTTCCAATAAGCCAAGATGTCGAGCAAACCATCCCGCAGCGGGCGCGAAGCCGGATTGACCGGATTGGAGCTGCTGTCGAGGGCCTCAGAAGCATCAGTGAAGCCGTCTCCGTCCGAATCCACCAGCAGCGGGTTGGTGCCCGTGTTGGCAAGGCCGACAAAGTTCCCCGTATTGGTTTCCACGCCGTCCGAGAGCCGATCGCGATCGCTGTCGGCCAACAAAGGATTGGTCCCCGTATTGGCAGCGCTGACCCAGACGCCCGTCCCCGTTTCCCGACCATCGAGCACCCCATCGGCATCCGTGTCGTTGAGCTTAGGATTGGTTCCCCGGGCCAATTCTTGCGCGTTGCCGGAACCATCGGCATCGGGATCGCCAGCGCCAGCCTGCGCTCCCAAGCTGCCGAAATACTGCAGTTCCCAGGCATCCGGCAAGCCGTCGCCATCGGTGTCCGGCAGGGTGATCTCCTCGAGGGTCACCCCGTTGAGAATCGGGCTGTGATCGGTATAAGCCGCGGTCGTGATCCCGTTGCCGTTGAGCTCAATGTTCAGAGTGTCGTCGGTGGCCACAAAGACCCGCGTCACGACGGCCCCGCTCGCTTTATTGTTCGCGCCGCCGTGCACCAGCGCCGGATTGAATTCATCCAGCACCATCGCGCCCTCGGCCTCGACGTCGTAGGCCCGGTTCGCGCAGCAGGCCTCCGCGACCAACAACTGCAGTTTGTAGATCTTGCCGACCACCAAGTCAGACAAATCTAGCTTGACGGTCCCAGGAGCCCCGGTCCAGCGGATCGACTGCATGACAAACTCCAAGTTGTCGTCGTTAGGGGTGTCCCCGTACTCCGGCGCAAACCAATTGCTGATCTGGTTGACCGTGCCCAGGGTGATCCCAGGGGCGGCATCGTCGCTGAAAACCACGTCCCCCACCTGGCCGCCGGCGCCCGGGGTGCCGACGTTGAAGCCATAGAGGAAGTTGCCCTCCATGTCCAATCCCTCGCCGGGATCTCCTCCGCTGAAGGCGGTGGCGATGGTGCTGAAGAGCGGGAAGATGGCCGCGTTCTTGGGATTGGTGCTGTAGGAAATCTCCACCGCGTCGGCGTAGCCATCGGCGTCGGTGTCCTTGGACAGCGGGTTCGTCAAAGACGTGAGGACCTCGTAGTCGTCGCGCAGGCCATCGCCGTCGGTGTCGGCATTCTTGGGCGCGGTGCCGTGGGTATTGACTTCGGCACCGTCGCTCAGGCCGTCCTTGTCGGTGTCAGGATCCTTGGGGTCGGTGCCGCGGGTGCTTTCCTCCAGATTGGACAGCCCATCACTATCAAAGTCTCCCGCTGGTCCCTGGGCCAGATTGCCAAAATTAGCCGTTTCCCAGAGATCTTGCAGGCCATCGCCATCGGCGTCGGCTCCGCTCAGCTCCTCCAAGGTCACCCCGCAGAGCAGCGGAGAGCGGTCGTTGTAGGCCGGGTTGGTCACGGTGGAGCCATCGAGCTCAATCAGGGCACTGGTTCCGCTAGCCAAAAATCCGATCACCGCAGCCGCGCCGGTGGTTCCGCCTGTATTGTTCTGATAGGTAAAGGGCGCGAAGTCGTCGAGCTTGAGCACTCCATCAATAGAGATGTCGCTGGCCCGTGCACAGCAGCGCTCCAGGAAGAGCAGCTGCAGCTTGTAGGCCTTTCCGGGCGTGAGGTTGTCGAGCTTGACGCTCACCTTGCCCGCATAGCGGATCGACCACAAAACGCTCTCCAGGGCGTCGTCGTCGGGAGAATCCCCCAGCGCCGGAGCGCCCGACCAAGCCGGAATCTGGTTCGCCGCCGTAACCACGATCCCCGCGCTGGTGTCCTCGGTGAAGGGAATGTCGCGGATCGTGCCCGGCGACCCATTGGTGCCCACGTTGAAGGCGTACTTAAAATTGCCCGTCAAATCCAGGCCCTCCCCGGCGTCGCCGCCGGTGACAACGCGCCCAAAGCTGCTCAAGAGCGGATAGCTCGCGGCGCTCTTGGGATTGGTGGCGCTGGAAATCTCAATCCCGTCCGGGTAGTCGTCGCTATCGGTGTCGGTGCTCAGGGGATTGGTCAAATGAATCGAGATCTCTGCTCCGTCGGTCAACCCGTCCAGGTCGGTGTCCGCGGCCAGAGGATTAGTCAGGTGAGTGTTGACTTCGGCCCCATCCGATAGGCCGTCGCCGTCGGTATCGGCGGTCCTCGCATTAGTGCCCAAGGTATTGTCTTCCACCCCATCGGGCAAGCCGTCGCCGTCCGTATCTAATTTGGTAGGATTGGTGAGGAGCACGAGTTCGGCCCCATTGGTCAGTCCGTCGCCGTCGGCGTCCCCAGCATAAATCTGGCTCAGCCCCCCAAATTGGGCGCTCTCCCAGGCGTCGGGCAGCCCGTCACCATCGCTGTCATCCGCTTGGGGCACGATGTGCTCTAAGGTCAGACCCTGCCAAATTGGATTAGGGTCTCCTGCCGCCACCACCTCGCCGCCGAGGTTCCCCATGATGATGTCCAAGGTGTCATCAGTCGCCGTGATCTGCTGCTGGAAGACGATCCCCACGTTGCGCTTAAAAGTCCATCCGGTGCGGCCCAGCGAGGTGAATTCGTCCACCGAAAGGGCCCCCTCGACTTCAATGTCCCAGTGGCGGTAGTTTTGCAGATTTTCGCAAATCAGCAGCTGAATCTTGTAGGTCTCGCCCGGCGTCACCGCCAGGTGCGCCTCCAACTGCTGCCCAGTTCCACTGTTGGCCCAGCGGATGTCCTGATAAATCTCTTCGAGGTTGTTCTCGCTCTCGCTGTCGCCAAATTCCGGCTTCACCTGCCAGGGAGCAACATTGTTAGGAGTGACAAAGAAGGCGCCCTCGGGCGGAGCGGTATCCGGCACGAAGGTCACGCCATTGACCACCAGATCGGGGTCGTTTTGGCTGAAATTCACGGCGTAGACGATCTCGCCCGTCAAGTCGAGTCCGGAGGGCCCGTTGATCGCGGTGATCGTCCCGAAATCCACCACGGTAGCGGCTTGAGCTGCGGGAAGCAGGCTCAGAAGCCCCAGTCCGATCAGCGGCGTGGCCAGGCTGTTTTTGGCTAGTTTTGTTCTCATGAGAAAAATGCAATAAATCGCAAGAGCGCGACTCAAAATTAAACTTACCGAAAAATCTCCGCCGGAGTCGAGCAAAAAACAGCTAATTTTTAGACACCGCAGCGGAAGGTCGGCGGCGGGCCGCCCCCGTTCAGTCGGCGGCGAGGCGGCGCTGCCACTGCGGAAAGTCGCGGTTCAACAGGAGGGCTGGGGCCCCGGTAAACCAGGCGTAACTGCCCCGCTTGGCCTTGACCTCGCTAAAGGAGAAGCGCTTGCGCCCATCGGGGTCGCTAAAGAGCGGGCGGTTACTGCCGATCTCGTAAAAGCGGGCCCACTGCGGCCCGCCGTCGGCCTTGATCCCGAGCGCCGCCGGATCCACCGCGGAGCGGCGAAACCAGGCGACGGCGGACTCCACCGCCTGCTGCACCGCCGCCGATGGGGCGCCTAGGGCCATGAGGAATCGCGCGATTTCCACCGACTCGCCGCCGCTGAGGGAGGCCAGTTCATAGGCCCGCCCGCCCACTGGCACCGCGGTGATCGCGTGGTGCTGGGCGCACCACACCGTGGCCTGCCCCTCCACCCTAACCTGGCAGCGGAGCACGCAATCAATCCCCCGGGTCACCGCGGCAGCGCACTCGGCCCGCAGCGCCGGGTCGGTCCAATCCCAGGGCACGCGGCCATTTTTGAGGTTGCGCAGCTGGATCAAGACGTGAGTCATGGCGTTATCGTTAAAGGTGATGTGGTCGTGATAGGTGCCCTGGAGGGGAAAAACCTGCGGCCAGCCGCCGCTGGGCATTTGCGCCTTTAACAAATAACGAAGTCCGCGCTCCGCCCCGTCTCGGCAGGCCGCGCCGCCCCCGGCCCGGTAAACCCGCGCGAGAAATTCGATTTGGGAAGTGGTGGCCCCATTGTCGATCGTAGCCACGTAGCCCCACTCGCCCCACGGCGACCAGCGCTGTGCCAAGGCCCGGGGATGGCGGGTCATGGCCGTGTTCTTGGTCCACCCACCGCAGGGCGCCTGCCAAGTGAGCAGGGCCTCGGCGATGCGGCGGGCTTCGGCGCCGCCAAACCAGGCCTCCGACTTCGCGGGAACGCTAAAGCTCGAGCCCTCGCGCGCCTGACTAGCGCGCCGCCGCTTGGCCCGCGCCACTTCCTGCGCCATGATTGCCGTCTCCTCCTGGCGCAGGCGATCCGATCGGGCCAGCCATTGCGCCCAGGGCGCGCGCTCGCCTGGAGGCAACGCGAGGTTGGCGGGGTCCCACTTGAGCCGACCGTGCACCGGGCCGATCTCCCGGCCCCAGGCGGCGGGGGCCCATGCCCCCAGCAACCCCAGCCCGAGCCGGATAAACCCGCGGCGCTTCACTTGTCCGCACCCGCCGCCCAGGCCACCGCATTTTTCAGCAGGGTCTGGAACGCCGGGAGGTCGTGCGCCCGGGCGTCGTGCCCCAGCGCCATCCCCGCGATGCGCGCCTTGGCGTGGCGCACCGTGAAAATGCTCGGAAAGACCTTGCCGCTCTGGGCGCTCGTCGACTGCGCCAAGACCTCCAGGGGCGACCCCGCAGCGTCGGGAACCATGTAGTAGAGTTCATCGGTCAGGGTGAAGGAAGCAGGCACCCCTTTCATGATAGGATGGGCCGCCTGGGCGACCTTGACTTCGAAGGGCTTGGAGAGGTTGTCGTGGCCGCGGGAGCCGCCCCCAGCGTAGATTTTGTTAAACTCCGGCCAGTCGGCGAAATTGTACCAAAGGCCGGCGTGGAGGAGCACGATACCCTTCCCCTTGGCGGCGAATTGCTCCAGAGCAGCCCGGAAAGCCACGTTGGCGAAGGTCCCTTGGTTGGTGCTGAAGACGAGCACGTCGGCCTCCGCCAGCTTGGCGATCGCTTCCTGAAAGTCCTCGGTGTATTGCACCGCATAGCCCGCCCCGGTCAAGATCGCAGTGTCCGCTTCCCGGAAGAACTTGTTAAAGTCGTGGGAGGACCCTCCGCCTGCTAACAACACACGTTTGCCCGGACCCCAGGCCTGGGGCGAGGCGGCGCTGGTCTTGACCCCCGCGGCGGGAGCGGCGGCGCCTGGAGCGGCGGCACCGGGTTCCGCCAATTCCGCGGTGACTGCCAGCGTGGTGGGAGCGACGTCGTTGTCGAAACTTTCCATGGTGATGCTAGCGATGGCGCCGGGGCGCTGCAGCACTTTGGTGTACCAGCGCAACTGCGCGCCGTTGCGCAGCAACCCTGGCACATAGCGCGAGCCGGGGACCTCGAAGCGGCTGATGTAGTCGGCAAATTCCACCCCGTCGCTGGCGAGCAATTCCTCCTTGGTTCCATCGGCGTAGTGCACCGTGACCTTGAGTACGGGGGTTCCCTTGGAAGCCTCCTTGGCGCCCCATCCGGCGACCCCGCCGAGGAAGTGCAAGCGGTTAGCCTTGAAGCCGCCCACAGGCACTTCGACGCGCTGCGGCAAGCTGCGGGAGTACCCTGCGCCGCCCTTGAGGACCACCACGTTGCCCGTGGCGCTCTTTTCCGGAGCGATGATGCTGAAGGGAATCCCCTCCACGTTCACGGTGCCCGTCTTCTTGAGCATCAGGGTGTCCTCCTTGGCCTCCGGGCTCGTGTAGAGGCCCTGCGCCGTGCTCGCCGTGTAGGCAGGACGCAAGTCGAGGGTGCGGAACTTGGCTCCGTCCACCGAGACAATGTAGGTCAGGATGTCGCGGAGTACTTCTTCGCCCAAGCCGTCAAAGCCTTCCGGCATGAGGGAGCGCCCGGTGTTGACGCGGGTCTTGATGTCGGCCACCAAGACTTCCTGCTGACCAGCTAGGCTCTTCATGACGATGGATTTAGCATTTTCCCGCACGATGATGCCCGCGTAGATCTGGCCCGCCTTAGTCTCGACGTTCCAGGCCAGGAAGGACGGATCGACCTCGCGGTTGGGGTCGACGATGGCGGTGAGGAGCTCCGCGGGGCCGTGGCTGCCCATCCCGGTGAGGCTGGGCCCGATTTCGGCGCCGAAGTCGGCGAACTTGTGGCAAGTGGCGCAGGTGGCGGTGAAGAGGAGCTTGCCGCGCGCGGCGTCGCCGGGCTTTTGCACCAGCGGCGCCAGCTTGGCGATGATCTCGTTCTTGGCCTTGGCTAGGGGAGTCAACTGATCCAGCATGTCGCTAGCGCGCTTGGCCACCACTTTGTCAGGGTATGTGCGCAGGCGGAAGGCGTTCGCCGGGCCAAATTTGGCCGGGTCCACTTTATTGGCCGAAATGGCATCCAGCAGGGCCAGAGTCCAGTCGGCGCGGCGCAGCAAGGTCTCGAAGGCGATGGCCTGGGCGTCGGCGGGCATTTGGTTAAACGCTCCGCAGAGAGCCGCGCCCAAGGATGGCTCATTGGTTTCTCCCAGGGCGGTGATGGCTCCCCCCTGCAGGCCCGCCGAGGCTGGGCTGCCGAGCAATTTGATCACCAGGGGCATGGCCTCGGGGTTGCCCGCGCGCAGGCCGAGCAAGCTGCGGACCGCCGCGAGGCGCGCTTCTTCGCTAGCCGCAGAATCCGCTAGAACGGCGGTGATCCCGGCGGTGATGCGCCCGATCTCCACCTTCAACTTGCCCTCGCGGTCCCACTTGGAAGCCAGGGGCAGCGCGCTGCCGGACACTCCGCCCGAGAGCAACTTGCTGAGGGCCCCCGCCACTTCCGGACTCAGGGTCGGCGCATCCTTCATGCGCGTTCCCAGGACGTCCAAAATGCTGCGCTTCAAGGCGTCAGTGCGGTCCGGCTTGCCCGCGAGGACCACAACCAATTTAGCGGCGGCCGCGGTCTGATTTTCCGCGGCGATAGTGGTCGCCAACTGGCTGACCAGCGGCACCAGAGAGGCGGATTCGGCGCTGTCCAAGGCGGCGGCGATGCTGCCCGCAGGATTGCGCGAGGCCGCTCCCACCGCCGCGCTGCGCTGGAAGTCGTCGTCCAATTTTGGCCAGGCGGCGATCACCGCTTGGGCCGAGGCGTCGCTGATCTCGCCCGCGGCGAGGGCCCGCAATCCGGCCAGGCGCACCGTGGCGTCGGCGTCGCCCACCAGGGCCGCGGTGAGTTTTTCGCGCTCGGCGCTGGCGGCGCTCTCCTCGGCGACGCCCGCCGCGTTGCGGCGCACCGCGGCTTCAGGATCCGCTAGGGTCGCCGTCAAGATATCGGGGGTGGCCGCCGCCAAACCGTAGAGAGTCCACAGCGCCGCGATCCGAGTTTCCGGATGGCTCGATTTTGTCAGGGCAGCCACCGGCGCCGCGGGGGCCTTCTTTTCAATCAAGAGGCGGCTGGCGGTTTGACGGATATTGCGGTTCGGATGGTCCAGCGCCGCCGTGAGCTGCGCGGCATCGGCCTGGGCCAGGTTGACCTGCGGGAGCGCCTTGGCCTGCTTGTGCTGGAGGCGCCAGATGCGGCCAAAATAGTGGTCGCGGTCCGGGCGGACCGCGGCGTTGACCGCGTTGTGGTCGGGACCGCGGGTGTCATTGTGAATCACCGCTTGGTTGTAAAAGTCGCCCACATACATGGCCCCGTCGGGACCAGTGCGGACTTCAATGGGGCGCCACCACATGTCCTTGCTGCGCACAAACTCGGTCTCCTCGCGGCCGGGCAATTTGTGGGCTTCATAGCTCGTGGTCTTGGGCGTGAGCCGCTGGTGGTGAATGATGTTGATGGTCGGCTCGGTGGTGAAATAGTCGCCGTTGTATTCGCTCGGCCAGGCCCCGCCATCATAAATAACCGCTCCCGCCGCGGCCGTGAAGTCGCCCACGCGGTCGATCTGCACATAGGCCAATTCGTCGTAGCGAATCGAAGAATAACTCTTTTGGTCGGCGATGATCGTCTTAAAGCTAGGGGTGTTGCCGACCTTACCGCGCGCCAGCGCGTACTCCGGGAGCACCACTTGGTTGAGCATGGTCCCGCTGGTGGGCTGGGTCCACATCACCCGGTTGTCCCCCGTGATCGTTAGGCCCCAGGTGTTGCCGCCCTTGGAGGAATATTGCTCGATCTTGGAGCCGTCGGGCTTGAAGCGAACCACCCCGCTCCCGATCCCGCCAAAGTGCTTGCTGCCGTCCCCGCTGGTGACGTCGCCCGAAGCGCTGTAGCCGTGGGTGGCGTAAATCCAGCCATCCCAGCCGCGGCGCGGATTGTTGATCACCGCGTGGGTGTCGCCCGTGCCCAGGCCGGTGTAGAGCTTTTCCACCTTGTCCGCCTTGCCGTCGCCGTCGGTGTCCCGCAGAAACAGAATGTCAGGAGCCTGGGTCACGATGACCCCGTCCTGGTGAAACACCAAGCCCGTAACCAAGTCCAGGCCCTCATAAAACACTTCCTTCTTGTCCATCACGCCGTCGGCGTTGCTGTCCGACAAAATGCTGATTTTATCCAAGCCGGGCCGCTCCTGGCGTCCGGGCTGCGGATCCACTCCGCCGTGGTCTTTCCACTCCTTGCCCCGGTAGTCCGGGCGCATCCCGCGCCGACCGTTCGGATACTCCGGCGTCTCCGCCACCCACAGCCGCCCCGACGCATCCCAGTCAAAGTTCATCGGCTTGGTGATGAGGGGCTCCGCCGTCACCAGGGTCATGTCGAAGTCAGGGTGCACTTCCAAATTTTTCAAGGTCGCCGCCGGTTTCTGCGGGCCGCCCTCAGGGTAAGTAAGGGAAGAAAGCTCTTCCGGGGTGCAGAATTCATCCACGTTAGGACGCTTCCCAGCCCAGGCCAGCCCGCGCATCAGGATGGCCCGATAGTGCGGCTGCGCGAAGGTAGTGTAGAGGTGGCCGGGAATGCTCACAAAGGCGCGGTAGGGCTGGGTGCCGCCCTCCATGGTGCGCTCGTAAGTCCACATCTGCGGCTGGATGTCGTAAATGTGCGAGCGCCCGCCCTCGGCTTGCTTGCCGGGCTCGCGCAGGTTGGGCGTGTAAGCGGTGGCGAGGACCTTGACGTCGGGGGAGACGTCCATGTCGTAGTAAATCTCGTCGTCGATGTGAAAGTTAGACGCCTGCTTGGTGATGGGGTGGCCACCATCGGGGCGCTGGTTTTCCACGTAGTAGAGGTCCATGGGGCCTTCTTTCCACTTGGTGGCGCTGCGCCGCCAACAGCCCCCGGTGATCGCCTTCCAATGGTCCTCCTGCAGGCTCACCGCCGCGGTGTGCACCACGACCAAGCCGCCGCCCCGCTTGAGGTAGTTGTCAAAAGAAGCCCAGCGCGACGGGGGCACGGTGCCGCCATCCTGGGCGTACATGAGGAGCACGTCGGTTTGCTGCAATTGTTCGTCGCTCGGGAGGTCCATGCCGCCATCCACTTTCAAGCCGCGCGAGGCCAGGAGGGGTTGCCAGTCCTTGAGGAACTGGGCGTGTTCATGGGCGCCGGGAGCGTGACTTTTCACGCCGCCGCGAATGAAGACCCGCAGCGGTTCGCCAGCGGCGAAGGCGGAAAATCCAGTCAGGACCAGCAGGCCGAAGGTGAGCAAGGTTGGTTTCATGGGTGGGCAAAGAGAGGGATCTGGAAAAAAAGCAGGAAGGCGCTCAGGCGATTTGCCTGGGTGGGGCTTGAGCAATACCGGGCCCCCAGGCACGTTTTATCCCCGGAGGGCCCACTTTCGTCGGCCTGGCCGCCGCTTCAACGAAAATTATAGCCGCGCCAACCCGGGATCTTAGGAAGCCGACCGGGCCCTCCGGGGCCAATCCCCTGCCTCCTCCCGCCGCGCTCAATCGGCCTGGGCATTGCGGGCGAGCAACTGCGCCGCCGCCGCCGCCACCCGAACCCGCTCCGTCCCCTCCAAGCCGCTCAGCAGGGGCAAGATCGCGCCCATGTCGGCCACCCCGCTCAGGCTGACCCCCTCGTGGAGCACGCGCACCGGGTTAATCTCATTGCGCAGCTCTTCTAGGGGCGCAAACTGCTGCCGCACCGCCTCGGCCCCCGCCCAGTCGCCGCTCCGCGCCCGCTCCAGCAAGCGCTGCGACAGCGCCGGAGCCAAACACCCGCAGCCCGTGGTAAACCCGCCCAGGCCAAACTGCCCCAGGTGCACCAGCGCCGGTTGCTCCCCAATCCCGCTCACCACCAGGCCGGGATCCACCAAGTCTACTAACTGCTCGAGCCAGACGTCGCGCGCCGGATCCGGCCGCACCACGGCATACTTAATCCAGGAAACCAGCCCGTCCTCCACCAGCGCCGCCGCCAAGGCCGGAGTGAGATAGCTTTCGCTCTTTAGATAGACCACCACCGGCCGACCCAGCTTCTCCGCAAAGTGCCGCAGCCCCGTGGCCACCCCCGCCGGAGTGTTTAGTCCCTGGTGCGGCAACACCATGGCGGTGCGAAACGGCAGATCGCGCAGCACCGCCGCTTGATCCATCATCACCCCGTACGCCGGGCCCGCCGAGGGCACCACCTCGGTCTCCGGGCCCGCCGCCGCCGCCAACATTTCTAGCACCCCAGCGTATTCCGAGGGCCGCAGGTGATAGAAGTTGGCGTTGCCCCCATAGAGCAAAATCCGCACCCCGCCGCTCTCGATGTGGCGGATTAGCCGGGCATTCTGCACCGGGCAAACCGCGCCATCGGCCCGGCGGGCCAGCGGAGGGACGGCGATGACAGAAGTTTCATAGGAGGCAGCAATCATAGATGAAGATAAAAAAGTAAGAAGATTAAAAAAGATGTCAGAAAAAAAACCCGCCCCGCGGCTAGAAGATGTCGGGCTCGGGAGTCTCGCCCGGCGCGGCGAGGAATTTAAAGTCGCAGCCCTCGTCGGCCTGGGTGATTTCGTCGAGCAACAGGCGGCCGTAACCGCGGTGGTAGCGCGGCGGCGGGGCCTGCCACGCCGCCCGGCGCGCCGCCTGCTCGACCTCGCTCACTAACCACTCGAGGCGCCGCCCTGGCACATCCAGCGCGATCAAATCGCCGGTGCGCACCAGGGCCAGCGGCCCGCCCACCGCCGATTCCGGGGCCACGTGGAGCACGCAGGTGCCGTAGCTAGTGCCGCTCATGCGGGCGTCCGAGATCCGCACCATGTCGCGCACCCCTTGCCGGAGCAGCTTTTGGGGAATCGGCAACATTCCCCACTCCGGCATCCCCGGTCCGCCCAGCGGGCCCGCCTGGCGCAGCACTAACACCGTATCGGCAGTCACCTCTAAGTCTTCGCGGTCGATGTTCTGTTTCAACTCCGCGTAGCTATCAAACACCAGCGCCGGGCCGGTGTGGCGGAGCAGCCGCGCCTGGGCCGCCACCGGCTTGATCACCGCCCCCCGCGGACAAAGATTTCCCCGCAGCACAAAGGTCCCTCCCTCCGCCGCGAGCGGCTCATGGAGCGGCCGGATCACCTCGCTGCGGTGCACCTCCGCCCCCGCGATGTTTTCCCCCAAACGGCGCCCCGTCACCGTCAGCGCCTCCCGGTGCAGCAAACCCCCGAGACTCTCTAACAGCGCTCGCAGCCCCCCAGCGTCATGAAAATCCTCCATCAAATACTCGCCCCCCGGCCGCAAATTGGCCACCACCGGCGTGCTCCGCGACAGCCGGTCAAAATCCTCCAAGCCCAGCGCCACCCCCGCCCGCCGCGCCAGCGCCAGCACGTGCACGATGGCATTGGTCGACCCCCCCAGAGCCATGTCCGCCACGATGGCGTTCTCAAAACTTTGGCGCGTTAGGATATCGCTCGGCCGCAGGTCCTCCCAGACCATTTCCACAATGCGGCGCCCGCACTGCGTCGCCATCCGGGCGTGCGCCGCGTGCGCCGCCGGAATAGACGAGGCATTGGGCAAACTCATCCCCATGGCCTCGGCTAAACTCATCATGGTGGCCGCCGTGCCCATGGTCATGCAAGTACCCGGCCCCCGCGCGATTCCTTCCTCCAGCTCCCCCCAAGCCGCATCGCTCAGGTTTCCCGCGCGCCGCTCATCCCAGTACTTCCACACATCCGACCCGCTCCCCAGCGCCTTACCGCGCCAATTGCCTTTGGTCATCGCCCCCGCCGGCAAAAAGAGCGAAGGCAGATTCATCGTGATCGCCCCCATCAGCAGAGCCGGCGTCGTCTTGTCGCAGCCGCCCATCAGCACCGCGCCGTCTAGCGGATAGCAGCGCAAGGTCTCCTCGACCTCCATGGCCACCAAGTTGCGGTAAAACATCGAACTCGGCTTCATGAACATCTCGCTCAGCGACATGATCGGCAGCTCCACGGGAAATCCGCCCGCCTGCCACACCCCGCGCTTCACCTCCTGCGCCCGCTCCCGCAAGTGGGTGTGGCACGTGCTCAAATCGCTCCAGGTATTCAAAATCCCAATCACCGGCTTCCCCGCAAAATCCTCCGTGGCATAGCCCATCTGCTTGGCCCGCGAGCGGTGCCCAAACGAGCGCAAGTCGTCCGGCCCAAACCAGCGATGCGAACGCAACTGCTCCGCCGCGCGGCGGGGTCGAGGATAGGGATCAAGCGTCATATAAAAAGCACCCCATCCTACGCCCCCCCTTTCCCCCACGGCAAGCCCAGAGCGCCCCCCTCGCCCAGCGCCCGCCCGCCCGCCGCCAGCGGGGCCCCCTGCCCTCGGTCCCCCGCCCCGCCGCGCGATTCCAGCCCTCCACCGGGGCCCGGGGGAGCCGCGGTGTTGACCTCAATTTCACCCTCAAAACGTGAGCTGACTCCCTTATTCGGCGGGCTCAAGGCGGTGGCGCAGTAGACTTTTTCCCCGCACTTTAGCTTTTGGGGGCTGCATCGCTAGCACCCCTACCGAACTGCCTGATTCGCCGTTAGAGCGCCCCTACAGGGCTTCCATTCCCTTCTGTTATAAGAAAGCCAGGGCGTGGCCCGGTGCTTGGGCTGACGTAACCGCCAGAAGTCCCTTTTGCCCATTTACGAGTATTGATGATCAGTGAGTTACGAATGCTTGAATGGCCCTTTGGGGGCTTTTGGCGGTGACGTCTGGGTGGCGCGGTACGATCTTGGTGAGCCCCATAGGGCACCGATTCTGAGCGCCAACGGCGCGGCCTACGCCAGCCCAGGGCAACGCCCTGGGGATCGGGCCGAAAAGCGAACTGAGCCCTGAAGGGGCGACCGAATCGGCGGGCCCCATCGCGCCCTTTTCCAGCCATAAATCGGGGCAGCCGCGGGGGGACGGGGCGCCACTCGCTGGCGCGGCGCGCTGGCTGGCGAGGGCGACAGGTGCCCGGCTCGGGGTGTTGGGAGAGTCTTGGCGGAAGCCCGGTGTCGGCCTTGCCCAGACAATGCGGGCTTGCCTGCGCGGTGCTTTTTCTGGTCTAGTGGGAGCGCTTATGAAAATTGCTCCCCTGCTCCTTCTCGCTGGAATTCTCGGCGGCGATTTCGCCCGCGCCTACGATTCGGTGGTGGTCTTCAATGAAGTCCACTACCACCCCGTGGCCGGGCAGCAGGAGTTCATCGAACTGCGCAACCTCCAAGGCGTCGATGTCAACCTCGACGGCTGGAGCCTCAGCGGCGGGGTCGACTACACGTTTCCCGCCGGCAGCGTCATCCCCGGCCACGGCTACTTAGTCCTCGGCGCCATCCCCGGCGCCGCCGGGGCCTTTTCCGGATCCGTCGACAACGGCGGAGAAACCCTGCGCCTGCGCAACCGCAACCGGCGCATCATGGACGAGTTGACCTACGACGACTCCAACGGCTGGCCCGAGGGCGCCGATGGCTCCGGCTTCACCCTCACGAGAATTGCGGCCGATGCCACCAGCGGCCCCCAGGCCTGGACCGCGAGCCTGCAGCCCGGAGGCACGCCCGGAGAAATCAATTTCAACCCCGGCGCCACCGTGGCCCGCACCCTGATCCCGCCCGCTTCCACCTGGAAATACAGCGCCGCGGTCCCGCCCGCCGACTGGGCGGCCCTCGCCTTCGACGACAGCGCCTGGACCCCAGGCCGCGCCGCCTTCGCCAGCGGCCCGCCCCTCGCGCCGGTTTTGCCGGTGACCACTAGCTTAGTCGAGCGCTTCCGCGCTAGCAGCATCGCCGGAGTGGCCGACGGCGGCACCCTGACCACTTGGGAGGACGAAGCCCTCGCCGACGGGGTCGCCCAAAGCGCCAGCGCCGGGACCACCACCCCCACCCTGCGCCTTCAAGCCACTCCCTCCGGCCGCGCCGCGGTGCGCTTCGACGGCAACGATGAGCTGCGCACGAGCGCCCTCCCTGGCATTGGCCCCAGCAGCGGCTTTTGTTATTGGATGGTGGTCAAGGCCAACGCCGCCCCCCTCAGCGGGCTGGTCTCCAACTCCTCCGGCGCCTATCTCCTCGACCGCCAATCCAGCACCTCCGGCTCCGCCCTGGTTTCCCTCAAGGCGGTCGGCGGCGGCTTCGGATGGCAAAAACGCTACGACAGCGGCCTCGGCTTGGGCGGCCCCGCCTCCGCTTCCCCAATCTCCCAAACCGCGTTCCAAATCGTGGCCCTGCGCCGCAACCGCACCACCAACCGCTTCGAATTGTGGGTCGACGGCGCGCTCGAATCTAGCGACGCCGATACCGGGTCTCCCCTCACGCCCCCCGGGCTCAACATCGGACGCTACGTGAGCGGAACCAGCACCACCGGCTTCAACGGCGATATCGCCGAACTCCTCGTCTACGGCAGCGAACTCAGCGCCGCCGATTTCGCCGCGGTCGGCGCCTACCTGGAAACCGCGTACGGCCTCGACACTGCTTTCCCCGGCACCTACCCCGCCACCGCCGTCGCCGCCGCCCCCACTAGCTTCTACCGCCGCGCCTTCCACTACCCCGGAACCCCAGCCCTCACCACTCTGCGCCTCGACCGCACCGTGGCCGACGGCGCCGTCTTCTACCTCAACGGCAGCGAACTCCAGCGCGACAACCTCCCCGCCGGACCCCTCAGCCCCGACGCCCCGGCCCTCAGCGCCCAAAATCCCCCCGCCCCCACCGGCTTCCTCACCGTCCCCGCCGCCGCCCTGCGCACCGGCACCAATGTCCTCGCGGTTTCCCTGCACCGCGCCGCCAACAGCGCCAACACTTTCTTCAACGCCGCCCTGGAGGCCACCGAACTGCCGGATTTGGCTCCGAACACCCAGCGCCTCGCCTTCAACGAAATCGCTGGCAGCGCCGACCCCCTCTTCTTTGTCGAACTCAAAAACGATTCTCCCACTCCCCTCGACACCACCGGCTGGACCCTCCTCAAGAGCAGTGGACTCAGCGTCCCCCTTCCCGCGCGCACCCTAGCCCCCGGCGCCCTCCTCGCCCTCGGCGCCCCCGAACTCGGCTTCACCCCCGCCGATGGCAGCAAGCTCTTCCTCCTCAGCCCCAGCGGAGCCCGCTTGGGCGACGCCCGCAGCGTGACCGCCCGCCTCCGCGGCCTCACCCCCGCAGGCGACTGGGGACACCCCGACGCCCCCACCCCCGGAAACCCTAATCCCCTAACGATCAAGCGCGACGTCGTCATCAACGAAATCTTCTACCACGCCCTCCAGGATGGACCCGAGCAGTGGATCGAACTCCACAACAAGGGAGCCGCCCCCGCCGACCTCAGCGGCTGGAAACTCAGCGACGCCGTCAACTTCGCCTTCCCTCCCGGCACCAGCGTGCCCGCGGGCGGCTTTCTGGTGGTCGCCTGGGATCCCGCAGCCTTCGCCGCCCTCCACCCCGGAATCCCCGCCCTGGGCCCCTGGAGCGGCAGCCTCTCCGGCCGCGGCGAAACCATCACCCTGCGCGACCCCGCCGACAACCTCGCCAACCAAGTCGCCTACGGCACCGGCGGCCAGTGGAGCGCCTGGCCCGACGGCGGCGGCCCCAGCCTCGAATTGATCGACCCCCAAGCCGACAACCGCAACCCCGGGGCCTGGGACAGCAGCGACGAAACCCTCGCCACCCCCTGGAAAACCTACACCTACACCGGCACTGGAGCCCACGCCACCACCAGCACCCTGACATATTTCCACGAGTTTATCATGGGATTGCTAGACAGCGGCGAAGTCTTGATCGACGACATCAGCCTCAAGGAAGTCAACTCCGCGAACCGCGAGCTGATCCAAAACGGCAGCTTCACCGCCGGCACCGCCGCCGCCTGGCGCACCATCGGCACCCACCGCCAATGCGCTGTGGTCGACGACCCCTTCTCCCCCGGTAACCCCGTGCTCAAAATCGTCGCTACCGGCGCCACCGAGCACATGAATAACCAGTGCGTCACCACCCTCAAGGCGGGCAGTACCTATGTCTCCACGAATACCAGCAGCACTTATACCCTGAGCTTCCGCGCCAAGTGGCTGCGCGGCAGCAACCGCCTGCACACCCGCCTCTATTTCAACCGCCTGGCGCGCCAGTCGCTCCTGCCCCTGCCCGCCACCGGCGGCACGCCCGGCGCGATCAATTCCCGCCGCCGCCCCAACCTCGGACCCACTTTCGACCGCGCCACGGTGCAGCCCACCGTGCCCGCCATCGGCGCCCCCGCGGAGGTCGCGGTGCGCGTCGCCGACCCCGACGGCCTGGCTGCGGTGGAGCTCTTCACCAGCCTCAACGGCGCCGCCTTCACCAGCGCCCCCATGAGCCCCAGCGGCGACCTCTACCGCGCCGCCGTGCCCCCCCAAGTCAGCGGCGCCAAAATCCAGTTTTACATCAAGGCCACCGACCTCGCCGGGGCCAGCCGCTTCTGGCCCGCCGCCGGTCCCGACAGCCGCGCCATGATCCCCTGGGAGGACGGCAAAACCATCCTAACTATGCCCACCGGCGCCCGGCCTCACAATATCCGGGTCGTTATGCCCGGAGCCGACGCCAATTTCCTCTACCAAGCCGAAAACGTCCAAAGCAACGAATACCGCCCCTGCACCGTGATCCTCGACGACCAGCGCGCCTGGTACGAGGCCTCCACCCGCCTCAAGAGCAGCGAACACGGCCGCTTCCAACAAAACCGCGTCGGCTACAATCTCAAGTTCGGCTCCGACGACCCCTTCCTCGGCGCCCACGAAACCATCAGCATCGACCGCAGCGGCAACCGCAACACCGACGGCCTCGACGGCACCTCCGTCACCTCCCAGCGCGAAATTCTCATCAAAGCCGTCACCAATGCGGCCGGCGGCGTCTGCGCCGTCGAAGACGACCTCATCCGCGTCATCCCCCCCCTCGCCACCGGCTCGCCCGCGCCCCTCTTTAACGGCTCCGGCGCCCTCGGCGAAGCCATCCTATCCAAATCCCGCTTCGACTCCGAATACCTCGACGGCCAATGGGATCAAGGCAGCCAGGGCCCCATGTTTAAACAAGAATACATCTACCCCCTCACCGAAACCATCAACCCCACCACCCGCGCCCGCACCGCCATCAGCGCCAGCGGCAATCTCAACGCCACCGCCGAACAACCCAAGGTCCCCCAAACCGGCGGCGACCCCGGGCCCGGCGGCATCGCGGTTCAAGCTTACAATCCCCCCACCGGCACCGACCCCAAGGAAAACTACCGCTGGCACTGGCTGATCCGCAACGCCCGCACCGACGATGACTACCGCGGCCTCATCGCCGCCGTCACCGCCATCGGCCAGTCCAATAGCACCACCTT
The DNA here is from genome assembly GCA_947460575.1 of Verrucomicrobiales bacterium. Taxonomy (GTDB): domain Bacteria; phylum Verrucomicrobiota; class Verrucomicrobiia; order Verrucomicrobiales; family V1-33; genus CAIZWU01. The sequence goes on along the minus strand of CANHIJ010000065.1, from coordinate 5,423 downwards.
CCGCACCCAAACCGCCGCCGCCCTCGACACCGACGCCTGGATGCGCGCTGTGGTCCCCGCCCAACTCTTCGGCGTGGTCGACAACTACCTCGCGAGCACCGGTTCCACCCACAATTTCATGCTCTATTTCCCCCCCGGCGGCAAAGGCATCGCCATCCCCTGGGACCTCGACTACCTCGGCCAATCCGATCCTAACGCCGGCATCACCAACGGCGGCGACATCACCAAATTCCTCGCCGACCCCGCCAGCAAGCGCCGCTACTACGGCCACGTCCTCGACTTCCTCAACCGCTCCTTCAACGACGCCTTCCTAACTCGCTGGGCGACCCACTACTCGAAATTCGGCGTGGACGACATCTCCAGCAGCCTGGCCTTCCTCCGCTCCCGCGCCACCTACGTGCGCAACCTCGTCACCGGAGCCTCCGCCCCCGTCCCCGTAGTCGCCTTCAACCGCACCAGCGCCGCCACTCAAAACGTCGCCACCCCCTTCGCTACCGTCACCGGCTCCGGCTGGATCGATATCGATTTCCTCCGCCTCGCCGATAGTCCCCAGCCCCTCGCGGTCACCTGGACGACCCAAAACGCCTGGTCCCTCCAGCTCCCCCTCTTCCTCGGCACCCGCACCTACACCATCGAGGCCATCCGCCGCGACGGCACCCTCGCGGGCAGCGTCGCCACCACCGTGACCTCCACCAGCGGCATCGTCCCCGCCGATTCTAACAACACTGTCTTCTCCAAAATTCACTACTGCCCCGCCCCTTCCACCGCCGCCGAAACCAGCGCGGGCTTCCCCTCCCCCGACGACTTCGAGTACTTCGAGCTGCAAAACATCAGCCCAAACACCATCGACCTGACCAACTGCCGCTTCTCCTCCGGCCTCACTTACGCCTTCGCCAGCGGCACCCGCATCCCCTCCGGCGGCCGCCTCGCCGTCCCCCGCCGCAGCGCCGCTTTCGCCCTGCGCTTCCCAGGTGTGCCCACCGCCGCCGAATACTTCCTCTCCATTGATCCCACCGGCAATAAGCTGAGCGACAGCGGCGAAACCCTCGCCCTGCTCGGAGCTTCAGGACTTCCTATCAAGTCCTTTAGCTACGACGACAAAGCCCCCTGGCCGACCTCTCCTAGCAGTCAGGGAAGCGCCCTCGTCCTCCTCTTCCCCTTGGAAAACCCCGCTCACGGCGACCCCCTCAGCTGGCGCGCCAGCGCGGCCCCCGGCGGCACCCCCCTCGCCCCCGAGGGCGCCGCCTTCGCCGGATCCGAAGCCGCCGACGCCAACCAAAACAGCCGCCCCGACCTCCTCGACTTCGCCCTCGGCGCAGGCCAACTGCCCTCCGCGACCCTCAGCGAAAGCGGCGGCGCCCGCCTCTTCCACTTTGCCCTAGAGCGCGACTGGTCCGTCCAAATGGCCTGGGCCCTGGAACTCGCCAGCGACTCCGCCCCGTCCTGGGCCCCCGCCCCCGAAGTGGTCCTGGAAAGCCGCACCCGCCTCCCCGGCACCGTGGAGCGCCTCGTCTACGCCGTGCCCGCCCCGCTCGGCGCCACCCGCGCCTTCCTCCGCGCCCGCTGCTCCCGCCCCTAAGCCCCCCCGTCTCCCACCCGCACACCCCCGGCCCGCCCCGGCGCATTTTGCGCTGGCTTGCCGCCACTTGAAAGCTAGCCTGCGATCGCCTGAAGACTCCCTCCCCATCCCGTCGCCACTTCCTCCGCTGGACTCTCCCCGCGGTCGGACTCGCTGCCCTCGCCCCGGCCCTGCCCGCCCAGGACAGCGCCCTAACGCTGCGCAGCACCCTGGAGCGCCTCTACCTGCAGTGGATCCAGGCCACGAGCCAAAAGGATCTCACCCGCTGGTCCGCGGTCACCTCCCGCTACCGGCAAATGTGCCTCCGCAACCAGGTCGTTTCCCTCAAACAACCGTGGCCCAGCGCCATCTTCCAATCCTTCTTCCACCCCCCAGACCTCCTCAAACTCCAATTCGTCGACGCCACAAGCTCCGGCGCCGCCGCCCGCCTCACCTACTTCGGCCGCGTCGACTTCGGCTTCGTCGACGGCGAAGTCACCCCCGAAAACCCCCTCCTCCTCCACTTCCTCCGCGAAGACGGCGCGTGGAAATTCAATACCCTCCAGTACGTCAACCTCGGAAACGACGACGTCCTCAAACGCGAAATCCGCGCCGGCGGCAAAACCTGGCTCCAGCGCGACGACTTCCTCCTCTCCCCCGAGCCGCCCCCCCTGCCCCGCCCCTGCCCCGAACCCTATCAGGTCGCCACCCTCTCGGTGCTTGCCTCCGGCTGCCGCGCCGCCATCGAAGTCAACGGCGGTCCCCACCGCGAAACCGTCGAAAATACCAGCGCCGACCTCGTCATCATCGGCGGCCTCCGCAAGGGCGCTAACAAAATAACGGTCCGGCCCACCCTCAGCCCCATCGGCCACCCCGACCCCCCCCGCTTGGAAATCACCGTCCTCGCCCGCACCGGCAATCCCGCCCGACCCACCGCCCGCCTCCTCGCCTGGAAAATCCCCCCCCAACCTTGGCAGGAATCGTACGATCTCAGTGTCTGGCTAAAAAGCGCCGCTTCCCTCAGCGGTCCCTAGTCTCCTCCTCCTCCCCCGCCGCGTAACTCCATTAACTACCACCCATGAAGTCCTCCTCCGCTCCCCGCTCCGCCCTCCGCACCGGCCTGTTGGTTTGCGCCCTCGCCGCCGTCGGCTCCCTCACCCTTTCCCTCTCCCTTATGGCCGAAGACTCCCCCACCGCCGACCCCGCCAAAACCGCCCCCTTCCTGGAAACCATCCAGAAATTGAGCCCCCTGCAGCGCCACGTCACCCAAAACAGCGGCACCGAGCGCCCCTTCACCAGCCCCTTCCACGACAGCAAAAAAGACGGCCTCTACGTCGACATCGTCTCCGGCAAACCCCTCTTCTCCTCCCTCGACAAATTTGATAGCGGCTGCGGCTGGCCCAGCTTCACCAAGCCCCTCCAAGGCTCCGAGGTCGTCGAGAAAAAAGACCTCACCCACGGCATGGTCCGCACCGAAGTCCGCAGCTCCGCCGCCGACTCCCACCTCGGCCACGTCTTCGACGACGGCCCCCGCGACAAAGGCGGCCTCCGCTACTGCATCAACGGCGCCTCCCTCCGCTTCATCCCCAAAGAAGACCTCCTCAAAGCCGGCTACGGTCAATACCTCAAACTCTGGGACCCCAAAGCCGCCGCCCCCGCCGAACCCAAAGCTGAATCCAAAACCGCCGCCCCTCAGCCCCCCGCCAAATAACCCCCCGCCGAGCTTGACACAGCGCGGCCCCTCTCCATCCCTTTGCTTGTGAAACTTTTCACAAAGTCCCGCGCCTCCGTCGCCCTCAAGTTCCCCTTCCAACTCATCGAGCGCGAGTTGGTCGAAGTGGAAGCCAGCATCAAGGCCGAAGCTAACGCTTTCGACCCCGCGGTGGAGGGCTATGTCACCTACATCCTCAACACCAGCGGCAAGCGCATTCGCCCCGCCCTCTCCCTCCTCATCGGCGGCGCCTGCGGCGGCCCCTCCCCCGACCATCAAAAACTCGGCATCGTCCTGGAGCTGATCCACCTCGCCACCCTCGTCCACGACGATATCATGGACGGCGCCGCCCTCCGCCGCGCCCAACCCACCGCCGCCGCCAAGTGGGGCAGCGCCCTCAGCGTCCTCCTCGGCGACTGCCTCTTCGCCCACGCCCTCGAACTCGCCGCCAGCTTCGACAGCACCCACATCAGCCGCAAAATCGCCCGCTCTTCCAACGAAGTCTGCACCGGCGAAATCCTCCAAACCCAGCGCCGCTTCGACCTCGCCCTGACGATTCCGGAATACTTCCGCATCATCAGCATGAAGACCGCCGCCCTCTTCTCCTCCGCCGCCGAACTCTCCGCCTGGCTCAGCGGCGCCAGCCCCGAGGTCCAGGAAAACATGCGCCAATACGGCGACCTCCTCGGCACCGCCTACCAAATCTACGACGACTGCCTCGACCTCACCGGCAACGAAGCCACTGCCGGCAAAACCCTCGGCACCGACCTCATCAAAGGCAAACTCACCCTCCCTATCCTCTACCTCCTCGAAGATAGCTCCGAAGAACAGCGTAGCCAACTCCACACCCTCATCCTCCGCCAGGAACCAATCGACCTCAGCACCATCGCCGATCTCGCCGGCTACGCCGGATCCATCCAGCGGGCCGTGCGCACCGCCAAAGATATGCTCGAGAGCGCCCGCGAGGCCGTCGCCATCCTCCCCGAAAACGACTACACCACCGCCCTCAACGGCATCACCGATTACCTCGACTCCCTCCTCGACGGCTGCAAGGCCTGAGCCCCTCCGGGCCCAGGGCCTGCCAAATACCATCGGCCCACCCCGAGCCTCCTGCCCTTCCCCCTAGTCCGCCCACACCCGGAAAAAGACCCGGGTCGGAAGATCCGTTGGCAAGACCCATTCCGTATTCCCTAGTTGTAGAGCCTCGTCGCTCCACTCCACCAAATCCACGCTCATTTGCACCCGGTAACTGAGGGCCCCAGGATGCGGACTCCAGCGCAGCGTCGGCCCCGCCGCCTCCACGACCACTTCGGCTTGGAAAATCCGCGGGCCCGGCACCTGGCCGGGAGTCGAGTGCTGCTCCAGCGGCGCCAGCGCCCAGTCGGCCGCCCCATTCGTGTCGACCCGAGGATCCATCCGCTGCCAACTCTGCCCGTCCGCTTCCATATCCGCCAATCCAGGACTCAGCCCCCCGTTGTTGCCCCAGTTCACCCGGTCCACCACCACGCCCTCAGCACTGACCAGCAACACGTGATCATTGGAGTTGCTCATGTTGATGATCCCCCCATCTGGATCCCATTCCCCATCCGTCGCCAAATTCGGCACCGCTTCATCGTCCCCTAGCGCCCCGCCCACGCCTTCGTAAGTCGCCTTAAGACCATAAAGGTTGAAAAAACGGATCGCGTTCGCCGCCACGATCTGCACTTCCCCAGGCGCGATGCTCGCCCCCTCCGGAAAAAACATCATCGCCTCCGTCAGGCTCGTCCCCGCCCGAGTCTCCTCGTCCCCAATCCGCCAACCGTTCAAGGCCACGCTCTCCCCACCATTGTTATAAAGCTCAATCCACTCGCCCGACACATCTGCCCCCGGCTCGTTGTATAAAACCTCGCTAATGACAACCTCCGCGCGCCCCAACAGCGGCATCAAACCAGCCACCGCGATAAAAATGCGTTTCATGAAAATTGATAGGAATAATCTTAAAATCAGCCCCCCTCACACCCCCTGACGGCGGCGCCGACTCAACAATCCCACCGCCGCCACCGCTCCCAAAACACTGCTCGAAGGCTCCGGCACTGCCGCCGTGAAGGCAAAATCATCCACCCCCATCATGGCATCAAATCCACTCGTATCCGCATCGCTCCAGCGCAGAAAAAG
>CANHIJ010000064.1 GCA_947460575.1 Verrucomicrobiales bacterium | reverse complement strand
CAAACCTCACCGACCCCGTGGAGTCCCTCGACGTCAGCGTCCTCCAATCCCGCCTCCTCGCTCCCCTCCTCGGCATCGACGATCCCCGCACCAGCGACCGCATCGAATTCATCGGCGGCATCCGCGGCACCGACAGCTTGGAAAAAAAAGTGGACAGCGGCCACGCCGCCGTCGCCTTCTCCCTCTTCCCCACCACCGTCGACCAACTCATGGCCATCGCCGACGCCGGTCAAATCATGCCCCCCAAGAGCACCTGGTTCGAACCCAAACTGCGCTCCGGCCTCGTCGTGCAGACGTTCTAAGTCCCCGCGCCCCCGCTTAGGCTTCCGCTCGCCCCCCCGCGCCCTCGGGACGTTCCCCCCGCAAGCCCTCCGCGAGCGGCGGCCTGGCTCTGGCCCGATTGGCCACTGCCTGCCAACGGCGAGCCTCCACTGCGCAAAAATCCCCTGACCGCCTTAGGAAGGCAGACAGGGGATTTTTCGAAAAAGGAGGCGGCTTTGAGCCGACTAGGATTCGTCCGCCGCGGCTTCGCCGGCTTCCACTGGGGCGGTGACCGTGATCTTGACGAGGACGTCCACTTCGGGGTGGAGGCGCACCGTGACTTCGTGCTTGCCAGTGGTCTTGATCGGCTTCTCGAGGTCCACCGCGTGGCGGTCGACCTTAACTCCGGCCTGGGCGAGGATGGCATCGGCGATGTCGCTGGTGGTGATGGAACCAAAGGCCTTGCCGCCCTGGCCGGTGGCCAATTCCAATTTGATGGCCGACTTGCGGATCTTGCCAGCCAAGTTTTGGGCCTCCAGCTTTTCACCCGCCTCGCGCTCGGCGCGGCGCGCCTTGAGGTTGTTCACGTGGCGCAGGTTGCTCGAATTGGCCAAGTAGGCCTTGCCGGACGGGACCAGGAAGTTCCGGGCGTAACCCGCTTTGACGGTCACGATATCAGCCTCGGATCCGAGGTGGGCGATTTGTTCTTTGAGGATGAGTTGGACCGTGGCCATGGAGGTAGGGGAGTTGGAGCGAAAAGCAGAAAATGGGAGGCATCGCTAAGAGCCCCAGCCGGGAGTGTCAAGAGAAAGGACGGACTTTCTCCAGTTCCCCCCGCCGCAAAAAAAAAGCTCCTCAGCCGCAAAAAAGCTGTAACGCCAGCCGCCGCCGAGCGGAAGAATAAGGGACGGCGCGAGCGCTTTTCTTTCCGAAGTGCGCTCCAAAGACGGGCGGGCGCGCCTGTTTGCGGCGCCGTCGCGGGGGAAAATCATGCGATTTGGCCCCTTTGGTGTCGGTGAGGGGGCGGCGGCCTGGTATCCCGCCGCCCCCGCTTTTTTTTATATCCCGCCTCGCCCATTTTCTCAGTTCATTTCCATTTTTCTTTGGCCCGTCCCGCCCTAAAGAAATCCCCATCCATGCGCCACCACCCCATCTCCTCCGCCCTCTTCAGCGCCAACCGCCAGCGCCTCGAAGCCCTCCTCCCCCCCGGCAGCTTGGCCCTCCTCAACGCCAACGACATCCCCCCCGCCAACGCCGACGCCACCCTCACCGGCGTCCCCAATTCCGACCTCTTCTACCTCACCGGCGTCGAACAAGAGGAGTCCATCCTCCTCCTCTTCCCCGACGCCTGCGAAGAAAAACACCGGGAAATCCTCTTCCTCAGAGAAACCAGCGACCACATCGCCGTCTGGGAGGGCCACAAACTCAACAAGGAAGAAGCCCGCCGCACCTCCGGCATCCGCACCGTGATGTGGCTTCAGGAATTCCCCTCCATGCTGCGCCTCCTCATGTGCCAGGCCAACACCGTCTTCCTCAACAGCAACGAACACGCCCGCGCCAGCATCCAAGTCCAGACCCGCGACGCCCGCTTCATCCGCGACATCCAAGAGGCCTTCCCCCTCCACCACTACGACCGCTTGGCCCGCCACATGCACCGCCTGCGCCCCGTCAAGTCCGCCCCCGAAGTCGACCTCATCAAAGAAGCCTGCAGCCTCACCCGCGAGGGCTTCCTCCGCGTCCTCAAATTCGTCAAACCAGGCGTCAACGAATGCGAAGTCGAAGCCGAATTCGCCCACGAATTCATCCGCCGCCGCGGCCGCTTCGCTTACAACCCCATCATCGCCTCCGGTAAAAACTCCAACGTCCTCCACTACTTGGAAAACGACCAGACCTGCCGCCGCGGCGACGTCCTCCTCCTCGACGTCGGCGCCGCCTACGCCAACTACGCCGCCGATATGACCCGCACCATCCCCGTCAGCGGCAAATTCTCCCGGCGCCAAAAACAAATCTACCAAGCCGTCCTCCGCGTCCTCCGCGGCACCATCGCCGCCCTGGTCCCCGGCACCCTCCCCCGCGACTGGCAACGCCACGCCGAACTCCTCATGCAAGAGGAACTCCTCCAACTCGGCCTCATCCTCCCCAAGGACGTCAAAAAACAGGACCCCGACCGCCCCGCCCTTAAGCGCTACTTCATGCACGGCGTCGGCCACCCCCTCGGCCTCGACGTCCACGACCTCGCCGAAGCCGGCCAACCCATCCAGGCCGGCTGGGTCATGACCGTCGAACCCGGCATCTACCTCCCCGACGAGGGCTTCGGCATCCGCCTCGAAAATGATATCCTCGTCACCGCCAAGGGCCCCGTCGACCTCATGGCCGATATCCCCATCGAAGCCGCCGAAATCGAAGACCTAATGCACGCCTAATCCCTCCCCGCACCGCCAACCCCGCCCGCGCCGGATCCGGCAATCCCCTATAAAATCGCCCCTTGGTACCGCCCCAAAAGAGCAGTATCTTAAAAAAGCACCCATTCCCCAAGCCCCGACCATGTCCCTCCCCTCCCCCTCCTTTGCCAGCCGCCTGTCCCGCCGCGGCTTCCTCCACGTCGGCGTCTGCGGAGCCCTCGGCTTAACGCTCTCGGACTACTTCCGCCTCCAGGCCCAGGCTGAAATTAAAAACTACCCCTCCGTCGAGGGGAAGGCCAAAAGCATCATCCACATCTTCCTCCCCGGCGGCATGGCCCACCAAGAAAGCTGGGACCCCAAGCCCTTCGCCCCCCCCGAATACCGCGGCCCCCTCGGCAGCATCAACACCAACGTCGAAGGCATCCAAATCGGCGAACTGTGGAAAAATACCGCCGCCGTCGCCGATAAACTCATCTTCGTCCGCGGCATGACGCACGGCGAAGCCGCCCACGAGCGCGGCGTCCACAACATGTTCACCGGCTACCGCCCCAGCCCCGCCCTCTCCTACCCCAGCTTCGGCAGTGTCATCTCCCACGAGTTCGGCTCGCGCAACAACCTCCCCCCTTACATCTGCATCCCCAACCAACCCAACGAATTCGCCGGCAGCGGCTACCTCAGCTCCGCCTACGGCCCCTTCAGCCTCGGCGCCGACCCCGCCAGCGGCAGCTTTAAAGTCCGCGACCTCGCCCTCCCCGGCGGCCTCACCGACGAGCGCTTCAGCCGCCGCCGCTCCCTCCTCACCTCCGTCGATTCCCATTTCAAGGCCCTCGAGAAATCCGACTCCCTCGACGCCATGGACACCTTTTACCAGGACGCCTACAAACTGGTCAGCAGCCAACAAGCCCGCGAAGCCTTCGCCCTCGAAAAAGAAACCGCCGCCCTCAAAGACGAATACGGCCGCCACGACGCCGGCCAACGCCTCCTCATGGCCCGCCGCCTCGTCGAAGCCGGCGTCCGCTTCGTCTCCGTCACCTACGGCGGTTGGGACCACCACGACAACGTCAAAGGGGCCATGTCCGGCCAAGTCCCCAATTTCGACCAGGCCTTCGCCCGCCTCATCCGCGACCTCTCCGACCGCGGCCTCCTCGACAGCACCCTGGTCATGGTGACCTCCGAATTCGGCCGCACCCCCAAAATCAATGCCACCGGCGGCCGCGACCACTGGCCCAAAGTCTTCTCCGTCGTCCTCGCCGGCGGCGGCCTCAAAAAAGGCATGGTCTACGGATCCTCCGACGCCCTCGCCGCCGAACCCGAAAACGACCCCATGACCGTGGAAAACCTCGCCACCACCGTCTACCACCAACTCGGCATCAACGCCGACAAGGAACTCATGGCCCCAGGAGACCGCCCCATCGAAATTTGCGACGGCGGCAAAGTGATTAAGGAGATCATCGCCTGACCCTTCCCCTCACCCCTATGCGCCTCGCCCTGCCTGCCCTGCTGGCGGCCGCTTCCCTTTCCCAAGCGGCCTCCCCCGACCTCAACGCCCTCATGCCCCGCGGGGGACAAGTCGGCACCACCATTCCCGTCTCCCTCCTCGGCGCTCGACTCGACGACGCCGAGGAAATCATCTCCTACTCCCCCCTCATTCACGTCGTCGATTTTAAAGTAGAGTCCGCCACCGCCCTCAAGGCCGGCCTCCAAATCGATCCCGCCTGCCCCCCCGGCGAACACCTCTTCCGCGTCCGCACCAAAAGCGGCCTCAGCTACGCCCGCAGCTTCTGGGTCGGCCCTTGGCCCAGCCTCGAAGAGGTCGAGCCCAACAACCAGTTCGCCACCGCCCAGGCCGCCACCGCCAGCTCCACCCTCACCGGCATCGCCCGCAACGAAGACGTCGATTACTTCAAAATCGTCGCCAAAAAAGGCCAGCGCATCAGCGCCGAAGTCGAAGGCATCCGCCTCGGCTCCTCCTTCTGGGACCCCTACCTCGCCATCCTCGACAGCAAAAAATTCGAACTCGCCACCTGCGACGACTCCGCCCTCCTCGTCCAAGACCCCCACGCGTCCATCATCGCCCCCGAAGACGGTACCTACTACATCGAGGTGCGCGATTCCTCCTACGCCGGCAACGACAGCGCCCACTACCGCGTCCACCTCGGCGCCTTCCCCCGCCCCACCACCATCTACCCCCCAGGCGGCCCACCCGGCACCTCCACCGCCGTCACTTTCCTCGGCGACCCCAGCGGCCCCATCACCCAAACCATCGCCGTCCCCGCCGACGCCCCCCAAGACCTCCCCCTCTACGCCTCCCTCAACGGCGTCTCCTCCCCCTCCCCCAACCTCTTCCGCGTCTCCCCCCTCCCCAATCTCCTCGAGGCCGGGCCCAACAATTCCCTCGCCGAAGCCAAGGCCCACCAACCTAACCCCGCCCCCCTCCCCACCGCCTTCAGCGGCATCATCGAATCCCCCGGCGACGAAGACTGGTTCCTTTTCGCCGCCAAAAAGGACCAGAAAATTGACTTTCAAGTCTTCGCGCGCTCCCTCCGCTCCGCCCTCGACCCCGTGTTGGAACTCTACAACGCCGACGGCGCCAACTTAGGCGGCAACGACGACAACGGCCCCATTCCCGATAGCCGCCTCGCCGCCTTTACCATCCCCGCCGACGGCACCTTCGCCCTCCGCATCCGCGACCAATTGGCCCGCGGCGCCCCCGACTTCGTCTACCGCGTCGAACTCACTCCCCCCAGCCCCTCCCTCAAGGCCTACCTCACCCGCATCGACCGCGTCGACAGCCAACTCCGCCAACTCATTCCCCTCACCAGCGGCGGACACTACGCCTCCCTCGTCAACGTCGACCGTGTCAACTGCGGCGGCGCCGTCACTTGGGACAGCACCCAACTCCCCCCAGGTGTCTCCGTCGAATTCGACCCCCTCCCCGACGGCATCACCCAGCAAGCCCTCCTCTTCACCGCCGCCCCCGACGCCCCCCGCGCCGCCTCCCTCGCCAAACTCACCGCCAAATCCGCCCTGCCAGACCAAATCATCCCCTCCCGCTTCGTTCAAAACATCGAATTCGTGCAGGGCGAACCCAACCAAACCCCCTACATCACCTCCGTCCAATCCACCTTGGCCGTGGCCGTGACCGAGCCCGCCCCCTTCTCCCTCACCATCGTCAAGCCCTCCGTCCCCCTCGTCCAAAGCGGCACCATGGAGTTGAAAATCAAGGCCACCCGCGCCGAAGGCTTCAAGGCTCCCATCACCGTCCGCCTCATGTGGAACCCCCCGGGCATCAGCAGCCCCGGCACCATCGATATCCCCGCCGACCAAACCGAGGCCACCTACCCACTCACCGCCACCGGCGATGCCCCCGCCAAGGCCTGGCGCCTCACCGTGCTCGGCGAAACCACCGTCAACGGCGGTACCGTCTTCAACGCCGCCCCCTTCGCCGAACTCACCGTCGCCCCCCCCTACCTCACCATGAAAATGGAAATGGGCGCCGCCGAACAAGGCAAACCAGGCGAAATTTTCTGCTCCCTCGAAATCGCCAAATCCTTTACCGGCTCCGCCAAAATCAACCTCCTCGGACTCCCCGCTAAAGTCTCCACCGTCGAGCGCACCTTCACCGCCGCCGACAAAGACCTCCGCTTCCCCATCACCACCGCCGCCGATAGCCCCGCCGGAAAACACCAAAACCTTTTCTGCCAGGCCATCATCATGGAAAACGGCTTCCCCATCCCCCACACCATCGGCCAAGGCGGCATCTTCCGCATCGACCCACCCCCTCCAGCCCCCGCCACCCCGCCCCCCGCCGCCCCCGAAACCGCCAAAACCGAGGCCCCTGCCCCTGCCCCCGCCGCCAAACCCCTCTCCCGCCTCGAGCAACTCCGCCAAGCCCAAGCCGCCAAATAGCCGCTTGGTCCCTTCAGTCCCGTTTCCCCCCACCCCTAAGTCCATGTCCACTTTCCTCCGCTCCCTCGGACTCGTCGCCCTCGCCCTCCCCGCCGCCAGCGCCGCCCCCATCCGCTCCCTCGCCGTCTACCCAGACCACCTCGCCCTCGAGTCCCGCCGCGATTTCCACAGCCTCGTCGCCGTCGCCACCAGCACCGACGACGTCACCACCGACGTCACCGCCCAGGCCACCCTCACCCTCGCCGACCCCTCCCTCGCCGAACTCAAAGGCGGCCGCCTCACGCCCCTCAAAGACGGAGCCACCACCCTCACCGTGGCCTGGGATGGCCAATCCGTCACCATCCCCGTCACCGTAGCAGGAGCCGCCGCCGACCGCCCCGTCAGCTTCACCCTCGACGTGATGCCCGTCTTCATGCGCAACGGCTGCAACACCGGTTCCTGCCACGGCGCCGCCCGCGGCCAGGACGGCTTCCGCCTCTCCCTCTTCGGCTTCGACCCCGTCGGCGACCACTACCGCCTCACCCAAGAACTCAGCGGCCGCCGCATCAATTTGGGCGTCCCCGAGGACAGCCTCCTCATCACCAAATCCATCAACAGCGTCCCCCACACCGGCGGCAAGCTCATGGAGCCCACCAGCCCCGAATTCCAGGTCCTCCGCGAATGGGTCGCCAACGCCGTCCCCTACGACCCCCCCACCGTCGCCACCCTGAAAAACGTCGAAATCTTTCCCCCCAGCGCCGTCCTCGAAGGCCAAGGCGCCACCCTCCAGTTCACCGTCCGCGCCACCTACTCCGACGGCACCGACCGCGACATCACCCCCCTCGCCGTCTTCAAGTCCAACAACGACCCCTCCGTCCTCGCCTCCAAACAAGGCCAAATCACCGCCGGAGCCCGCGGCGAAGCCTTCGTCATGGCCCGCTTCGGCACCTTCACCGTCGGCAGCCAAGTCATCGTCATCCCCGACAAACTGTCCTACGCTCGCCCCACCGTACCCGAAAACAACTACATCGACCACCTCGTCCACGAAAAACTCCACAAGCTGCGCATCCTGCCCTCCGATCTCTGCGACGATCCCACCTTCCTCCGCCGCGCCTCCCTCGACATCATCGGCCTCCTCCCCGAAGACGAGGTCAGCGCCCGCTTCCTCGCCGATCCCGCCCCCGACAAGCGCGCCCGCCTCGTCGACGAACTCCTCGGCCGCAAGGAATTCATCGAAATGTGGGTCATGAAATGGGCCGAATTGCTCCAAATCCGCACCAACGCCACCAACCAGGTCAGCTACAAATCCACCCTACTCTACTTCAATTGGCTCAAGGAACGCCTCGCCAAAAACGTCCCCTTTAACCAAATCGTCCAAGAACTCCTCGGCTCCACCGGCGGCACTTTCACCAACCCCGCCACCAACTACTTCCAAATCGAGCGCGATACCCTCAAAGTCGCCGAAAACGTCGCCCAGGTCTTCATGGGCATGCGCCTCCAGTGCGCCCAGTGCCACAACCACCCCTTCGACCGCTGGACCATGGACGACTACTATGGCTTCGCCGCCTTCTTCTCCCAAATCGGCCGCAAACAAGCCGAAGACCCCCGCGAAACCGTCGTCTTCGACTCCCGCTCCGGCGAAGTAAACCACCTCGTTACCAAACAGCCCACCAAGCCCAAGTTCCTCGGCGGCATCGTCCCCGAAAAACCCGCCGAAGACCGCCGCAAGGTCCTCGTCCAGTGGCTCGCCAGCCCCGAAAACCCCTTCTTCGCCAAAAACCTCTCCAACATCATCTGGAGCCACTTCTTCGGCGTCGGCATCATCGAGCCCGTCGACGACGTCCGCGTCTCCAACCCCGCCTCCAACCCCGAACTCCTCGACGCCCTCGGCAAGCGCTTCACCGAGTACCAATACGATTTCAAACGCCTCGTCCGCGACATCTGCAACAGCCGCAGCTACCAACTCAGCACCCACCTCAACGACTCCAATAGCAGCGACGAACGCAATTTCTCCCACTCCCTCCTCCGCCGCCAGCGCGCCGAGGTCATGCTCGATACCCTCACCCAAGTCACCCAGACCCAAAATAAATTCGACGGCCTGCCCCAGGGCGCCCGCGCCGTCCAAATCGCCGACGGCAATGTCTCCAACTACTTCCTCCGCACCTTCGGCCGCGCCGAGCGCGCCAGCGTCTGCTCCTGCGAAGTCAAAATGGACCCCAACCTCGGCCAGGCCCTCCACCTCATGAACGGCGACATCACCTCCCAGCGCATCGCCGAGGGCAAACTCGTCAGCAGCCTCCTCGAACAAAAAAAATCCCCCGCCGAAGTCGTCCACCTCCTCTACCAGCGCGCTTTCACCCGCCCTCCCGCCGAAGCCGAACTCAAACCCGTCCTCAACGCCATCGCCGCCAAACCCGAAGACGCCCTCCCCGTCCTCGAGGACCTCTTCTGGGCCCTGCTCAATTCCAAAGAGTTCATGTTCAACCACTGAGCCCCCGCGCCCGCCCCCAAGGGCTGCGGCGCCCCTCCGCGCCCCGCGCACTCCGCCCGGCCGCGCCCCTCGCCCGGCGCCAAGGCCCCCCTGCGCCACCACCCCATGAAATTTCTCCTGCTCTGTCTCCTCCTCGCCTGCCTCCGCCCCGCCTGGGCCCAGAGCCCACCCCTCAAAGTCATTTCCTGGAACCTGGAGTGGTTCCCCGGCAAACGCCCCACCGCCTCCGCCCCCGAGGCCGCCGCCCACCTCAAAGCCGGTCAGGCCGCCCTCCAGGCCATGAACCCCGATATCTTCATCGGCGTCGAAATCAACGACTGGAACGCCTTCCACCTCCTCTGCTCCGCCGTCCCAGGCCTCGTCGTCCACGTCGTCAGCAGCTTCCTCGACCCCCAAACCCGCGAAATCCGCCCCCAACAAATCGGCATCGCCTCCAAACTCCCCTGCCAAGGCGCCTGGTCCGAAGCCTGGAAGGCCAACGTTCCCCATATCTCCCGCGGCTTCTCCTTCGCCGCCCTCCAAGCCCCCGCCGGACTCCTCATGATCTACGGCAACCACCTCAAGTCCAACCGCGGCAGCGATACCCCCGAAGGCGCCGCCGACGTCGCCGCCATCCGCAACGATCAAGCCCACCAACTCCTCGGCCACATGAAGGCCATGCAACTCGCCTACCGCAGCCTCCCCATCAAAGCCTGGCTCGCGGGCGGCGACTTCAACACCAACCACGACGGCCAATTTCCCCTCTGCCACGCCGTCGCTATCCTCACCCGCGCCGGACTCCACAACTCCTGGCAAGGCGTCCCCCGCGACCAGCGCCTCACCTGGCGCCCCGAACCCGGCAGCCGCTTCGAACCCACCACTTTCGACTACCTCTTCGTCAAAGGCTTCGGCGAACTCACCGCCAGCGCCGTGCCCCAATCCATCGACCTCAGCGACCACCTGCCCGTCCAACTCCTCCTGCCCTAAACTGCCCCCCGACCCGTTGCCGCCACCGCCACCGCCCGCGCCCGCCGAATCTGCCGCAGCCGCACCAGCAGCCAGCACCCCAGCAGCCCCGTCAGCCCCTGCCAAAACCAAAAAGCGCGCGGCAATGCCAAGGCCACCTCCGGCGGCCAGTCCACCGTAGGCAGCAGGCAGGCCACCGCATATCCCGGCGCCGCCACCGGCGAAAGCCCCACCAACCACGTCGCCGACACCAGCGAACGACTCCCCACCGTCCCCACGATCCCCCCCGCTAGCAGCGGCACCACTCCCGCAAACACCGCCGCCAAAAAGAGCCGCCGCCCCCCCCAGCCCTCCAGGATCGCCTGACAACTCAGCCCAGCGCCCAACAGCACCAAGGCCAAGGTCGGCCCCGCCTGCGCCCCCAGCGGGTGCCCCGCAAACCAACTCGAGCCCATCAACCGCTCCGCAAATACCGTCCACCCCGCCGCCCCCACCAGCGCCATCAACACCACAAACGGAAACGATGACGCCGCATCGGAAAACCACGGCAGACGCCGCCACCCCAAACGGTGCCCCCGCCGCAGCCCACGCACCTGCGTCTCCACGCTCGGCGTGATGATCACCGTCAGCACCACCATCAGCAGCAGCGTCACCAATCCATACAGCCCGATCATCCCCAAGGCCTCGCCCACGGCCGGCTCCCAGTTTTCCTTCGGAAGATACCGCCGCGAAAACTGCCGCGACGGAAAGAGCAGCCCCGGCTCAATCAGCGGCAAGGCATTCCCCAAAAGCACCAACTGCATCCACCCAAAAACCCCCAGCGCCCACCCCTTGCCCAACAAATGCGACTCCGCGCGCCGCCAGCGCCGCCACAACATCACCCCCAAGGTCAAACTCAATACCCCCTGCGAAAACAACGTAAACACGGCCTCCGAAAACCGCAGCCCAAAAAAACGCACTTCCGGCTCAAACGACTTCGCCAAGCGCCACACCCCCCCAGCTTCCCGCGGCAGCAAATTGGCCAGATTCTCATCAATCACCGGCCACAGCGTCAAATACTTGAAAAAGACCAGCCCAAACTTGGCCGCCTGCGGAATGACCGTATACAGCAAGAAAACCGCCCCCAGCGAAATCAAAAACGCCCAACGCCGGTTCTTCACCACCGTCCCCGCCACCAGGCCCGTCAGGTGGTACAAAATCGCCGAGGACACCAGCGCCGCGTACACCGGCAACCACGTCCCCACCCCCACCTCGCCCCGCCACAGCCCCCAGGCCGTAAAGGGCAGCGTGGCCCCAAAAAGACACCATTCCCGCAGCGGCAAGCCCAGCAAGTACCCCAGCACCTTGGCCAGCGGCCGCATCGGCGAAAGCCGCTGGTAGTCCAAGGTCCCCTCGTCCGCCTCCGCCGTGATCCCCCCCGCCACCTGCCCGGTCCCCACAAAAAATAACAAGATCGCCTGTAGCACCAACAGCGGAACCAGCGGCGCCCGCTCCGCGTCCACCACCCCCAACTTAAAGCGGTACGCCCCCAAGGTCCGGGTGAAAAAAAACAGAAAACCCGCCGAAATCCAAATGAGCAGCAGCCCCACCCCCAAGGCCTGCGGCCGCAGCCGCGACCGCGCATAGCGCCGCCAGATCGGGTTGCTCCACCACCGGCGCCGCTCCGGACAAGTCTCTAAAGCTAACTCGCTCATCACACTTCCAGGGCTGGGGTCTCCGCAGCCGCAGCCACGTCCATCAGAATTTCCTCAAAACTCGACTTCTGTTCCTCCCAGGCGCACACCAAAAATTCCTCCCGCACCAGCCCCGCCAACAGCCCCGCCTGCTCCCGCGCATCCCCCGACCACCGGAACGTGATCCGCCCCCCCACCCGCTGCGCCTCCGCCACCTGCGCCCGCCCCTCCAACCACGCCAAGGCCTCCGCCTCCCGCTCCAACACCCCCACCGACACCGTCCGCTCCACCCGCCCCAGCAGCCCCCGCACCTCATCCACCGTCCCCGAAGCCAACAGCCGCCCCCGCTGCATCACGCACAGCGACGTGCACATCTCCGCCAACTCGCTCAAAATATGCGAACTCACGATCACCGTCGCCCCCCCCGCCGCCAATCCCCGCAGCGCCAACCGCAACTGCCGCCGCGACAGCGGATCCATCCCGCTCGCCGGCTCATCCAAAATCAACACCCGCGGCCGATGCAATAAGGTCTTCGCCAGCACCAACCTCTGGGTCTGCCCCCGGGACAAGGTCTGGCAATAGACCCCGCGCTTCTCCAGCAAATTCACCTGCCCCAGGCACTCCTCGACCCGCTCGCGCCGCAGCCCCGCGCTCCCTAAGGCATGCGCCTCCGCAAAAAAATCCAAAAATTCCCACACCTTTAAATCCGACGGCACCGGCGCCAAGTCCGGCATATACCCCATGACCCGCCGCGCCGCCTCGGGCTCTTCAAAGATATCCACCCCCGCCAAGCGCACCGACCCATACGTCGGCTCCATCAAGGTCGCCAAAACCCGAAAAGTGCTCGTCTTCCCCGCCCCATTCGGCCCCACTAACCCAAAAATTTCCCCGGCCCCGACCTCCAAACTCACGTCGTCCACCGCCACGAAGTCCCCGTAGTCCACCCGCAGGTCCTTGATTTGTATCGCCGCACTAGACATAACCCAAAGCCTAAACCCTCCCACCAAAGCACCCATCCCCCCGCGTGGCAACTCTTTCCGCCGCCTCCCCCGCGCCCCCCCAACCACGCCTTGCAGCGCTCCCCTTCCCCACCCTACACTCCTCCCCATGCGCGCCCCCCTCCTGCTCGGCATCGGACTCCTCGTCGGCCTCTCCGGCGCCGCCCTCTTCCAGCAAAGCTTCCCGCCCCCACCCGGCTCCCTCGAAGCCCGCCTCGCCGACCTCGACCGCGAACTCACCCGCTCCCGCGTCCTCCTCGCCGCCGCCGAGGCCCGCGCTCCCCAACCCCAAGCCACCACCCAACAAAAACTCGCCCGCGGCGCCCGCTCCCTCGTCGAAGACCTCAAGGACGGCCGCGAAGTCGACCTCAACGACGTCTACCAGGCCGCCAAACCCGCCCTCCGCGACCTCTCCCCCATCTTCGAACGCCTCCAGCGCAAGGACCTCCGCCGCCACCAAGATTTCATCCTCGCCGACCTCACCCGCAAATACCACCTCACCCCCGCCCAACAAGACGCCCTCCGCCTCTGGCAAAAAAACCAACTCGAACAACAACTCGCCGCCTCCCGCGAGTTCAACGCCCGCGACAACACCACCCTCGAAGACATCATCAAGGCCGGTCGCCAAAAACGCCCCGACGACGGCCTCGACGCCTTCATGGCCACCACCCTCCAAGGCCCAGACCTCGCCACCTACCAGTCCGACCGCCTCCAGCAGCGCCTCGAACAAGTCCAGTCCGAGGCCGACCGCCAAGTCAGCCGCCTCAACAGCATCGTGGCCCTCGACGACGCCCAGCAAGACCAAGTCTTCGCCCTCATGGCCCGCAGCTCCCCCCAATTCGACCCCTCCATGAAACTCGAAGGTCTCACCGGCGACCCCGCCGCCCTCAGCCCCGGCCAGTCCCGCGACGACGCCATCCTCCAAGTCCTCCGCCCCGAACAACAACAACAGTACCAGGACCACCGCAGCGCCCGCCGCAGCGCCGCCGAAAAAGAATTCTCCGAAGTCGGCATCCGCCTCCCCCCCAATTGGGACATGTTCGGCGAAGACTGAGCTCCCGCTCGACAAAAAAGCCCCGGAGGCCCCCGCCCCAAAAGCCTCCCTAAACCTGCCTAGCCCAGCGCGTCCCCCCGCCCCGGGACCTGCTCCTCCAAAAACGCCACCACCCGGCCCTCGTGCCAAGGCCGAACCCCGCGCCGGAAGTCGTGAAAACTAACGTGCCCCCCGTGCGCCGGCGCTTCCAAAAAAAAGTGCCGATTCGCCTCCGCCGCCTCCACTGGGAAGGACGGCGCATCCAACAGCGGATCATTTAAGGCATTCAACAACAGACTCGGCACCTCCAGCCCCGCCAAATGCGGCCCCGCCGAAGCCCGCTCCCAATAGTCTTCCGCCCCCGCAAACCCGTGCAGCCGCGCCGTGACCTCCTCGTCAAAGGCCCGAATGCTCCGAATCCGCCTCACCCGCGCCGCCTCCAAAGGCCCGGGAAACCGCGCCGCCTTGGCTACCGTCTTCGCCACCAGAGTCCCCAAAAAGCGCCGCAAATACAGCCGATTCCCCCGCCGCTCATCCAGCGCCCGCGCACTCGACGCCAAATCCACCGGCGCCGAAATCGCCGCCACCGCCCCCACCGCCGGGTGCCGCCCCGCTTCCCCGATATACTTCAACGCCATGTTGCCCCCCAAACTAAACCCCACCAGCGCGATCCGCCCATAATCCCGCGCCGCCCGCGCCACCACCCGCCCCACGTCCCCCGTCTCCCCGCTGTGGTAGGACCGCAAAAGGCGGTTCGGAATCCCCCCGCAGCCCCGGTAGTTCCACCCCAGCACATCCCACCCCGCCCCGCCCAGGCTGGCCGCCATCCCCCGCATATACACCGACTCCAGGCTGCCCTCTAACCCATGCAGCAAAATAGCCAGCCGCCCCGCCCCCCCCCGACGCCACCCCAAATCCAAAAAATCTCCGTCTTCCAACTCCAGCCGCTCCCACCCCGTCCACCCCCCAGGCCGCCCCGGCAACAGCGCCCCCAATAGCGTCGCCCCATGCCCAGAACGCAGCAGGCGCGGCGGAGAAAAAGAAGAGTCGACCACTGGCACCCCCCTACCCTACTCCCCTTCAGCCCCTTTGTCCCCCAAAAGATCCCTCCCGCGCCCCGCCGCCTCCCCCCCCGCTTGACTTCCCCGCCCAATAGCGAACAGGTGTTCGATACCGAACGCCTGCTCCATGTCCCCGCTCACCCCCCGCCAACAACAAGTCCTCGACCACCTCCGCCAGTGCCTCGACCAAGGCCAACCCGCCCCCACCGTCCGCGAAATCGCCCACCACCTCCACCTCAAAAGCTCCAGCTCGGTCCAACTCCACCTCAACGCCCTCCAGCGCAAAGGCTGCCTCGAAAAAGCCAGCGGCGCCGCCCGCTCCCTCCGCCTCCCCCGCGAAACCGCCAAACGCATCACCCCCATCCCCCTCCTCGGCGCCATCCCCGCAGGCCTCGCCGACCTCCGCTCCCAAGACCCCGACGGCCTCATCCACGTCGACCTCGACGGCCTCCGCATCCCCCGCTCCAGCAGAGTCTTCGCCCTCAAAGTCACCGGCGACTCCATGATCGGAAAACACATCCTCGACGGCGATATCGTCATCCTCGAACAAAACGCCGACCCCAAACCAGGCGACGTCGTCGCCGCCCTCATCGACGGCCAAAGCACCCTCAAAACCTTCCTCCTCGACCGCGGCCGCCCCTTCCTCCGCGCCGAAAACCCCCTCTACCCCAACCTTATCCCCCTCCGCGAACTCATGGTCCAGGGCGTCGTCCGCATGCTCCTGCGCACCCCCCCAGCTAAAAAATAATCCGCCATGCCTCGCTCCATCGTCCACCTGGACGCCGATGCCTTCTTCGCTTCCGTAGAGCAAGCCGCCGACTCCCGTCTCCGCGGCAAACCCATCGCCGTCGGCGGCGAGGCCCGCGGCATCATCGCCTCCGCTTCCTACGAAGCTCGCCGCATGGGCGTCTACACCCCCATGCCCACCGCCCGCGCCCGCCAACTCTGCCCCCAACTCATCGTCCTCCCCGGCGACTACCAGCGCTACGAACAATTCTCCCAGTGGATGTTCGCCTACGCCTTTGACTTCACCCCAGACGTCGAAGTGACCGGCATCGACGAAGGCTATTTCGACCTCTCCGGCGCCAAGCGCCCCCCCCGCGAAATCGCCCAAACCATCCGCCACGCCATCCGCCAAAAACTCAAAATCAATGTCAGCGAGGGCATCGCCACCAGCAAACTCATCAGCCAAATCGCCTCCAAACTCCGCAAACCTCAGGCCTTCATCGAAGTCCCCCCAGGCTCCGAACTCGCCTTCCTCCACCCCCTCCCCCACAAATGGCTCCCCGGCATCGGCCCCAAAACCGCCGACCGCCTCGACGCCGCCGGCCTGCGCGACATCGGCCACCTCGCCCAAACCCCCCTCGACTTGCTCGAACTCCTCCTCGGCCGCCAGGCCCCCGCCATCCTCGACTTCGCCCGCGGCATCGACGAACGCCCCCTCGTCCTCGCCAAACAAGCCCCCCGCTCCTTCGCTGAACAAGAAACCTTCCCCGTCGACCTCACCGACGAAGACTACCTCGAAGCCCTCCTCCGCCGCATGGCCGATCGCCTCATGGCCAAGGTCCGCGCCGAAAATCGCCGCATCCGCACCCTCACCGTCAAAGTCCGCTACAACGACATGGCCGAAGACCAGCGCAGCGAAAGCCTCGCGGAACCCACCGACCTCGAGTCCGACCTCTACAGCCGCCTCCGCCCCCTCCTCCGCCAAGCCTGGCGCCGCCGCGTCTCTCTCCGCCTCGTCTCCCTCAAACTGAGCAACCTCTACGTCGGCTACCGCCAAGGCGAATTGGCCCTCGACGACCGCCCAGATGCCAGCCCCGCCCGCCGCAGCCTCGCCCGCACCATCGACGCCCTCCGCCTCCAACACGGCGAAGGCGTCGTCCTCCGCAGCCACGACCTCCGCCTCCGCGAGGGCCCCCGCGACCCCGCCGCCCCTCCCCCAACCCCACCTCCCCGCCCCGTCCGCTATTTCTCCAAAACCCCGCCCGCCCTCGACGCCGTCCCCCTCAACCTTCGCAGCCACTACTCCTTCCTCGACAGCACCCTCTCCCCCCAAGACATCGTCCAACTCGCCCTCCGCCACGGCCTCTCCGCCATCGCCCTCACCGACACCGGCAACCTCCACGGCGCCCCCGAGTTCGCCCAGCACGCCCGCGCCGCAGGCATCCAAGCCCTCATCGGCGCCGAACTCCGCATCGGCTCCCACTCCCTCCTCTGCTACGTCCAAGACGCCGTCGGCTACCAAAACCTCTGCCACCTCCTCAGCGCTCCCAGCCCCCCCGAGGCTCCCGACGACAGCGCCGCCGCCCGCCAACGCCTCCCCCTCCCCCGCCACCAACTCCGCGACCGCACCCTCGGCCTCCTCGCCGTCAGCGACGATCCCACCCTCGCGGAATTCTTCCCCGGCCGCTTCTACGGCGCCGCCGCCTCCCCCCGCGCCCCCTTCCCCGCCTCCCTCCCCGCCGTCCTCAGCCCCCGCATCCACTACGCCGCCCCCGCCGACCGCCTCAAATGGCAACTGCTCCAAAGCATCCGCACCCGCACCCTGCTCGCCCAGCCCCACCCCGATAAACGCCTCCAGGGCGCCTACCACTTCCGCAGCCCCGCCGAACTCGCCAGACTCGCCGCCGCTGCCCCCCAATTGCTCGCCCACACCCGCGAAATCGCCGAGCGCTGCTCCTTCGCCTTCCCCTTCGGCCCCCCCCAATTTCCCGCCTGGAGCCCGCCCTCAGGCCAATCCCCCCGCGCCTTCCTCCACCACCTCGTCATGGAGGGCCTCCGCTCCCGCTACGGACTCCAAGCCCCCTCCCTCCAAGCCCAAGCCGAAGAAGAACTCAGCATCATCGCCGAAGTCGGCTACGAAGACTACTTCCTCATCGTCTGGGACCTCCTCCAAGACTGCCGCCGCCTCGGCATCGACTGGATCACCCGCGGCAGCGCCGCCGATTCCCTCGTCTGCTACTGCCTCGGCATCAGCGGGGTCTGCCCCATCCGCTTCGAACTCTACTTCAAGCGCTTCCTCAACCCCGACCGCATGGCCCTGCAAAAATTGCCCGACATCGACGTCGATTTCCCCCACGACCGCAAGGACCACGTCGTCGACCTCCTCTTCCAAAAATACGGCCCCCACCACTGCGCCATCGTCGGCGGCTTCTCCACTTTCCGCGCCCGCGCCGCCGTCGCCGACGTCGCCAAAGTCCTCGGCATTTCCGAATCCCACATCCGCCGCCTCACCCAGCGCCTCCCCAGCAGCTTCGGCCCCACCCGCTCCGGCAGCGCCCTCCTCGCCCACCTCCACGCCCAACCCGAGTGCGCCGACCTCCCCCTCGCCGAAGAACCCTACCGCACCGCCGTCCTCATGGCCGCCTTCCTCGAAGGCCGCCCCCGCTACCCCAAAATGCACCCCTGCGGCGTCGTCCTCTCCCGCCAACCCATCGCCCACCTCAGTCCCTCCTTCGCCAGCCACAAGGGCTACCCCACCTCCCACTACGACATGGAAGCCGTCGAAGCCATCGGCCTCATCAAAATGGACATCCTCGCCCAGGGCGGCCTCGCCGTGCTCCGCGACGCCCTCGCCTCCCTCGCCCACTCCCATCCCCCCCTCGACCTCGCCGCCCTCCAACCCTGGGACGACCCCGCGGTCTGGCGCATGATCGCCTCCGGCGGCGCCCGCGCCGTCCACCACATCGAGTCCCCCGCCATGACCAACCTCTGCGCCCTGGTCAACGTCCGCGAAATCGACGGCCTCATCGCCCTCGTCAGCCTCATCCGCCCGGGCGCCTCCAACGAGGATAAAAAAGGCCGCTTCAGCCGCCTCTACCAAGGCCTCGAATCCCCCGAGTACCCCCACCCCTCCCTCATCCCCTGCCTCCAAAGCACCTACGGCCTCGTCGTCTACGAAGAACACATCCTCCAAATCTGCGAGGCCTTCGCCGGCATGGCCCCCGGCCGCGCCGACCTCCTCCGCCGCGCCCTGGTCAAAGAAAAACCCGACGCCATCGCCGAAATGAGCGAGGAATTCCTCCGCTGCGCCCGCGCCCGCGGCCACCCCGAACCCACCATCCAGCGCGTCTGGGATCTCGTCGCCAGCTTCCACGGCTACGCCTTCAACAAGGCCCACAGCACCGCCTACGGCGTCGAAGCCTACCAAGCCGCCTGGCTCAAACACTACCACCCCGCCCACTTCATGGCCGCCGTCCTCACCCACGGCAAAGGCTTCTACTCCCCCCTCGTCTACGTCTTGGAATGCCACCGGCTCGGCCTCCGCCTCCTCCCCCCCAACATCCAAGACCCCGGCCCCACCTTCCAAGTCCGCCGCGGCGCCATCCAAGTCCCCATCTCCGCCCTCAAGGGCCTCTCCGCCCGCACCCTCGCCGCCCTCGCCGCCCAGCGCCCAGAGGATCGCCCCTTCCAAAGCCTCACTGACTTCCACGAAAGAGTCCACCCCGCCCCCGAAGAACTCGAAGCCCTCATCCGCGTCGGCGCCTGCGACCGCCTCGGCCCCCCCCGCACCCAGCTCTTCTGGGAAGCCCAGCGCTGCCGCCGCCAACAAGAATCCCGCAGCCACGAAGACTGGCTCCTCGCCCCCGCCGCCCTCCCCTTCGACCAACTCGCGCCCCCCACCGAACCCTCCCTCCCCGATCGCCTCGCCGCCGAACAAGCCCTGCTCGGCTACACCGTCAGCGCCCACCCCCTCGAGCAGTTCCCCCACATCGCCTGGGATTCCTACTGCCCCGTCGATCGACTCCCCGACTTCGTCGGCCAAACCGTGGTCCTCTGCGGCCTCACCGTGGTCTCCCGCGTCCACCACCAAGTCGGCGGCGACCCCATGAAGTTTCTCACCCTAGCCGACCGCAGCGGCATGATCGAAGCCGAACTCTTCGGCCCCGCCTACCGCCGCTTCGGCCTCGCCACCCTGCGCTATCCCGTCCTCGAAGTCACCGCCACCGTCGAGCCCTTCCCCAACGGCAACGGCTACAGCCTCCGCGTCCACCGCGCCGGCCGCCCCCGCGCGGCTCAAAAGGCCGCCATCAACTCGTAAAGATACCCCCGCAAATACTCGCTCTCCGGGATCGACGGCAACACCGGATGATCCGCCCGCTGCGCGTGAATCTCCCGCCGCCGCAAGGTCTTCTTGGCGTCGACCGCCGCATCCAGAATGACATCGGTAAACTCCCCCGTGCTCACGTGGTGCGAACAACAATACGTCGCCAACAGCCCCCCCGACCCCAACAGCTTCAAGGCCCGCAGGTGGATCTCCTTGTACCCCCGCAGCGCATCTCCCACCGTCTTCTTGCTCCGCGAAAAACTCGGCGGGTCCAACACGATCAAATCCCACCGCGACCCCGCCGCCTCCGCCGCCTTCAGATAGTCAAACACATTCCCCACCACAAACTCCATCCGGTCCGCCACCCCCATCGCCTCCGCATTGGCCTTGGCCGCCGCCATCGCCGACTCGCTGGCGTCAACCGCCGTCACGTGAGTGGCCCCAGCCTTGGCGCAGGCCAGCGCAAAACCGCCCTGGTTGCTGAAGCAGTCTAACACCTGCTTGCCCGCGGCGTGCCGCGCCACCAGGCTGTAGTTGTCCAACTGGTCCAGATAAATCCCCGTCTTCTGCCCGTCCATCAAGTCGATCAAAAACGTCAAGCCATCGCGCGTGGTGAGCCGAAAAGCCTCCGGCGCGCTGCCGTGCAGCACCCCGGTGACCTGCTCCATCCCCTCCGCCAAGCGCGACGGGCTGTCGTTGCGCTCAATCACCGACAGCGGCGCAAAAACCTCCACCAAGGCCGCCACCAAGAGCTCCTTCCGCAAATCCATCGCCAAGGTCAAGGTCTGCAGCACAAAGTGATCACCGTACCGATCCAAAATCACCCCCGGCAAGCCGTCGCTCTCACTCCACACCATCCGGCACAGCCGAATGTCCAACTCCGGCAACGCACTGCGCCACGCCAAGGCCCGCCGCAGCCGCCGCGCAAAAAAATCCTGGCTCAATTCCTCCCGGTGCCGCGAAAACCGCCGCGCCACAATCTGCGACTTCGGATTAAAAATCGCACTCCCCAACCCGCGATCCTTAAAATCCTTGAGCGTAATCACGTCTCCCGGCTGCGGGTCCCCAAACATTTTCTGCACCTCCGCCCCGTAAACCCACTCGTGTCCATGAAAAATGCGCGCGCGCGGCTTGATGATAATACCTGACATGCCCCTCCCATAAGCCCCTGCCCGCCCGACGCAAGAGCCACCTGCCGCCGCCGCCACCCCCAGCAATTCCCAACTGGACGCCCGCCCACCCAGCGCTAGTCTCCCCCTCATGAGCCAACTAATGCGCGCCCTCGTCGCCACCCAATTCGGCGGTCCCGACGTCTTCGCCCTCCAATCCGTCCCCCGCCCCGCCCCTGGCCCCGGCCAAGTCCTCCTCCGCGTCCGCGCCTCCAGCGTCAATCCCATCGACACCAAAATCCGCCGCGGCGCCCTCGCCGCCCTCGCTCCCAACCCCATGATCCTCGGCTGCGACGCCGCCGGCGAAGTCGTCGCCACCGGCCCCGACAGCCCCTGGAACCTCGGCGACCGCCTCATCACCTGCGGCGCCGGCGTCGTCGGCCACCCCGGCGCCCTCGCCGAATACCTGCTCGCCGAAGCCGACCTCTGCGCCCCCGCCCCAGCCCAGCTCTCCTGGGAAGCCGCCGCCGCCCTCCCCCTCGTCGGCCTCACCGCCGAGGAAGGCCTCGCCCGCGCCCACGTCCGCCCCGGCCAACGCGTCCTCGTCCACGCCGGCACCGGCGGCGTCGGCCAAATCGCCATCCAACTCGCCAAACTCCGCGGCGCCGAAGTCTGGGCCACCGTCTCCACCCCCGAAAAAGCCGCCCTCGCCCGCCAACTCGGCGCCCACGGCGTCATCTTCTACCGCGACCAAACCGTCCCCGACTACGTCCGCGACATCACCGGCGGCAGCGGCTTCGACGTCGTCTTCGATACCGTCGGCGGCGACAACGTGGCCCGCTGCTTCGAAGCCGTCGCCGTCAGCGGCACCGTGGTCTCCATCTCCACCCGCACCTCCGCCGACCTCTCCCCCCTCCACGCCAAAGGCGTCTCTCTCCACGTCGTCTTCATGATCATCCCCCTCCTCTACAACCAACCCGGCCCCCGTGCCGCCCAAGGCCGCACCCTCGCCCACCTCAGCCAACTCGCCGCCTCCGGCCAAATCCACTCCCTCCTCGACCCCCACGTCTTCCCCTTCGCCCAAGCCGGCGACGCCCACGCCCTCCTCGAAAGCGGTCAGGCCATCGGCAAAATCACCCTCACCGGCTTCCCCGACTGATCCCCCCCCACCAGCCTCACGCCTCCGCAACAAGCTCGCATTTTCCTTTTGCCGCCCGCCTCATCGCGCCGGATGATTCCCCCCGCCATGTCCCTTCCCGCCCCCGCCGCCCCCACCGAGTCCCTCGATTTCATCCGCGAAATCGCCCAAGAAGACCTCCGCACCGGCAAACACCCCGCCATCATCACCCGCTTCCCCCCAGAACCCAACGGCTACCTCCACATCGGCCACGCCAAATCCATCTGCCTCAACTTCGGCCTCGCCCAAGAACACGCCGCCCTCCACCCCGGCTCCCGCTGCCACCTCCGCTTCGACGACACCAACCCCGCCAAAGAAGACCTCGAATACGTCGAAAGCATCCAGCAAGACGTCCGCTGGCTCGGCTTCGACTGGGGCCCCCACCTCCACCACGCCAGCGACTACTTCGAGCAAATCCACGGCTTCGCCCTCGAACTCATCCGCCAAGGCCTCGCCTACGTCTGCGACCTCACCGTCGACGAAGTCCGCGCCTCCCGCGGCTCCCTCACCGAACCCGGCCAAAATAGCCCCTTCCGCGACCGCCGCCCCGAAGAAAATCTCGCCCTCTTCGCCCGCATGCGCGACGGCGCCTTCCCCGACGGCTCCCGCACCCTCCGCGCCAAAATCGATATGGCGTCGCCCAATATCAATCTGCGCGACCCCGTCCTCTACCGCATCAAAAAGGTCCCCCACGACCGCACCGGCGACACCTGGTGCATCTACCCCATCTACGACATGGCCCACGGGTACTCCGACGCCATCGAGGGCATCACCCACAGCATCTGCACCCTCGAATTCGAAGCCCACCGCCCCCTCTACGACTGGCTCCTCCAACACTCCAGCGCCCCCTGCCACCCCCGCCAAATCGAGTTCTCCCGCCTCAACCTCACCTACACCGTGATGAGCAAGCGCAAGCTCCTCGAACTCGTCGAGCGCCACCTCGTCGACGGCTGGGACGACCCCCGCATGCCCACCCTCTCCGGCCTCCGCCGCCGCGGCTACACCCCCTCCGGCATCCGCGCCTTCTGCCACAGCATCGGCGTCACCAAATACAACAGCGTCACCGACATGGGCCTCCTCGAAGCCGCCCTCCGCGAAGACCTCAATAAATCCGCCCCCCGCTTCCTCGGCGTCCTCCGCCCTATCAAATTCACCATCACCAACTGGCCCGAAGGCCACGTCGAACACCTCGAAGCCGCCAACAACCCCGCCGACCCCACCGCCGGCTCCCGCCTCCTCCCCTTCACCGGAGACCTCCTCATCGAACAAGACGATTTCATGGAGGAACCCACCCCAGGCTACTTCCGCCTCGCCCCCGGCCGCAGCGCCCGCCTCCGCCACGCCTACAACGTCACCTGCCAAGAAGTCATCAAAAACGACTCCGGCCAAGTCGTCGAACTCCGCGGCCCCTACGACCCCGCCAGCCGCGACTCCAAACCCAAAAAAGGCACCGCCGTCATCCACTGGCTCAGCGAAACCCACGCCCTCCCCGCCCAAGTCCGCCTCTACGATCGCCTCCTCACCGTCCCCGACCCCACCGACATCCCCCCAGGCACCGACTGGACCACCACCCTCAATCCCCACTCCCTCGAAATCCTCGACCACGCCCGCGTCGAACCCGCCTCCCTCACCGCCCCCGGCACCTTCCAATTCGAGCGCCTCGGCTACTTCTGCCAGGACTCCCGCCACTCCTCCCCCGCCCACCCCGTCCTCAACCGCACCGTCACCCTCAAAGACACCTGGGCCAAACCCAAACAAACCTAACGCCCCATAGGTCCTGGTAGGTCCTGGTAGGTCCTGGTAGGTCCTGGTAGGTCCCTGTAGGTCCCTGTAGGTCCTTGTAGGTCCCTGTGTCCCTGTCACTCCCAGTCAGCCACACCGCCCCCAATTTTAAATTAAAACCCAACCCCGCCAAAACCCGGCCCACTCGCAGCTCCCCTCAGGGAACTGAGCTCCCCGGCTGCGCGGCACTCGGCGTGGTCCCCATCCAGAGGCGCCAAAAGAGGGCTGGGCCCCCCGCCGCGAGGCGAAACCGCGCCTTTT
>CANHIJ010000063.1 GCA_947460575.1 Verrucomicrobiales bacterium | reverse complement strand
GGGCAAGGCCCTGGTTTTCTGCGCCCCGACGCGGGCTGCGCCTACCAGCCCAGGGCAAGGTCCAGGGGTGGCCAAGACCCTCGAGCCCTGCGTGCCGAAGGAACGCTGCCTTGGTCGTCGGGATGAAACGCGAAGTTAACGCGTTGCCCTCTGACCAAGAAAGCGCGCCCCAAAGCTTGGCCCAGGGCGCGGCCGCATTCAGTCCTCTGAAATAAACTGCCAGCGGTCGTCCAAGCGAACCAAGGACCCCAGATTGAATGGGATGTCGTCGCGGCGACACTGCACGAACCCCGTGCTGCCCGCGGGATCTGGATGGGTCCACAAGCACACCACCCCGTGCCGGGAAATCTCCGCACCCCGAACCCGGAAAATCCCCGCGCGCACCGGCAGCGCGATGCGCTCCCCCGCGCGCACCCGCTCGGCCAGCCTTTCCAAAGCGCCGCGCGACACCCCGTACGCCAATCGCAACGGCCAGTAGGTCGCCGCAGCGGAAAGGATCGCAGCAAGGCAGACCGCGGCAGCCCCCAGCACCGGCCAGACGGGGCGCTTGGTCGCGCGGCGGTCGCCGACCAGATGGCCACTCACCGCGATGGCGGCGCCTGAAAGCGCCAGGGCCCATACCATGGCCGCGAGCGGTTCGCCGCCCGTGGCCGCATGGAGCACTGCCACCAGCGCCAGCGCGCCGAGCAAGGCCATCCACGCCGCTTCCGAGTGCTGTCTTTTCATGGCCAAGGCGAAGCGGACTGATGACCTGGCCCAACCGCTGAGAAAAAAGCAGCGCGGCACGCCAGAAGCATACTGGAAGCCAGGAGTCAAAACGGCGCAAGCGGGCGACGGCCACCAGCCTCACCTGGCGGAGCGCATTCGCATCGCTCAGGCGCGGCGCAGCTGGTCGGAGTGAGTCTTGAGGGCGGGAAGTGGCCCTGGGCCAAAACAAGCGCCCCCTGTATTTTTCCCCAGTGAAGGCCCTGCAGCTGGGCGCATTGAGCCCTCGCCCGCCGCCCCCATTCCCAGCCAACCAAAGCCCCCGCGGTCGCACATCATCCCCGAGCCACGGTCCCATCTCGCGGACAACAGCTCCATAGGCGGCGAGCCGCGGGCACAACGATCAATGAGATTTCTTCGCGCGCCGCCGCCCCAGCAGCCCGACACTCAGCAGTCCTAGCGTAGAAACAAACAGCGGCAGCGATGTCGGTTCTGGGACCGCAGCGACCGCTGCGTTGAATTGCACATTTTGAAAGTCTATATACCGCCCGGTCGAGCCGGTGTAACTGTAGAAGCGAAAAACCGTCGGAGAAGTTAATCCCACGTGATTCGCAATAGCGAAAGCGGTGGCATTGAACCCGACCGCACTTCCCGCGGGAGAGGTGACCGAAAACAAATCAGAACTGAACGTGTCCTGACTTGAACGGACAAACCATCCGCGATCGCCAGCGGTGCCACCTCTAGACCATGAAAGATCGATGGAGCCAATGTCCATGCTGGCAACCGGGGTGAGGGCAATTTCAAAAAACCAATTATTGCTGAGCGCCGTGGCGGAATTGGCGCCAGTTACCGCAGTTCCTGGCCCGGTGATCAAAACTTGGCCGAGACCAGCATCGCTTCCCACCCCAAACGCACCCAAGCCCGAACCGATCGGCTTCGAAACAGAGACTGCCGCGAGAACTCCCGTATCCACTACCCCAGGATTCAACCCGTTGTTTCCATCCGCATTATTATTGAGGGGAAAAGTGACTAAAATCCCCGCCTGCGATAACAAGGCACTGGAACAGAGAGCCGCCAGCGTAGCACTTTTTAAATCAAGATTGAGCACGGATTTAATGTTAAATGTACGCATTGGTGGTATTCGGTTTTGGACACAGTGCTCCCTAAAAGAGCTGGCGTCCTTTGTTTGATTTGGTTAAAAAGTGATGAGAGGAAGTTCACCGCTCCATCAACTAGATCGAGATTCCCCCTGTATTCCAAAAATATATCGATGCAATATTTATTCAGATTAAAAAAAGAGCACTTATAGATACAGAAACACGCCGCCGCGGCCGGCAGCGCCGTCAGAAACAGGCCCCCTCCCGCCAGCGCCGAAAAGCGGCCGGGAGACGCCAGTTGAGTCGGCCCTAGGACGCCCCTTCAGGGCTTAACTGTCCTTTGCGCTGGGAGAACCCAGGGCGTGGCCCTGGGTTGTCCCAGGGTGCGCCCCGTTGGGGCGCAGAAACCCAGGGCGTGGCCCGGTGCTTGGGCTAACGTGACCGCCAGAAGTCCATTTTGCCAAAATACGAGTATGGATGATCAGTGAGTTCCACATGCTGGAATGGTCCTTGGGGGACTTTTTGCGGTGACATCTGGGCGGCGCGGTACGATCATGGTGCGCCCCATAGGGCGCCGATTCTGCGCGGCAACGGCGCGGCCTACGCCAGCCCAGGGTTACGCCCTGGGTTTTTTCCGCAGCAAAGGAAATGTAGCCCTGGAGGGGCGCTGCGGCCGGGGAAGCCTGCTCAGAAAGAGGAGTCGGTCAGGCGTCGGCTAGTTCGCGGAGCACGGTGCCGCTGTTGGTGAGGCGGCGGGAACGCTCAAATGACCTCTAAAATCGTGCACAGGTTTTATGCTCGGCCCCTTTTTCGGACCCGATTCGCTCATTTATTTGCGAGGGATGTGCGAAGCTGTGGTGGATCCCTCCGACAATCGAGAATGCGAAAGACTAGGACGACGTCGTCCTGCATCCGATAGTAGATCGCGTATGGGAACCGCTTGGAAAGCAAGCGATGGAAGCCGAACACCTGGCGATGAATTCCGGCGTAAAGCACGAGGGAATCGATGTCGGAAAACAGGCAATCCTGAAAATAGTCACCGACCCCGATCTCCTGGTGATCATAGAAGTCTTTGCCGCCTGCAAGGTCAGCGATGGCGGACTCGAGGATCCGGATGCTCATGGCTGACGGCGCAGGAGGCGCTTGGCTTCGTCCCAGTCGACCTGCTGCTCTTTGCCTGCGGCGACACGGGCCTCGGTTTCACGAAGTGCTGCCTCGTGCCACTTGGGGGAAGGCAACTCTTCCTCAGCAAGGCTTAGATCGGTCCAAAGCGCCTCCATCAACCTGAGCTTGTCAGCTCGGGGTAAGCCCATCGCTTGTTCCAGCAAACTCATGATTGTTCGATACCATGGGATTCCGCCGGACTCAAGCGTTCCGTCGGCTGCGCGGGTGCTTTGCTGGGACGTAGCGCGAGGTGGGGAACCAGTTAGGACGCCCCTTCAGGGCTTAACTGTCCTTTGCGCTGGGAGAACCCAGGGCGTTGCCCTGGGCTGTCCTAGGGTGCCCCGTTGGGGCGGAAGGCGTGGTTAAACCTAAAAACGGAAGTTGAATGGCGCGGAATGGCGCAAAATCTTCCAAATTAACACGTTCACGCTGAATGGGTTGTCATCCAAAAGGGAAACTGCGGAGCAGTAGGATTTCGGCTTCCCAAGCTGATCTCCGCCCGTTCTCGGCTTTCGACTCCCGTTTTCAGGTTATACCTAGCAGGATGCACGCGATGCGCCGAAAGGGACCTAGGGTGCTCCGTTGGGGCGCAGGAAACCGTGACCTTGCCTCAAACTGCCTTGGCATGCCCCGCTGGAGCGCAATTGGCGGGTGCGAGGTGGAAGAGCGTTAGGTTTTTTCCGCCCGCGTGGGCCTTTTTGGGGCTTGAGCGCTGGCACCCCTGCCGGGGTGCGGATGATGCCACGGCGGGGATCCGGTGGTGTCGCTTCGCTCAACCACCGGCTACCGGCTGAGATGCCTCCGGCATCAGGAAGTCTCCGGCATCAGGGTGTCTCCGGCATCAGGATGTCTCCGGCATCAGGAAGTCTCCGGCATCAGGATGCCTCCGGCATCAGGATGCCTCCGGCATCAGGGTGTCTCCGGCATCAAGATGTCTCCGGCATCAGGGTGTCTCCGGCATCATGCGGGGATGTCTCTGGCATTGCCGCTGGGCGTGTCGACCATTCACGATTCGGTAGGGGCATGTGACAACGGGAGAGAGTCACCCAAAGGGTGAGTCTCCTGGGGCGGCAAAAACGGCTCATCTCCCGCAGTTATCACGAAAAAGGCCCCGTGGTTGAGTTTCAACTCCCGTTGTTAGGATTAACTGCCTTTTGCGCTAGAAACCCAGGGCGTTGCCCTGGGCTGGTATGCGTCGCCCCTTTGGGGCGGGGCGGGGCGGCGGGGCGCGGGGCGCGGCTTTCTCGGGGCGCGCAAGGGGTTCGGGGCGCGCGGGCTTAGGAGTGGCGGGGGGGGAGTTGCTCGAAATTGCCGAGTTCGCAGGCGCGGACGAAGCCTTCGGTGGTGGTTTTGAGGTCGTCCCAGTGGTTGCGGATGCTGGCGGCTTCGGGGGTGCTGATGGCGCGGTCGCTGGCGGCGGTGGTGATGGAGACGAGGAGGTCGGCGAATTGTTGGACGATGGCGTTGGTGGCGGGGCCGACTTCGCGCTGGGTTTGGTCGGGGTTGCGGGGGTTTCTAACAAAAAATCCGCCGGCTTGTTGGCAGAGCCACTGGATGATGTGGGGGTCCTTGGTGAGGCGGATGAGTTCGGCGCTGCGGTCGAGGGGGTTGCGGCTACCGCTGCCTTGGCCCTCTTCTTCGGGGGGTTGAGACCACTTGTAGACGAGGGAGAGGGAGATGCCGAGTTCGCTGGCGATTTCCTTAGGGCTGGTCCGCTCGAAGGCGCCGCGGAGAATTTCGTGAGATTCCACGCTTCAGTATAAGAACAGGGCGGGCGGTCCGACAAGGCGGAAAGGGGGGGCGGCTCAGGCGAGGAGGGGCTTGACGAGTTGGCCGGCGACGTCGGTGAGGCGGAAGTAGCGGCCTTGGGATTTGAAGAGGAGTTTTTCGTGGTCGACGCCGAGGAGGTGGAGCATGGTGGCGTGGAGGTCGTGGACGTGGACGGCGCCGTCGAGGATATTGTAGCCGTAGTCGTCGGTGAGGCCGTGGGCGTAGCCGCCTTTGACGCCGCCGCCGGCGAGCCAGAGGCTGAAGCAGCGGGGGTGGTGGTCGCGGCCGTAGTTGTTGCCGGAGACTTTGCCTTGGGAGTAGGCGGTGCGGCCGAATTCGCCGCCGAAGACCACGAGGGTATCGTCGAGGAGGCCGCGGCGTTTGAGGTCGCTGACGAGGGCGGCGGAGGCTTGGTCGGTTTGTTTACATTGGTTGGAGATGCCGCCGACCATGTCGCCGTGTTGGTCCCAGCCTTGGTGGAAGAGTTGGACGAAGCGGACGTCGCGTTCGATGAGGCGGCGGGCGAGGAGGCAGTTGGCGGCGTAGGTGCCGGGGGTGCGGCTGTCGGGGCCGTAGAGTTCGAAGGTTTCGTTGGATTCGCCGGAGAAGTCGGTGGCGTCGGGGACGCTGGTTTGCATGCGGAAGGCCATTTCGGCCTGGGCGAGGCGGGCGTCGATTTCGGGGTCGAGTTCTTGTTCGGCTTGGAAGGCGTTGAGTTTGCCGAGGGCGTCGAGCATGTCGCGGCGGACTTGGGAGGAGACGCCTTCGGGGTTAGTGAGGTAGAGGACGGGTTCCTTGCCGGCGCGGAACTGGACGCCTTGGTGTTGGCTGGGGAGGAAACCGGAGCCCCAGAGGCGGGTGTAGAGGGGTTGGTCGCGGGAGGCGTTGCGGGAGACCAGGACGATGAAAGCGGGGAGGTTATCGTTGAGGCTGCCGAGGCCGTAGGAGGCCCAGGCGCCCATGGAGGGGCGGCCGGGGACTTGGTTGCCGGAGCAGAAGAAAGTGATCGCGGGGTCGTGGTTGATGGCCTCGGTGTGCATGGACCGGACGAGGCAGATGTCGTCGGAGATGCCCTGGGTGAAGGGGAGGAGGTCGCTGATTTCGAGGCCGGAGCGGCCGTGGCGGGAGAAGTTGGCGAACGAGCCCGCCATGGGGAGGAGGCTTTGATTGCCGCTCATGGTGGAGAGGCGCTGGTTGCCGATGACGGACTTGGGGAGGGCGGTGCCGTGGCCTTGGCGGAGGACGGGTTTGAAGTCGAAGGTTTCGTGGTGGGAGGGTCCGCCGGCTTGGAAGAGGTAGATGACGCGCTTGGCCTTGGGAGCGAGGTGGGGGGCGGGGAGGACGCCGTGGGAGGCGCGGGCGGAGTTAGGGCCGAGGAGTTGGGCTAGGGCCACGGCGCCGAGGCCGAGGCCGGTGCGGCCCATGAAGTGGCGGCGGGTGGCGCGCAGGAGGTCTGGGGAGGCGGGGAAGTTCATGGGAGATTAGCGGTTAGTGAGGGCCGCGTCGCTGGTGAGGAGGGTAGAGCAGACGATGGTGAGGGCGGCGAGGGCGGGGTCGGGGGCGGCGGCCACGGCTTGGGCGGCGGCGGGGTCGGCGGAGAAGTGTTGGAGTTGTTGGGCGTAGAGTTCGCGCAGGGCTTGCCATTCTGGGGGCGCGGCTTGGCGGGAGGTGAGGCGGAGGAAGGAGCGCTGGATTTGGGCGAGGGGGTCGGCGGGGTGTTCTTGGATGGAGCGGGCGGCGAGGCGGCGGGCGCACTCGAAGAAGCTCTGGTCGTTGAGGAAAATGAGGGGTTGGAGGGGGGTGTTGGTGGCGAGGCGGCGGGGTTGGCAGACCTCGCGGCTGCCGGAGTCGAGGGTGATGAGGCTGGGCGGGGGGGCGGTGCGCTTGCGGAAGGTGTAGAGGCTGCGGCGGTAGAGGCCCTCGCCGGTGTCGGGTTGGTAGTCGCCGCCGGAGGCGCCCGCTTCCGACCAGACGCCGGGGGGTTGCCAAGGTTTGACGCTAGGGCCGCCGCGTTTTTCCACGAGGAGACCGGCGGCGAGGAGGGCTTGGTCGCGGATGGCTTCGCCGGAGAGGCGGTAGGACGGGCCGCGGGAGAGGAGCTGATTTTTCGGGTCGAGCTCGCGTTTTTCGCGGGTGCTGGCGGAGGATTGGCGGAAGGTGGCGCTGGTCACGAGGCGCTGGAGGAGGCGCTTGACGTCCCAGCCTTGGCTAACGAAATCGACCGCGAGGGCGTCGAGGAGTTCAGGGTGGGAAGGGGCGTCGCCTTGCATGCCGAAGTTTTCCTGGGTGGGCACGATGCCGGTGCCAAAGCACATCATCCAGAGGCGGTTGACGGCCACGCGGGCGACGAGGGGGTTTTGGGGGTTGGTCATCCACTGGGCGAGGCCGAGGCGATTTTTGGGGGCCTGGGGGTCGAAGGGCATGACCGCGCTGGGGGCGGAGGGCTCCACGGGGCGGGTGAGGTCGGGGGAAGCGTAGTCGCCGCGGGTGAGGACGTGGAATTGGCGGGGGCGAGGGGAAAGCTGCATCACCATGATGAGGGGGATGTGCTCGAGGTAGTCGTCCTGAAGGTGGCGGCGGGCGGCGACGACGGCTTGGCGGGCTTGGGCGGCGGGTTCATCGACGCGCTGGAGGAAGTGTTGGCGGAGGGCGGCGAGGGCGGTGGGGTCGGCAGCGCGGGCGGACTGGAGGGTGGCGGCGAGGACGGGCTGGTGGAGGTCGGCGACTTCGAGGGGGGAGAGGGCTTGGGAGAAGACCTTGATGTCGTCGATGCGGCCCTGGGCGAAGCCGCGGTCGTCGCGGGGGCGGGCGCCGACGCGCATCATTTCGGTGGCGATGCTTTTATCGAGTTGGTCATAGCGGATCGCGGTTTTGGCGAGTTGGCCGTCGTAGTAGATCTTGAGCCCGTCGGCGGAGGAGGAGCCGTCGTAGGTGACGGTGAGGTCGACCCATTTTCCGGAGGGGAAATCGTCAAGGGTTTCGATGGAGGCGGCGCAGCCGGGCCAGAGGTGGATGCAGCTCCAGCGGAGTTTGTTCGATTCGAGGAGGAGTTCGAAGCCGGAGGCGTCGGCCATTTGGGAAAACAGGCCGGGGCCGGTGTGGAGGAGGAGGGCGCGGGGTTGGGGGGCGGGGGAGAAAAGGCGCAGAGAAATGCTGAGTTCTTGGTGGCGGGTGAGGCCCTTGACGCCTTCGAGTTGGAGGACGGTATCGCCGTCGAACTCCATGGCGCCAGCGACTTGGCCGGGGACGGGGGTGAGGGAGCCGCCGGATTGGGTGGCGGGGGCGGCGCCGGCAATGGCGTTAGGGAGCTTGCCGTCGGCGATGGCGTCGAGGGGGAAGTGGTGGGAGGGAGTGGGCGCGGCGAGGGCGGGGGTGGCGGCGAGCCAGGCCGGGAAGGCGGAGGCGCGGTCGGCGAGGGTCGCTTGGGCGGCGGCCTGGGCGGCGCGGAGGGCGGCCTGGCGCAGGGCGATTTCGGGGCCGTGGTGGGGTTCCTCCAGGGGCATGGAGGGGGCGGGGGCGGAGGTGGAGATCGAGTAGGGATAGAGGCCGGACTCGTCGATTTGGCCGAACATGGCGGCCATGCTGTAGTAGTCGGATTGGGGGAGGGGGTCGTATTTGTGGTCGTGGCACTTGCAGCACTCCATGGTTAGGCCGAGGAAGGCGGTACCGGCGGTGTGGACGCGGTCGGAGACGTATTCTTGGCGGAATTCCTGTTCGATGGAGCCGCCTTCTTGGGTTTGGCGGTGGAGGCGGTTGAAGAGGGTGGCGAGGCGCTGATCGGAGGTGGGCTGGGGGAGGAGATCGCCGGCGATTTGCCAGGTGAGAAACTGGTCGTAGGGGAGGTTTTGGTTAAAAGAGCGGATCACCCAATCGCGCCAGGGCCAGACGAAGCAGTTGTTATCAGATTGATAGCCATAAGTGTCAGCGAAGCGGGCGATATCGAGCCAATCGAGGGCCATGCGCTCGCCGAAGCGAGGGGAGGCGAGGAGGGCGGCGACCTGTTTTTCGTAGGCGTCGGGGGCGGGGTCGGCGGCGAAGGCGGCCAGTTCCTCGGGGGAAGGGGGGAGGCCGTTGAGGGCGAGGGAGAGGCGGCGCAGGAGGGTGGAGCGGTCGGCCTCGGGGTTGGGGGCGAGGTTTTGGGCTTCGAGTTTGGCGAGGACGAAGTGGTCGAGTGCGTCCTTGGGCCAGGCGGCGAGGTGGACCGCGGGAGGGGGGAGTTTTTGGGCGGGGATGAAGGCCCAGTGGCGGGCGTAGGGGGCACCTTCGCCGATCCAGCGCTGGAGGATGGCGCGCTCGGGTTCGGTGAGGGGGCGGTTGAGTTTGGGTGGGGGCATCAGGTCGTCGAGGTCGACGGCGTGGATGCGGGCGATGATTTCGCTTTCGGCAGGCTTGCTGGGGACGATGGCGCGGCGACCGCTTTTGAGGGTGGCGGTGGCGCCCTCGAAGGTGTCGAGGCGAAGGCCGGCTTCGCGCTTGGCGGCGTCGGGTCCGTGGCAGGCGAAGCAGCGGTCGGAGAGGAGGGGGCGCACCTCGCGGTTGAAGTCGACGGCGGCGCGAAGGGGGGCGGCCAGGAGGAGGGCCAAGAGAGCGAGGGCGCGCGGGAGGAAAGAGGAAGGGGACATGCAGCGGGGAAACTCCCGGGCCGGGAGAGGGGATTTGGCTTACTAGGGGCGGGGGCGGGGTCTTTCAGTGGGCTGGGGGAGAAAAGGGGGGGTGAAAAGGATCTTGCGCTGAGCGCGTCAAGAGAGATGCTACCTTTTAAGGGCAACGCCTATGCAGAATTTTTTCCTCTTTCCGATTCGCCCCTGCGTTTTGTTGCCGCTGTTGGCGGCGCTGGTGCCGTCGCGGGCCGTGGATTTTTCGCACGACATCGTGCCGATTTTGAAAGCGCACTGCAGCGAGTGCCACACGGGAGACAAGAAGAAGGGTGGGTTTTCGATGAATACGCGGGCGGACTTGCTGGCGGGCAGCGAGAACGGGAAAGTTTTGGTGGAGGGGCATAGCGCGGAGAGCTTGTTGTTTAAAGTGGTTACTTCAGGGGATGTGGACGTGCAGATGCCGCCCAAGGGGGATCGGCTGAGTGCGGCGGAGGTGGAGAAATTGCAGATGTGGATCGACGCCGGGGCTCCGTGGGCCGAGGGCTTTGCCTTCAAAAAAGCGGTCTACGAGCCGCCCTTGGCGCCGCGGCGGCCCGAGCTTCCGGCGGCGGTGGAGGGACGGGAAAATCCGATCGATCGCTTGCTCGACGCCTACTTGGCGGCGCGGCAGCGGCCCCGGCCGGAGGGCTTGAGCGATGGAGCATTTTTCCGCCGGGTGCACTTGGACGTGGTGGGCCTGTTGCCGACGCCGGAAAAGTTGGCGGCCTTTTTGGCGGACGGGGCGCCGGGCAAGCGGGGCCGGGCGCTCGAGGCATTGCTGGGATCGGCCCAGGATTACGCGGAGCATTGGCTGAGCTTTTGGAACGACCTGTTGCGCAACGACTACGCGGGCACGGGCTACATTGACGACGGGCGGCGCCAGATCAGCGGGTGGCTCTATCAGGCGTTGTTGCAGAACATGCCCTACGACCAGTTCGTGCGCGAGCTGGTGGCGCCGCCGACCGCGGAGAGCGAGGGTTTCGGGCGGGGCATCAAATGGCGCGGAGTGGTCAGCGCCGGGCAGACCGTGCCGATCCAGTTCGCCCAGAGCATGGGGCAGACTTTTTTGGGCATCAATTTAAAGTGCGCTTCGTGCCACGACAGCTTTATCGACCGCTGGAAGCTCGACGAGGCCTACGGCTTGGCGGCGGTGTTTGCAGAAACCCCGCTGGAGATTCACCGCTGCGACAAGCCGACCGGCCGCCAGGCTAAGGCGGCGTGGCTTTTCCCCGAACTGGGCACCATCGACCCCGCGTTGCCCAAGGCCGAGCGCCTCAAGCAGTTGGCGGCCCTCATGACGCACCCGGGAAATGGGCGGCTCACCCGGACCGTGGTCAACCGCTTGTGGCATCGCCTGATGGGCCGGGGCCTGGTGGACCCGGTGGACTCCATGCAGGGGGAACCCTGGAATAGCGACTTGCTCGACTTTTTGGCGTCGGATTTAGCAGATCACGGCTACGACCTAAAGCGCACCTTGAGCTTGATTTGCTCCAGTCAGGCCTATCAATCGGTAACCGAGTCCCTGACCGAGGGCGGCGAGCGCGAGTATATTTATGCGGGGCCGCGGGCGAAGCGCTTGACCGCGGAGCAGTTTAGCGATGCGGTTTGGCAGATCACGGGGACCGCGCCGCGGAAATTTGATGCTCCGGTAGCGCGCGCGGGGGCGGCCGCCGCGCCGGGCGAAACGCTGGCGGCGAAGTGGATTTGGTCGCACGACCAGAAGGGGAAAGCGGCGGAGTCGGGGGAGACAGTGAGTTTTGGGCGGAGGATTGAATTGAGCACCCTGCCGCAGGCGGCGGCCGCGGTGGTGACTTGCGACAATGGATTTAAGTTGTGGGTGAATCAGCGGGAAGTGGCGGCGGGCGAAAACTGGGAGGCGCCCGTGGCGGTGGATTTGCTGCCGCACTTGCGGGTGGGGAAAAACGACATTGTGATAGTGGCCACTAATGGGGGCAGCGGGCCAAATCTAGCGGGGCTGTTTTTGGAAGGGCGCCTGCGCTGGGCCGAGGGCCCGAGCCAAACCCTGGCGAGCGATGCTAGCTGGCTGTGCCGCCCGGGGGAAGCCGTGGGACAAGGGGTTTTGCCCGACGATGCGGCGGGCTGGAAATTGGCCGCGGAGGTCGACGACGCCGCTTGGCGGAGCCTGCGGGACCCGCTGCGCGGCCAGTTGGCGGAGGCCCTCCGCGGGGGTGGTCCGATGGTGCGGGCGGCGCTCTTGAAGAGCGATTTTTTGATGCGCGCGCTGGGGCGGCCTAACCGGGAACAGATCGTCTCCACCCGCCCTAACGACCTGACGACCTTGGAGGCCATGGACTTGAACAA
The DNA here is from genome assembly GCA_947460575.1 of Verrucomicrobiales bacterium. GTDB lineage: Bacteria > Verrucomicrobiota > Verrucomicrobiia > Verrucomicrobiales > V1-33 > CAIZWU01. The sequence goes on along the minus strand of CANHIJ010000063.1, from coordinate 12,523 downwards.
CGGCCAGATTCTGACGACTCGGCTAGAAGAGGGGGCCCAGGCCTTGCTGCGCCGCCCGGCGGGACCGGAGCGGGCCGCCCTGGTGCCCTGGCTGTACGCCTACGCCTATGCTCGCTCGCCCTCGGAGGCGGAGCTGGCCCTAGCTGAGGAAGCTTTGGGGGCGGCGCCCACCCCAGAGCGGCTCCAGGACTTGCTGTGGGCGCTGCTGGTGCAGCCGGAGTTTCAGATGGTGCGTTGATCGAAACAAAAACTAACTTTTACTAGCTTATGAATCCTCTCTCGCTCGACCCCGCGCAGCCGCGCCGCGATTTTTTGAAGAAACTGGCAGCCACGGGGGCTGCGGCCCTGTTGACGCCGGGCGCCCGCTTGCGGGCGGCGGAAGCGGTGCCCCAGCCGCAAGCCACGGCGGACGCCTGCATCATCCTGTGGATGGGAGGGGGGATGGCGGCCCCGGAAACCTTTGATCCCAAGCGTTATCAACCCTATGTGAAGGGCGCGCCGATGGGGAACGTGCTGAGCACCTTTCCCGCCATCGACACCAATGTGGACGGGATTCGGATCTGCCAGGGACTGGAGCACATTGCCCAGGTGATGGACCGGGGGACCTTGATCCGGTCCTGCGTGCAGCCGGATTTGGGCAGCATTTTGCATTCGCGCCACCAGTACCATTGGCACACTGGCTATGTGCCCCCGCAAACGGTGGCGGCGCCGCATATTGGGGCCTGGATGGCTAAGGTTTTGGGGCCGCGCAATCCGGTAATGCCGGCGTTTATCAACATCGGCCAGCACCTCGAGGGGCACGGAGAGAGCGAGGAATTGAAGGCCTTTACGACCGCGGGGTTTTTTGGTTCGGAGTACGGGCCCATGAACCTCCCTGTGCCTGAGGAAGCGGCGCAATCGGTGCGCCCGCCGCGGGGCATGGACGCCGGGCGCTTTGAAAACCGCAGCGCGCTCTTTAAGAAATTGCTCGACCAACACCCGCAGCGCGGAGCGGTGAGCGACTTCCAGCGCGAGTCCATGCTGCGCTCGCTGGAAAATGCCCATCGCCTGCTCAGTTCCAAAGAGCGGGCGGCCTTCGACATCTCGCTCGAGGCGCCGGAGGTACGCGAATCCTATACCGCTGGGAAATTTGGTCAGGGATGCTTGTTAGCGCGGCGCCTGGTGGAAAATGGGGCCCGCTTTGTGGAAGTCACCACCGAGTACGTGCCCTTCCTGCACTGGGATACGCACGCCAACGGCCACGAAACGGTGGACCGCTTGCACCGCGAAATCGACCGCCCCATCGCCCAGTTGGTGCGGGACCTCGAGGCGCGCGGCCTGCTCGACCGCACTCTCATTGTCTTGGCGAGTGAATTTAGCCGCGACGCCATGATCGAGGGGGTGCCGAATTCGACCGCCACCGACCAGGCGGGGGTTTCTGGGGACACCCTGGAATCGCCCCAGCACTATGGATTGCACCGCCACTTTACGGGTGGGACCAACGTCCTGATGTTTGGCGGGGGCCTCAAGCGCGGCCACCTCTACGGCGAGACCGCGGCGGAGCGCCCCTTGGTGGCGATCAAAAATCCAGTGAGCATTTCCGACCTCCATGCCACTATCTTTACGGCCATGGGGATCAGCCCGCGCACCGCGTTCGACATCGAGGGGCGGCCCTTTTATGCGACTCTGGACGGGAAAGGTCAGGCGGTGCGCGACTTGTTCGCCTGAGGTCGCGCCGACGGCATTTTATATTTTACATTGATGTTCCTGAAACTAGTTCCTAGCGGGTGTTTGGCGTTCCTGGCCAATGTTGCGCTGGGGGCGCCGCTGGCGTTTTGGGATTTTGCGCAGGGCGGGCAGGGCTGGACGCTCTCGGCGCAGCAGCCTGCGGCGCGGACCAGCGCGGAGGGATGGGCGCTGGATTTGCGAGGCTCGGACCCGAGCCTAACGGGGCCGCCGGTGGATTGCCCGGCGGGGCAGTTCGCCATCGTGACTTTGCGGATGCGCTCCCGTGGGGATCCTTTGGGACAACTCTATTTTGGCGCCGTGTTTTCGGAGGAACAGAGCCGGGCTTTTGTGGTTAAGAATGACGGGGAGTGGCACGACTACCGCATTGCCTTGCCGCCCCAAGGGGCAGGGACGAGGCTTCGGCTCGACCCCTGTGCTGGGGCGGGAGAAGTGGGTTTGGCGTGGATTCGGTTAGAAACTGAGGCCGCCCTGCCGGCCGAGCCCTGGGCTAGGCCGCAGGAGTTGCGCGGGAAAAAATTCATTGGGAGCGGGCAATATGCCAATGGCGGCAGCGACGCGGTGAACTCGCGCTTTTTGGCCCGGCATCCGGAATTTACCGCGTCATACCCCTACAATGGATTGGTGGTGCCGGTGGTGATTGGGGCGGACTGGGCGGGGCGCGCGGGGTTGGTGGCGCGCGACTATCTGTTACAGGAGTTGTTATGGAACACGGTGGACTTGCCCTACGAGGCTCTGCAACCGGCGGTGGCGGATTTGCAATCAGTGGTCTGGGGGTCGGTTACGGACAATTTTCTAAATGTTAGTCTGGTTGATGGGGCCAAGGGCCGCGGCACGCCGGATTTGGCGAACGACGGAGACTGGGCGATTTTAGAGCGGCACGCGTCCCGGGCGGCCCGCCTGTGCCGGGAGACTAAGCTGCAGGGATTTTGGCTCGATACGGAGCAGTACGGCACCTACCGCTGGCACCCCGCCACGGGCGAGTCGGTGCGCGACCCGAAGCACCCCGCGGACGTCCCGTTTCCTTTTGGCAAGGACGCCCCCGAAGTGCTCCGGCGCCGCGGGGCGCAGTGGATTCGCGCCGTGCAGGCGGAGCTTCCCGCAGTGAAAATCATCATCACCTTCGCCTGGTCGCCCGACGCCGTGTCGTACGGCCCGTTGAAGGGGACGGCGGACTTTTTAGACGGGGTGCTCGAAGGCCTGGTGGCGCCCGGGCAACTAATTCACGGCTACGAAAACACCTTTTATTATGGGCAAGGGCCGGGGACGACGCACACTGCGGATGGTTTTGCGGGAGACCGCAGCCGCTTTGAGACCGCCCGCCTAGCGATGCGCCAGTGGCGCAGCTACAGTGCTAATCCGAGCAAATACGACGCCTTCGTCAAGGTCGGGATGGCTGCCTGGGTCGAGGACGACCCCTGGAATAGCTGGGCGGGCTTTCCGAGCGGGACCAAGGCGTCCTTTTGGTCCAACCTCCCCCTCGCCCTGGCCTACAGCGACGAGTACGTCTGGGTGTGGTCGGAGCACACCCACTACGGGCAAAAGCCCGCGACGGCAGTGAATCCATTTTTGGCTTCGCTGCGCAATCAAACCTGCAACACTGGCCGCGAGGGAGTGGGCCCCTGGAGCGAAGATTTTGCCTCCGATCCCCTGGGGCGCGGCTGGTACTTTGACTTTGATATGCTGGCCATCGGGCGCCGCCAGGACCCCAGCCACGCGGTCCCGCTGATGAGCGAGGCCGCGCTGCCCTACCGCTGGCTGGCCTCCGAAAAGGCGGTGCGCATCGAGGGAAGTTGGCCTGCGGGGGGGCCTCCGACCCTGCCTGCTGCCGGGCAGCGCCGCCGCTACGTGCACCCCGTGGCCGCATTGAACCCCGCGCGGGAGTTTCGCGCTAGCGTAGATTTTCGGGTGCAGTCGTTTGGGAGCGTTTCGGGAGAAGCGATTCAGCTGGGCTTAAGCAGCAGCGGGCATGGGTTGGCGGAGCGCTCTCTGCTGTGGCGCATCGAGTCCGCGGAGCAGGGGGCCTTGGTGCTGGCGACGGCGGGGCATGCGCGGGTGGTGCCGCGGCGCTTTTCCCGCCGCCTCGAAGTCGGGCAGGCCTACCGGGTGGTTTTTGCCTACGATGCAACGACGCGGCGACTCCAGGCCCGCTTGAGCGAGGCCTCCGACCCGGAGAAGCTCCTCGGCCAGTTTGAGGAAACGCTCGGGGACGATGCTGGGGCTTTTGATTGGGATGAGCTGGGGGTGGCGCTGGCCGAGCCGGTTCCCGCGGTCGGCCTGCCCGGGGAAACGCACCGCTACCAATTGGAAGGCGCCAGTTTTCGCTGAGCCGCCAGGGGGTCCTCCCGCCGCCGCGCGCTGGCATTTTGCGGGAATATCAGGTAACTGAAGTGGGGGCCGCTGCGTCTCCCCCATTGGGACATGCCTTTTTCTGACTCCGACCGCCCGCCCGACTGGGATTGCGCTATCCAGCGCGTTTCTCAGGGAGACGAGGCCGCGGCCCGGGGAATGGTGGAGGCGCTGTATCCCCAGTTGATCCGCATCGTGCGCCGCCACCTTCCTCGGGCGGCAGATGAGGAGGATCTCATGCAGGATATCTTTATGAAAATTTTTGCCAAACTCGACCACTTCCGGGGCGAGCAGCCGTTCCCCCACTGGGTGGCGCGCGTGGCTTTGAACACCTGCATCGACAAGCTGCGCCACCAGCGCACCCGGCCAGAGTTGCGCTTCGCCGACCTCAGCCTCGAAGAGGTTAACTTTCTGGAGCAGTCCCTGGCCGCGGAGCCGCAATCCGACGGCCCAGGCCGCGACGGCCGGGAGGTGATCGACAAGCTCTTGGCAACGCTCAATCCCGTGGAACAAGTCGCGCTGCGCCTGTTGGATTTGGAACAGAAATCCATTAAGGAAATCGCGGAGTTGACCGGCTGGACTCCCTCCAAAATAAAAGTCGCAGCCCTGCGGGCGCGGCGCAAATTAACCCAATCTCTCCAACGCCTTGAAGGGCACCCCGCCTGATGAACTCCGCTACTCCCCCACCCGCCTGGGAAACCCTTGCCGCCGCCTACCGCCAAGCGCAGCGCCGCGATCCAGCCGCGCAAGACGAGGCCGCACCTTTTGGTTTTTCGCAGCGCCTCGCCGCCTTGGCCCTAGCTGCGCAGCGGCACCAGCGCCTGGCTTGGTTGGTCCGCTGGTCTATGCGGGCGGCCCTGACCGCGGGCCTGGCCGCCGCGGGGGTGGCCCTTCTGCGCGATCCCGCCCCGCTGCTCAGCGCTCCAGCTTTGGAAATCCCCGGCTTTGCTTCCCTGTGAGCCCGCTCGCCTCCTACAGCTTGCTAGCGGTGTCGCTGGGGAGCCTCTTTGCCGCCGGCGGGGCGGTGGGGTATTGGGTCGGCCACCGGGAAGTGGCCGCCCCCGCCGCCCTGGAGGAAGCGATCGGCGCCGCCTCGGGGGCTTCCCCGCAGCGCTGGGCCGAACAGGCCCTCGACCGCTTGGCGGGCGATCTGGAACTCACCGCCGCGCAGCGCCTCGCCGCGCAGCCCCACCTCGAGTTGGCCGCTGACCGCGTCTTCCGCGAGCGCGACCGCGCCCTGCTGCAAATGCACCTGCGCCTCTTGGAAGTGCACGACACCTTGGCGCGCGACCTGGCGCTCACCCCAGCGCAGGCCAAGCGCTTGGCCCAGAGCCGGGCCAAATTAAAGGCTTCCATTTTGGCCCGCTTTGCGCCTATACTGGAGGCGGAGCATGGGTCGCTTCCCGAGCTCTAGCTGCGGCTTTCCCCTCCTCCCTTTTTTATGAAATCGCCTCTGGTTCTCTACTGCGCGGTCGGCCTCGTCGGCGCTGCGGGGACCTGGGTTTGGCGACAACCGCTCAGCCTGGCTAAGCCGTCATCGGCTGATTCTTTGGCGCCGCCGACGGCGCGCCCCCGGGCGGTCCGCGCGCCGACGACCGGAGCCTCCCGGCCGACTCCGGTCGCGGCGGGCACGCTCCCAGAGACCGCCGAACCGAGCCCACGCGCGAACTTTTCCCCGGCCGCTTCCCCCCCCCGCGCCCAGGGGACCGCGGGATTGGGCGAAACGGAATTGCAGCGCCGCGCCGCCCGCGTGGAGCAGGAGGCCAACCACGACCTAGCGCAACTCGTCGGCCTGCTCGGCCTCGACGAAGCCCAGCAGGATCGCATTTTCGAAACCTTGGTCCGCCACTCCCCTCAATGGCTCCCCGCCATGCAGCCCGTGGGCGCGGCCGGGGCCTCGGGCTCCTTGAGCCCAGGCTCGGGCTCGGTCGCGCTCGGCGCGGAGGCCCCTGCCGTCGGCGGTAGCTTGCTAGACGCCATCGCCGCGGATTTGACGCCAGACCAACAGGTTGAATTGGCTAACGAGGAGTTAGACCGCCAGGAGTGGTGGGAGTCGATCATCGCGCAATTGCTGCCCGACAGCGCCATGCCCGCGGTCGAGGGCGCGGGCCCAGCGGTCGAGCCCAGCGCGCCCCCCGGGGCATCCGGCCCGGCGGACAGCAAGGCCGCCGAGGAACCCGCGGTGCTCGACTGAGTTGGATCGACTGGGATGGGATGGGATGGGATGGGATGAGGCGGATTGCGCTCCATTTTTTTCTTTGGGCGGTAACCAGGGCGGCGGCGCGGCGTCTCATAATATAGAGGCGGAGTTCTCCGCCGCACAGCCAACCAACCTATGAAAGCCACCCACCTGCTCCTGATTTGCTCCGCGCTCGCGGGGACCGCCGCCAGCTCTCGCGCCGACGAGCGCAAGCCCTTTGGCAACGGCACTCTGCCCGAGTTCCTCAAGGCCTATGACGTCGATGCCGACGGCAAGCTCTCCGTGGAGGAGCGCCAGGCCTATCAAAAGGCCACCCGCGAAGCTGCCAAGGCCAAGCTCGAAGCCAAAAAGCTCCTCTGGGACACCGACGGCGACGGCAAGATCTCCGAAACCGAGCGCCAGGCCGCCACCGATGCCATGCGCCTCAAAATCGAAGCAGAGCGGGCCAAGCGCTTCGCCGAACTTGACAAGGACGCCGACGGCAAGCTCAGCGCCACCGAATTCCTCCGCGTTCCCAATATTCGTCCAGAGATTGCCGCCCGCATCCTGTCCCACCTCGACAGCGACGGCGACGGCGCCATTAGCAAGGACGAGTTCCTCGCCGCCTTGAAGCCCCCCGCCGGTCCCCGCGGTCCCAATGGCCCCGGCAACCGCGGCCCCGATGGTCCCCCCGACCACGGCTGAGCCCACCAGCTGAGTCGCTTGCGCTCAGCACTTTGCCATCGCGCGGCCCGGAAATGATTCCGGGCCGCTTTGGTTTTTGTTGCTTTCCCTGCGCGGTGGATCCCGCTAATGGAAAAGCATGTATCGAATCGCCTGCGCTCTCATCTTGGTGGGCCAACTCGCGCCCGCGGTGGATCTCTACGAGACCGGATTTGAAAACTTTACGCCGGGGGCAGACCGCATTGCGGGGGCCTCGGCTTCCGGCGGCAACGGGGCCATTCCGGGCACCGACGGGTGGACCGGGACCCACGGCGGGCAGGACCGCTCGGGGATCCTAGCGGAGTCTGGCCACGCCCTCCCCGGGGTGGGCAATGCGGCCTACCTTGGAGGCAATACCGCTAGCATTCTCACGGGCGGATCCGCCATCTACGTGCGCAAGGTCTTCAACTACCAGCCGGTGGCGGCGGGCCAAGAGGTGGTGACGCTGCGGGTGATGGCGGGCATCAAGGACTCCACTGGGCTGACCCGGGACAACTTTGAGTTTCTCCTCTACAATAACAACGCCCTCAGCGGCGGGAGCGGGGCCTATCCCCTAGCGGGCATTCAATTTGACAATTCGCAGATCAATTCGGCGACGCTGAAACCCTATCAAGCGGTCTACCGCTACGGCTACGACACCGCGACCCAGAGCCTGCGCTACGTCAATACCGGGGTCACTTTCCTCTACGATACCCTGCAGGAATTAGAGCTGCGCATCAATTTTCGCACCAACCGCTGGTCCGCGGCCCTGGACGACGTTCCGCTCTTTTCCGACCTGGTTTTCTACGCGGGCCCCCAATCGCTCAACCTGGGGAGCTTGCTGGTGCAGTGCCGCCCCACCCTGACCTTTGCCCCGGGTAGCAACTATCTGCTATTCGATGACTTGAGCGTCACCGCCGCCGGGCCCCTGGCGACGGCGCCGCCAGACCTCGCCTACGACCCCTCGAGCGGCGCCAAGCTCCGCTGGCTTCAGGAGGCGGGCTACCGCTATCAAGTCCGCTTCAGCGACGGGCTCTCCGCTTGGCAGAGCGCCGCCGCGCCCGCCGCCGCCGACACTACCGGCTACAGCGGATCCTGGGCCGACCCCGCCGCGCGCACGGCGCGCCGCCGTTTTTACCAAGTGCTGCGCACCGCTCCCTAAAAGGGTGGTCTCAACTCAGGAGCCGCCGGTGTTGAAACTGCCCGAAGTGGCGCGCGCCAGTTCCCCGCCATCGTACTTGCTGGTGCGATAGGTCCCGCTATTGGGGTCGCTGAAATCAAGGTCGTAGTCGTCCACGCGGTCGGTCTGGGCCCCCGGATAGGTGAGGGCCAAGCTGGCCTCGTCGGCGTCGGTGGGGGCGTAGTCATAGCTAAAGGGGGTGACTTCGACTGATCCATCCTCTTCGCGGGTGGCGGTGCCAGTGCCGTCGCTATGGAACGTTAGGGTCACGGGGTCGTCGCCGTTGAGCTGGAGCACCTTGCCGCCGAGGGAGCGCGGGGGCCCGGTGGTGGAGTTGGCCACCACGGGCAAGGTGGGGACGTTGAAGCTGCCGGGGCGCGGCAGGTAGCCGGAGGGGAACCCGCCGCCGGGCAGGGGGAGGGGCAGGCGCAGGTAGGTCCCGGTGGCCTGGGTGCTCAGCTGCAATTGATAGAGTGCCCCCAGGCCGTTGAGGGCTTCGAGGCGCAGGTCGGCCAGGTTGGAGGCGCTGCGAGTATATTGATAGTGCCGGGACTCGGCGCTGCCGTCGGGGCGGACCAAGGTGGCGGTGCCGTCGCTGGCAAAATCGAAGCGGGCGACTTGGCCGCCTTCCTCGAGGAGGAGGCTTTGCCCCGCTAGGGCGTTGGGAAGCACGGCCCCGGCGGGGGTGTCGAAGATGCGGCCGACGTGGAGGCTGAACCCCCCGCCCTCGGCGCCCTGGACGGTGCCCGCCCGATCCATGTCGCGCATTTGATAGGAACCGAGCTGCTCATTGGAGAAGGCTAAATCGACCTGCGAGGTGGTGCCGTCGAAGTAGCGAATTTCCGCGATGGTTTGGGTGCTGGAAAGGCGCCGGGCTTGCCAGAGGAAACTGCGGGCGTGCGCCGCGTCCGTCTTGAGAACCCCGCGGCGCACCCCCTGGATGCTGGGAAAGAAAATCAGTTGCCGGGCGCGGCCCTGGTCGTTCAGGACGAGGGTTTTCCCCCCCAGCTGGGGGGTGGACGGTCCGTAGGCGGCAGGATCCACGGCGCGCAGGCGCACTTTTTGGCGCGGCGCCGAGGCCGCCCCAAACGGGGCCCGCGCCGTCGATCCATCCCCAAAAATCGGGCCGGCCAGGGTCGACCAGATCTTGCCGTCGAGGCTTCCCTCTACGAGATATACCGCTCCATCGGCGGTGGGAAACGAGTACTCCTGGCTGGCGCGGATCTCAGGCGTGGGCAGGTCTTGGGCCGCAGGCGCAGCCGTGGCGCCGAGGAAGCACAGGAACAGTGGGCGCAGTTTCATCATCAGGGAGCGGCGGACATCAGGAAGCAGCGCCGGGGGCGCGCCGAATAGATAACGGGATAATCTATCTCGCGGCAAGTTTAATCCACCTCGGCGGCGCCCGGGCAGCCCTTTACAAGACGGCATTCCGCCTTAGTTTCTCGGTCCACGCTGCTTTCCCCGCCTCTTTCCGAATGTCCGTCGCCTCCCACACCCGCAACTTTTCCATCATCGCCCACATCGACCACGGGAAGACTACGCTTTCTGACCGCCTCCTGGAGGCCACCCTCACGGTCACCAAGCGGGAGATGCAAGACCAACTGCTCGACTCCATGGACTTGGAGCGCGAGCGCGGCATCACCATCAAATGCCACCCCGTCACCATGATTTACCGGGCGAAAAATGGGGAGGACTACAAGCTCAACCTCATCGACACCCCCGGGCATGTCGATTTTTCCTATGAAGTCAGCCGCAGCCTGGCCGCCTGCGAAGGAGCCGTCCTCCTCGTCGACGCCGCCCAAGGCGTGGAGGCCCAGACGGTCGCCAACCTCCACCTCGCCAACCAGCAAAAACTCACCATCATCCCGGTCATCAACAAGATCGACCTGCCCAGCACCAACCTGCCCGCCGTTTACAAACAACTCGAGGACATCCTCTCCATCCCCGCCGAGGAGGCCATCAAGGCCAGCGCCAAGATGGGGATCGGCATCTCCGAAATCCTCGAGGCCGTCATCGAGCGGGTGCCGCCGCCCACCGTGCCGGACGACAACTTCCTGCGCGTCAGCGTGTTCGACTCCCTCTTCGATTCCTACCGCGGGGTCATCATGTACGTCCGCGTTGTCAGCGGCAGCCTGCGCAAGGGGCAAAACGTGACCATGTGGTCTACCAACAAGTCTTACGACATCAAGGAAGTCGGCATATTCACCCCCAAGCAGTGCCGCACCGAGCTCCTCCAAGCGGGCGACGTGGGGTTTGTGGTCGCCAACATGAAGTCCACTGGCGAGGTGAAAATCGGCGACACCATCACCGAGACCACCCGGATGTGCCCCTTGCCCCTCCCGGGCTTTAAGGAGATTCAACCCATGGTGTTCAGCGGGGTCTACCCGATCGACTCCGACGACTTCGAGCAGCTCAAGGCGGGCATGGGCAAGCTGCAGATCAATGACAGCGCCTTCCGCTTCCAGCAGGAAAGCAGCGCCGCCCTCGGCTTCGGCTTCCGCTGCGGATTCTTGGGCTTGCTGCACATGGAAATCGTTACGGAGCGCCTCCGCCGCGAGTACGACATGGATATCATCTCCACCTATCCTAGCGTGGTTTATGAAATCAGCCTAGCCAACGGGGAAGAGCTCAAGATTGACAATCCAACCTACATGCCCGACCCCGGCACCATCGCGGAAATCCGCGAGCCCATCGTGCGGGCCTTCATTTTGATCCCCAACGAGTGCATCGGCGACATCATGCAATTGGTGGCGGAAAAGCGCGGGGTTTTGGAGAACACCGAGACCTTGGACGACCGCCGCGTCATGCTCTCCTGCACCCTCCCGCTCAATGAGATTTTGGTCGATTTCAACGACAAGCTGAAGAGCATCACCCGCGGCTATGGCAGCATGGATTACGAAAATGCGGGGTACCAAGCGGACAAGTTAGTGAAAATGGACATGCTGATCAACGGCGACCCGGTGGATGCCTTTGCCACCATCGTCCACCGCGACAAAGCGGAAGCCCGGGGGCGCCTCCTCGCCAAAAAGCTCTCCGAGGTCATTCCCAAACAACTCTTCACCGTGGCCATTCAAGCCGCCATCGGAGGCAAAGTAGTGGCCCGCGAAAGCATCAGCGCCAGCCGCAAGGACGTCACCGCCAAGTGCTACGGCGGCGACATCTCCCGCAAGCGCAAGCTCCTCGATAAACAAAAAGAGGGCAAGAAGCGCATGAAAATGGTCGGCAAAGTCAACATCCCCCAAGAAGCCTTCGTCAAAGTCCTCAAAACTGGCGACTGAGCCCTCGCTTCCCCGCGCGCGCTGCCAGGGACCGCGCCGCGCGCCGACCAGCCGAGAAACCCCGTTGCAACAGCTTTCCTGCTGCTAGGGCGAAGAGCCTTTCCGTCCCGCAAAAAACTCAGGCTCCCCCCCCTACCGCCAGGGCGCCAACCCTCCCCATCGCCTCACCGAAACTGGCACCGCGAGACGGTCCTCCAAGTGGCCCAGTTTTGGAAGGCCTGCTAGCGCGGGGGGCTTTTGGCGCCGCCCACTCCGCGGGCAGATCCACTTTCCGGCGCGAAAACCAGGGCGCAGCCTCGGACAGTGGCGTGCAGAAACTGGCCAGCGGTATCGGCGCGAGGGCAGCGAGCGCGGGGCATTTTGCGGCCCGGAGGGCCAGGGATCGATCCGGCGGCTGTGGGTTTGGCCTGAGCTGGAGGGAGAAGAGACGCCGCCAGTGTATGAGGCGACTTATACCGGGCGCCCCCGGTCAGGTGCGGGCGACGCGTTAGTGGAATTGGCCCGAGCGGACAGGCGTAGCGTCAGTTTGTGGGTCTGGCGTAGTTGCCGGAAGGCCCCGCCGCCGCACGGGCTGCCGCAGTCGCGGCGGAAGAGGGGACTGGCGGCCTCCGGAACGAGGGAGCGGAAGCCCAGAGCTTGCTGGAGGGCATCGCCGACGAAGCTTGCTCTGAGGTGATCGGCGCGGGCTGAGCCGACCATGCGCCGGGAGCAGAGCTCAATGACGACGGCAAGATAGAGCAGCACCCATGGCAGGAGTATCAAACGCCCGGCCATTCCTATCCCAACGGGATTAGGCCCTCCAGCCCAGGGTTGGCCGAATGAAATGAGGCCTACCCTGGGACTCTGGGGAGGGAGGATGGCGTAGGCGGGGTCCGTGGCGCAACCCCGGTGGGGTTAGTGGGCGCGGGGGAACGGGTTCCCAGGGTAGCGCGGGGGGCGCAACCCTGGGCTGGAGGACCCAACGCCGTTGGCGTATTTGTTAGAATCATCTAGGGGACGAGCATCCAGGGCAGGAGCATTCGCGGCAGATGTACTGATTGGAGCAGCACCCAAGGCAGGAGCATTTGCGGCAGATGTACTGATTGGAGCAGCACCCAAGGCAGGAGCATT
>CANHIJ010000062.1 GCA_947460575.1 Verrucomicrobiales bacterium | reverse complement strand
TCCCCTACAAAATGCCCCCGTCCATTTTGATCACACTGCCCGTCACATACCCCGCCAACTCCCCCGCCAGGTACATGGCCAAGCCAGCCACCTCCTCGGGGGTTCCCAACCGCCGAGCCGGCACCCGTTGCGCCCATTCGGTCAGCGCAGCAGGATCACTTCCCAAGGCGTCCGTTCGAATGTACCCTGGGCAAATCGCGTTTACCGTGATCCCAGCCCGCGCAGTTTCCTTGGCCAGCGATTGAGTCAGGGCCACCACGCCGGCCTTGGCCGCGGCGTAATTGGTCTGGCCGGCCGGGGCCAACAGCGCGCTCAGCGAAGCCACGTTGATGATGCGCCCAAAGCGCTGGCGCATCATCATTTTGACGACCGCCCGGCACCCGAGGAAAGTGCCCGTCAGGCACGTCGCGATGACCTCGTCCCAGTGCTCTGTCGCCATGGTCGCGAGCAAACCATCCTGGTGGGTACCGGCGTTGTTGATCAGCACATCGACCCGACCCGTTTCCCTCATGATTTCGGCCACCGCATCGTCCCAAGACACCGCACTAGTCACATCCAGTGCCAGCACCCGAGCCTGGCCGGGAAAGGCCTGCACCACCGTTTCCGCTCCGGCCCGCCCGTTGCGGCAACCCAGAAAGACCTGGTTTTCAGGATGATCTGCCAGGAAAGCTCGGGCGCAGGCCTGCCCGATCCCGCCATTGGCGCCGGTGATGAGGATGGATTTCATGAAGATAGAAAAGGTCCTCGATTAACATGGTCCGCCGCAGTTTGGTAAAGCGAAACCAGAGCCGTCCGCACGTCTGCCCCCAAATGCTCCGACGCCACCAGCGGCGCTCCGAACACCACGGCCCAACGCGTCCGCCCCAGCGGCAGCCATCCGGTCCATTGCCCAAAATCCTCCCCCCCAGCCACCGCGCAAGGAATCACCGGCACGCCCGCCATCGCCGCGGTGCGGAACAAACTTTCGTTCATTTTGCCGCCCTGCGTCACCGAATCCGCCCCCTGCTGGATGCGCCCTTCCGGATAGATGCCCACCACTTCACCCTGCTTCAACAATTGCACGACTTGACGCACCGCCCTCGGATCGGCCCGGCGCCGGTCCAACGGCACCGCCCCAATCCGTTGGAAGAACCAGGTAAACTTTCCCCGCGAAACCTCCACCATCGACAGCCACCGCACCGGACGCGGACAGCCCCCCATGATCAGCATAGAGTCAAAATAGTGCGGGTGATTTGCTACTAGCAAGACTCCTTTCGCTCCATCGAAATGCTCCCGGCCCACCACCTTCCTCGATGATGCCGCATAGACCACCACCTTGCCAAAGGCGACAAGCACTCGGTAAAAAAGTCGGTTCACAGCGAAGCAGGGGTCCTTCTAGATCCAAACAGCAAAATAACCCAAAATCCAAATGGAAAATGGCCCGTCGAGGTTCAGGGGAGAATGGATTCTGGCAAACCCCAGTCGCGCTGCACCTCCGCGAAAAGCCTGACGAATTCTGCCTCCAGCCGTCCGGTGAATGCAAGCCTCCTGGCTTTGGCCGACCCCTCCTGATCAGGCCGCATGGCCGACCCGACCCGCATCCACAACCTGCCGCGTTTCGCAGGCAGCCACGGCCCGATTTTCCCCAAGCAGTCCGTGCCCAGCAGCAACACCGGCACCACAGGACATCCTGAGCGCGCGGCCAGCAGGCCGACTCCTCGCTTCACTGGTCCGCCGCGCAGAACTGACGCCTCGCCCCGCATGATTTCGCCCTCCGGAAAAATCCCCACCACTTCCCCGCGCCGCAAGCGCCGCAGGCCTTCCCGAGCCGTTGGCAGGGCCGCGCCCTGGCGGTTCACTGGAAAAGCCCCCCCCTCGTGCAAAAACTTACGGGCCACCCATGAACTGTAAAACTCAATCCGCGCCACCCATCCGATCCGCCGCGGCAATAGGGCGCTCACCACCACCGGATCCAAATGGCTGACGTGGCACACCGCTAGAATCACCCCACCCTCACTCGGCAGGTGCTCTAGGCCTTCCATCCGGACCCTCATGGTGCAGGCAAAAATGCCTCGCCACGCCAGACGGAGCCTATCATAAAATCGTCCTGGAGAGCGCGGGGGCGGAATGGTCGGAACCGGCGTCATATCATGCTAAAAAAGGCGGTGGGTAGAGCGCACCAGGGCACAACGAGCGACCGCCCGCACCTCCGCCGAGGCTTCCCTAGAGGGTCCAGGCCAGCGCAGCAAGCGCCACGAAGCGGCTTCATCAGTGCCGGGTGGCCAGGTTTTCAAGAACTACGCCGCAATGCGGATCTTCCAGGCGCCGTAAAAACGGCAGGGATCTCGTTTGGGTTGTCGCCAACAATGTTTGCGTTTTACCGGAAAGTCGAGCCGATCTGGGGCTCAGCGTTCCCTGGGATTGGTTTTCATAGGAGTTCGCCTCCTTCGTTGAGGATGGGGAGGTAGGCGTCGTAGGAGAAGACGCGGTTGCGGCGTTGGCCGATGCGTTCGCGGGGGATGCCGACGGCGACGAGTTGGGCCATGGTTTTATGCGGCCCGGCTCTCCGCCCCGCGCAGGCGCCCCCCAAAACCCCACCGCTCAGGGTGCCGCTTCCACTTCGGGCGAAACCGGGGCCGCCAGATGGGTGCGGATGCGCCGCGAGAAATCGGGATCCTCAGCCCCCTCGCGGGCGCGCTCCCCGATCTCCGCCGCGGCCCGCGCGGCTTCCCCAGTCGGGCCCAAATCCAGCCAGCCCTCGCGGCAAGCCAGGCCCACTCCGTCCCCCATCCAAGGCAGGCAGCCATACCACGGCCGGGCCGCCCCCACCACCTCGGCAACGAGCCCGCCCAAGGCCGCGCTGCCTCTATCAGTTAAGGTATTGTAAAACTCCGGGCGCTCCTCCAGGGCGTTGCTGCGCTCGGCCAACTTCGCCAAGAGCTGCCGCCCCTTTTCGGGGCTGAGGGTGCTGCGGTGCAAATAGAGCGGACCGCGGGCCGCGCTGGCGAGCCGCCGCACCGCATCCCGCTCGTCGGCCCAAACATAGCCTAGCTCATACTGCCGAAAATACCCTCGCGCCTCCGTCCTCGGCTCCCCGACCTCGGCGCGCCCCTCTACAGTCACCGCTAGGGGAGGCTGATCCCCAAAAACAAAACTAGCCAAAACTGGCGCACCATCCGCCTCGGAGCTAAAAATAAAATCGACGTGCTGCAGCTGCGGCAAATCAAAAGTGCGGGACGCCCAGCGCGGCTCCCAGTCTCCGCTGCGGCGCCGCCGAAAATCTCGGATCCCCTGGACCACCAGCGATTCCCCGTCCACCACTAATTTGGCGGCCTGCTCGGACTCTCGCTCGTAGTGCAGCCCCGCCTCGGGGCGGCGCTGCGCCCACCAGACCCCTACTACCAGCGCCAACACCAAGCTCACCGCCGCCCCGTCGGCCCCGCGGCGCGCCACCTTGAACAGCAGTCCCACCGCCGCTAAATAGAGCGCCACCACCGCCCAGGCCGCCCCCGCATGGCTCGAAAACCAAAAATACAGCGCCGCCAAAACCCAGCCGTGCCCCAGCGCCACCAAGCCCCAAAAGACCGCCGCCCCCAGCCTCCTGCCGAATCGTTTCACCTTATTCATGCTCCAATCTGCCTCGCCCTGCCGACTTTTGCACGCGGATTCCCCCAACCCCTCTCCGCGCTCGATGATAGGCCTGGCCCCGGCGGGCGTTGATTGATCCCAGCCCTCCCCCGGCTGCTCTTCCTATGAAACCAAGTCACCCCGCTCCTAGCCGCCGCGCCTTCCTCAAGTCCGGCCTCGCCGCCTCCGCCGCCCCCTTCCTGCTGCCCTCCCGCACCTGGGCCGCCGAAAGTTCTCCTAACGCCAAAATCCGCATGGCCTTCATCGGCATGGGCAAGCAAAACGGCGGCCTGATCCGCGGCTTCATGGGCAATGAAGCCGAGGTCCAAGTCATGGCCGTCTGCGACGTCGATACCACCCGCCGCGAAAACGCCCAGAAAAAAGCCAACGAATTCTACGCCTCCAAAGGCCGCCGCGAAACCGTGGACGCCTCCAACGACTACCGCGAAGTCCTCGCCCGCCGCGACATCGACGCGGTGTGCATCGCCACCCCCGACCACTGGCACGCCATCATCACCACCGCCGCCCTGGCCTCCGGCAAGGACGTCTACTGCGAAAAACCCCTCGTCCACTCGGTGGAAGAGGCCGTCGCCGTCATGGATGGCGTCAAGCGCCACCAGCGCATCCTCCAGACCGGCTCCATGCAGCGCTCCAGCAAGGAATTCCGCGCCGCCTGCGAAGTCGTCCGCCTCGGCTTCATCGGCGAAGTCAAAACCATTACCTGCCAATTCGGCGTCCCCGGCAGGCCCTGCGACCTCCCCGAAGAAGCCGCCGAGCCCGGCCTCGACTGGGACCGCTGGCTCGGCCCCGCCCCCCAGCGCCCCTACAGCTCGGTGCTCTCCCCCCGCGGCGTGCACGACAACTACCCCGATTGGCGCCTCTTCCGCGAATACGGCGGCGGCTACGTCACCGATTGGGGCGCGCACCACCTCGACATCGCCCAGTGGGCCCTCGGCATGGACGAAAGCGGCCCCGTCGAAGTCCGCATCCCCGGCAACCAAAAAAACCTCAAGGAAGGCGGCCAGTTAGTCTACGCGAACGGCGTCGTCGTGACCCACCGCAATGAAGGCTTTGGCGTCGACATCACTGGCAGCGAAGGCTCCGTCAAAGTGAACCGCGGCCGCATCGAAGTCATCATCAAAGGCCAGACCATCGCCAGCTTCATCGGCAAGGAAAGCAATTCCTCCCTCGACCGCGAAGTTGCCAAGCTCGACGCCGGCATCCTCAAAAACCCCTCCGCCCCCCTCTACCGCACCCCGGGCGGCAACCACCTCCAGGATTTCCTAACTAGCATCCGCAGCCGCCAAAAACCCTGCACTCATGAGATCATCGGCGCCCGCAGCGCCACCATCTGCAACCTCCTCAATATCGGCTATCACCACGGCACGAGCTTCGGTTGGGACCCCGCCGCCATGACCTTCAAGGGCCCCGGCACCGACCCCGCTTGGCTCAAATATAGCTACCGCGGCGACTGGAAGCTCTCCTGAGCCCTTGATCGTTTCTAACCAGGCGGGGCCCCACGGCGGGCTCCGCCTTTTTCGTTTTCCCCCAACCCCCAAGCGTGGCACCCTCGGCATGACCCCTGCCCCCTGGCTGATCCGCTTGCCCGAAGTCTTCGCGCCCTGGACCCGCGAAATCCTCGACCTCCTCGCGGTCTCCACCTCCACCCCCCTCGGCCCGGAATACCACCTCGTCCATGCGCCTAACGCCCCCGCCGCCAGCCCCGCCGCCCCTTTTATCTCCTGGAACCTGCCCATCCACCACAGCTGGCCCTGCCATCCTCCCAAGATGGAAAACTTTATCGAGAAAGCCGCGCAGACTCTTTTCCGCAAATTTGGCCCCCTCCAGCCCCAGGCCCTCCACATCGGCCCCCTCCAAGGCGGCGCCCCCGACCGCTACTACAAAAGCCTCGCCTCCAACCTGCGCGGCCGCGCCCTGCAACTCTTCCCACCCCAGCCTTCCGCCCCCGCCGAAGCCCAAGACCCTAACCTCCCTTCCCTCTTCGCCCTCGTCGGCAAGGAAGGCCTCTTCGCCGGCCTCCAGTCGCCCCGCCTCAGCAACGGCTTCTACCCCGGCGGCACTAAATTTGTCAGCCAGGGCTCCGCCGCCACCATCAGCCGCGCCGGCGCCAAAATCGCCGAGGCCCTCCACTACCTCCAACTCCACCGCCCTCCCTTGCCCCCCGACTCCCATTGGCTCGAACTCGGCGCCAGCCCCGGCGGCATGACCTCCGAATTGCTGCACCGCGGCTATCGCGTCACCGCTCTTGACCGCGCCCCCCTCGACCCGCGCCTCCACGGCCACCCCGCCCTCACCTTTAGCAAAGCCGACGTCGCCACCTTCACCCCCCCGCCCGCCACCACCTACGACGCCCTCCTCTGCGACATGAACGGCGACGCCCGCAGCGCCCTGCGCCAAGTCGTCCGCCTCACCCGCTTCCTCCGCCCCGGCGGCCTCATCGTCTTTACCCTCAAAACCCCCGGCGCCACCACCTTCCCCGCCCTGCAGGAAACCATTCGCCTCACCCTGCGCGACGCCACCGCCGCCCACCTCTGCCTCATCGCCCTCACCCACCTCACCTACAACCGCCAGGAATTCACCGGCTGCTTCGAGCTCGCCAGACCCTAGCCAGGATCGCCGCCGCTCAACTTCTAACGTCTTCCGAAAACTCCGCCACCGCCCGGCGGATCACCCCTGCGACATCGCCGCGCGCCTGCGCAAAGGGCGGCCGAAACCAGGGAAACGCCCCCACCAAATCTGCCGTCACTAACACCTGACCATCGCAGTCTTGCCCCGCCCCAATCCCGATGGTGGGACAGCTCACCTCCCGGGAAATCGCCGCCGCCACCGCCGCCACCACCCCTTCCAAAACGAGCGCCTCCACCCCCGCTTCATCCAAAGCCCGGGCATCCGCGAGCAGCAGCGCCGCCGCCGCCTCGGTCCGCCCCTTCTTTTTATAGCCCCCTTCTTCGCGCACACTTTGCGGCAGCATTCCAATGTGCCCCACCACCGGAATCCCCGCCGCTAAAATCGCCCGCACCTGCGGCAACCGCGCCACCCCGCCTTCTAACTTCACTCCGTCGGCCCCCGCTTGCACCAGCGCCCGCGCGCTCGCCACCGCCTGCTCCGGCGTGGCGTAAGTCCCAAACGGCAAATCCCCCAACACCGGCGCCCGCTTCACCCCGCGCCGCACCGCCCGGGTGTGCTGCACCATTTCCGCCAAAGTCACCTCCACGGTATCTTGATAACCTAACAACACCATCCCCAAACTGTCCCCCGCCAACACCACGTCCACCCCGCCCTCATCCAGCAAGCGCGCCGTCGCATAATCGCCCGCCGTCAGGCACACCACTTTCCGCCCCGCGGGCTTGAGCCCGGCCAGCGCCACCCAGCGCGCCGCCAAATCCCGCGCCCCCGCCACCGCCCGCAAATCCGCATAACGCAGCAACGGCGGCTCATCGCTCACTAACTTTTCCAAGAGCGTCCGCACATCGACCGAAAACCCCGGCAGCACTAACTCGGGGCGAATCTCCGCGAGCGGCTCCAGCACAAAGCGGCGCCCCTGCAGCCGGGGATGCGGCACCGTCAAAGCCTCGCTGCAAAACACCTTCGTCCCCGCATACAGAATATCTAAATCCATCGGGCGCGGCGCGTTCTGCGGCCGCCGCTCCGGCCGACCCAGCCCGCGCTCAATCTCCCGCAAGCGCTCCCACAAGGCCTCCGCGCCCCACCCGCTGCGCAACTCCGCCACCGCATTCAGAAAAGGCGGTGCCTCACTATCACAATCCACCGGAGCCGTTTGATAGGCGGCCGAAACCGCCCGAATCTCCCCCAGCTCCGCCAGAGCCCCTAACGCCGCCAGCAAGTGACTCAGCCGGTCCCCCACGTTGGACCCCAGGGCAATTCCATAATCTGTCAGGGTTTCCGCAGGCGCTTGCTTCATGTTCGAATTGATCTGTCCTCGTAAAAAATGTCGCCCCCAGACCTAGCCGCCTCGGGGCACCCTTCAGCGCAAGCCCAGCACGTCCTGCATATCGTAGAGCCCCGCCTCGCGACCCCGCAGCCACTTTGCCGCCCGGATTGCGCCCTGGGCAAAAGTATCCCGGCTGCTCGCCTTGTGGGTCAATTCCACCCGCTCCCCCTGGGCCGCGTAAATCACGGTGTGGTCACCCACCACATCCCCGCCGCGCACCGCGTGCATCCCCACCTCCCGCTTGCTCCGCGCCCCCACATTGCCCAAGCGACCGTGGCGCACGTCATGGGCATAAGAAAGATTCTCCACCTCACAAAGAATTTCCCCCAGACGCCGCGCCGTCCCGCTCGGCGAATCGATCTTCTTGTTGTGGTGCATCTCCACCACTTCCAAGTCGAAGTCCGCTCCCAAAATTTCCGTAGCCTTGCGGGTCAGCCAAAAGAGGGTGTTCACCCCCACCGAGTAATTCGGCGCGAAAACCATCGGCAGCGCCGCCGCAGTCTCGCGGATAAAGCCCTCCGTTTCCGCGCTCAATCCCGTGGTCCCAATCACCAACAACTTCCCCTGCTCCCGGCAGGCCGCCACCAATTCCCGGGTAAAACTGTGGTGACTAAAATCCACTACCGCGTCGCAGCCCGCGAGCGCTTTAAGCAAGTCGTCGCCCGCATCGATCCGACCCGACACCGCCACTTCCCCGTCGGCCTCAGCGCAGCGCGCCACGGCTTCGCCCATCCGCCCGCGGCAGCCCGTCACCAGTATTTTCAGAGGTTCGCTCATCCCCCCATCATGCCGCCCGCTCCGCCCGGCGCAAGGGACCGCTTGCGCGCCCTCACTTAGCCAACAGCGGCGCCAGCGCCTCCGCCCAAACCGCGTAGCCCTGCGGCCCTGGGTGCAGCCCATCCGGCATCATCTCCGGCGAGATCGATCCATCCGCCGCGCCAAACCGCGCCCCAATGTCTAACAAAGTAGCCCCGGTGTCCTGGGCCACCGCTGGAAGCAGCGCATTAATCGCCGCGACCTTGGCGCGCATCGGGTCCTGCGGCGAGGCCCCCCGCGGAAACACCGCCATCAGCACCACCTTTGCTCCCGAACACTTCGCCTGGGCCCGGCGCACCACGGCCCCAATCCCCTCCGCGATCTCCGCCGGAGTGTTCTCCCGCGCGTTAGCGGTGCCCACCAGATTATTCGTCCCCACCAGCACCACCACGTGCCGCGGGCGCAAGCCTTCAAGCTCACCGTGGTCGATCCGCCAGAGCACGTTCTGCGTCCGGTCCCAGCCAAAGCCCAAATTGAGCGCCGGGCGGCCCGCGCTCAGGTGCTCCCAGGCCTCCCGCCCCCGGTTGCCTTTGGGCTCATCGGGCTGGCCGCCCCATAAATGGGTGATGGAATCCCCCAGAAAAACCAGCTCTGGCGGAGCCGCGGCCCCCGCCTTTTTCACCGCCTCATGCCGCAGATTCCAATCATAAAAATCCTCCTCCAAGCGGTCCCGCGGCCCCGTGGCGGTGTTGCCCACCGCGCCCACTTCCTCACAACCGCTGCTGGTGATGCATCCCCGCTCATCGACCGCCTCCATAAAATAAGCCAGGGGCCGACCTTCCGGCAGCTCCGCTTGCCAAAGCGACCCGCTCACCGTGGCCGGGCGACTCTCCCAGCGCCGCTTCTGCCAGGCCCCCGTGTCCAGCGTAAAATGCAGCGCCGCGCGCACTGCCGCCGTTTTCCCCTGCACCTCCACCGCGACCTTGGACCCGTCCCGCCGCACTTCTCCTAAGCGCACCAGCGGAACCGACCCCGGCCGCAAGTGCTCGTCCATAAATGCATCCACCTCCGGAAAGGTCCAGATGTGCCCGTGGTCCATGTCCACCCGCAGCGACCACTGGCGAAGCGACTCCGCCACCAGTCGGCCGGTTTTTCCATGGCTGTCCGGAGGATAGGCAAAGTCGTGCATCCCGTTCACCAGCAGCACCGCCGCACTGGCCTTCGCCAGGACCGCGGAGGGATCGAACCACTGCAGCCAGCGCTCCCGCGCCGCCAGCGGCAAGGCCGCCAAATGGCGATCGCGCCAGTAACTGTTATCTCCCAAGAAGCCGCAGCCGTAGACCGGCACCGCCGCCTTCAGGCCCGGGTCTAACCCCGCCACCAAACACGTTAAATAGCCGCCCCAACTGATCCCGGTGACCCCGATGCGCTCCGCATCCACCTCCGGCCGCGCCGCTAACAAGGCGTGCCCCCGCAACACCGCCGCCACCGCGTGGTAGGTCCAACTCTCCTTGGCCTCCGCCTCCGCCAAGTCGCGAAACTTAGTCTCATCGGCTTGGTCCGGGCCTCCCAGGGGATGCCGCTGCCCGTCCGGCCCCTGCCCCGCGGTGTCCATCGCCAGGGCCACATAGCCCCGCTCCGCCCAGTGCCGCGCCCAGTCCTGAAAAGCGCGCCCGCCCCCTCCGTGCACTAACAGCACCGCAGGCCGCTTGGCTGAGGCCTCCCCCGTCGGCTCCCCCAGCCAGGCAAAAACCCGCGTTGCCTTTCCCCGGTAGGTTGGCCCCGCGTACCACACCGGCCGGGTCAGGCCCACCCCCTCCCCATACTCCAACTGCAGCGGCGCCGCCTGCAGCGCCGCCACCTCCCAGAGACGGCCCCCTGCTATCGGCACATCTTGGGCCAGGCCCAGCAAAGAAATGCCCACCCAAAAGGCCAAGGTTGCTCCGAGTTGTTTCATCATAAAATTCCTCCTTAAAAAAGCTAACTCTTGGACCCCCTCCAAAACTAACCTGAAGCCGAGATGCGATTCAAATCCGCCCGGGTTTCCTGATAAGTCGTCGCAAAGGCTCGTGCCGCGGGGTCCGGCGTTTCCCCCCGCAGGCGGCAAAATTCCCCATAGAGCTCCGGCCACCAATTGCGGTGCTCGGTGAGCCCGTCGCGCCGCAGCTGCTCCCAATCGCTAACCACCTTACTCCAA
Source organism: Verrucomicrobiales bacterium (assembly GCA_947460575.1). GTDB lineage: Bacteria > Verrucomicrobiota > Verrucomicrobiia > Verrucomicrobiales > V1-33 > CAIZWU01. The sequence continues at coordinate 13,775 of CANHIJ010000062.1, read as the reverse complement.
CAGGCGCTACCGTAGGCCGCCGCGCGGTGCGGATCGTTGTCAAAATCCTTCACAAACCAATCTCGCCCGATGCGGGCGTGGAGCACTTCGTCCGCCCAGTCGTAGTCTTGAAAAGCCTCCGCGAGGGCGTCCCCGGAAGCCGTCCCCACCTCCCATTCAAAGCGCTTACCGGTCTTGTTCATCAGCCCCTGCTCGATAAACCAAAGCACCGCGTGGCGCTCCTGCGCGGTCAGCTGCTCATTAAGCCCCTTGGACCAAGTGAAATTCACCATCACCAAGCGCGACCAGTCGATGCCCTGGGCCACAAACCCCACCTCGCCCATCATGGCGTGCCGCGCCTCGTCCCACAGCTGGCGCGTCAGGTCGCGGTAAAATTCCCACGGCTTGTCCCCCATCTCCGTCAAAATGCTCGCCATCATCTCCGGCACATCGATCTCCCGCAGCCGCTTGTAGTACATCATCAGCGTCTTAGCCCGCGCCGGGAATTGTGGATCGTATAAAAATGCCTCGGCGTGCACCCCCATGTTATAAGGGTCCGGAAAGCGGGCGTCGCGCTGCGGCACCTTATCGTAGACCCACGGACCAGCCGAAAAGTGCGGCCCCGGCAAGGCCTGGACCGCTTCCCCGGCTCCCCCCACGCCCCCTGCGGCTGCCAAACACTGCTCCAACAAGGCCGTCCAATCCGCGCCCCCGCGCGGCGGCCGCGCCGCGGGCAACTGGGAGGCCATCGCCGCCTTTCCCCACCCGATCATCTCATCGAACTCCAACAGCGCAAACTTCAGCAAGCGGCAGGTCGGGGCGTCGGCCAGGCGGTTGCTGCACTCCAGGTGTTCGGCGCAGGCTTGGCGCAGCGCGGGCAGCGCGACCTCGTAGAGTCCGTGGATCAGGTCCGCCGCGGTGGGCGCCGCCTGGAGTTCATCAAACAAGAGCCGCAGGCCCTCGTGCGGGATCTTTTCCAAGCCCAGTGGAGGATGGCGCATCTCCGCCACCCGCGCCCGCACGCTGCTGATGTGCTCCGCCGCCAGGTGGGCGTGCTGGCTCCACGCCATCTTCAATTCATAGATCGGCTCCGCCGCCAAGCGGCCCAACAACAAACGCCAAGTGCGCTGCAACACATAGTGGTAGCGCTTCAAGCGCCCCACGCAGTCGTTTACCCCTAGCCCCGGTTCCGCCAGCGCGGCCAGCGACCCCAAACCAGCGGCTTCAGGCAATCCATAGAGACTTTGGCAAGGCAAGACAGGCATAAAAAGTGGGTGCAGTTTCCCAAAACAACGTCCAAGGGGCGCGCTTCGCCACCGCTTTTATCCCCTCTCCCGCCGCGCCGCCCTCAGGCCTCGGCCTGCTTTTTTACCCAGGCGATGATCCGCGCGTCGTCGTCTCCAGCCGCCCACACCGCCCGCAAAAAATCAGCCGGGTGAATGTCGTACTTGGCGAAAAATTGGCGGTCCCCGCCGCAGCCGTACATGATTTCGGGGTCCATTTCTCCCTTCAGCTTGAGGCGGGCTTTCGCAAGCAAGCGCGGCAGCCACGCCATGCCCTCCACCGCTTCCGCCTTGGGCGGCAACTGGTCCGGCGTGGTCTCCCGGTTGCTCCATTGCCCCTGTTGCATCACTAACAAATAATCCCGCCGCGCCGCGGCAATCAACAGCGCCGCCTCCAGGCTGGGATCCCCATAATTCCCCCGGTCCTCCACAAAATCAAAAAACTCCCGCGGCTTGCACCCGATCGAGCGCAAAAATGCCAGGTCATCCGGGCTGTAGTATCCCCGAAAATCGGTGTCGCCCCGCTCAAAACGAGCGCTGCAAGCGGCGAAAAGGGCGGTGAAACGAGAGCTCCAAGTATAATTTGATAGGGCCATAGCGATGGGAATGAGAAGCCCCACTCTAGCGCTGGATCGGCGTGCCGCCAGGTCAATCATTGGGGTTGAGCAGGCGGTACCCGATCGCCGCCCCCGCCCCTGCGATCGCCCCCCCTATGATATAGACCAACAAGAGGGACCCGGGGACCCGCCCTACCAGCACCAAAGCCAAGCCCAGCGCCGGATTGCAGGCTCCCCCCGAGATCTGGCCGATCGCGCTGGTGCCCGCATAGTGCACTAAACCCTGGGCCGCCCCAAAGTAGCCGTTGCCCAATTGCTGGCGCGCCGTGCGCACGTGCAGATAAGTGAACGCCGCCAAAAACGTAAAGCAGATCTCTCCCAAAAAAGCCCGAAAATACGGCACTGGCATCGCCTGCACCACCAACTCCGGCTTCGACAGCAGCTGGTACAGTGCCCAGGCCCCCAGCGCCCCTCCTAGCTGCGCCCCCGCATAACGCAGCATCTCCCCGCCGTCCATTTTCCCCCGCATCCAAACGGCTAGGCTCACCGCCGGATTAAAATGGCCCCCCGACACATAACCCAGCGCATACCCCAACCCCGCCAGCGCCCCCGCCGCCGCCAGCGGACTCGCCGACAACAAGGCCACCGCGCAAAAAAAGAAAGTCCCCAGAAATTCCGCGAGCAATTTGTTCATCCTCCTTGCCCCTATCGCCAAATCCCCCCGCATTCAAGACGGTTCGCCGCCCGGCCGCCGCGCGCGAGTTTCGCCAAGTTCCCGTTGACTGTCCCGGCCCTGATGGCACAAACCCCCCACCGCTCGCGCTCCGCGACGGCCCCGCATCCCTTCCATGAAAAAGACCCTCATCATCGGTGCCGGCGGCGTCGGACGCGTCGTCGCCCACAAGTGCGCCCAACTCTCCCCAGACGTCTTCGGTGAAGTCATGCTCGCCAGCCGCACCCTCTCCCGCTGCGACGCCATCGCCGCCGACATCCTCGCCAAAAAAGGCATCGCTATCCGCACTGCCGCCGTCGACGCCGACGACGTCCCCGCCACCGTCAAACTGCTCCGCGAATTCCAACCCGACATCCTCATCAACGTCGCCCTTCCCTATCAAGACCTCACCTTGATGGATGCCTGCCTCGAAGCCGGGGTCGACTACGTGGACACCGCTAACTACGAACCCCGCGACGTCCCCAAGTTCGAATACCACTGGCAATGGGCCTACCAAGAACGCTTCCAAAAAGCAGGCCTAACCGCCCTTCTCGGCTCCGGCTTCGACCCCGGCGTCACCAACGTCTTCTGCGCCCACGCCGCCAAACACCACTTCGATCGCATCGATACCCTCGACATCGTCGACTGCAACGCCGGCAGCAACGGCCTCCCCTTCGCCACTAACTTCAATCCAGAAATCAACATCCGCGAAGTCACCGCCAAAGGCCGCTTCTGGGAAAAGGGCGCCTGGCAGGAAACCGACCCCATCTCCCTCGGCACCACTTTCGACTTTCCCGGCGTCGGCCCCAAAAAAATGTACCTCCTCTACCACGAGGAACTCGAAAGCCTCTCCAAGCACTTCCCCTCCGCCCAGCGGATGCGCTTCTGGATGACCTTCTCGGAAAATTACCTCACCCACCTGCGCGTCCTCGAAGGCATCGGCATGACCAGCATCACCCCCATCAAATTCCAGGGCCAGGACATCGCTCCCCTCGAATTTCTCAAAGCCGTGCTCCCCGACCCCGCTAGCCTCGGCGCCCTCACCAAAGGTCGCACCTGCATCGGCGATGTCATCAGCGGCATGAAAAATGGCCAACTCAAACACTACTTCATCTGGAACGAGTGCGATCACGAGGCCTGCTACGCCGAAACCGGCGCCCAAGGCGTCAGCTACACCACCGGCGTCCCCGCCATGATCGGAGCCAAAATGGTCCTCCAAGGCACCTGGAAAAAACCCGGCGTCTGGAACATGGAGCAGCACGACCCCGATCCCTTTATGCAGGACCTCCATAAATACGGCCTGCCCTGGCAAGAGCGGGAACTAGCGGAAAACCCCCTCGCGGCCATCGGCTGAACCTAATCCCATGCCTCGCCCCGCCGCCTTCCTCCGCCGGGTCGCCCTCCTGGAGGCCTGGTCCTACCTAGCACTCACGGGGATCGCCATGCCCCTGAAGTATTTAGCCGCCTGGCCCCTCCCCGTTAAGCTCGTCGGCGCCCTCCACGGCGCCCTCTTTGTGGTCTTCTGCGCCGCCCTGCTTCACACCCTCCTCGCGGCGCGCTGGCCCCTCCTCCGCTGCGCCCTAGTCTTCCTCGCCTCCCTCGTGCCCTTCGCCCCCTTCCTGCTCGACCGCCGCATGAAGCAGTGGGCCGCTGCTTGAAACCACCCCCCATGTCCGCCCCCCTCTACTACGACTCCCACATGCACACCCCCCTGTGCAAACACGCCGTGGGCGAGCCCGAAGCCTACGCCGAAACTGCGATCCGCCGTGGACTTAAGGGCATCATCTTCACCTGCCACAGCCCCATGCCCGACGGCTGGTGGCCCCAAGTCCGCATGGACATTTCTCAGTTAGACGAATACCTCGCCCTGGTCGACCGCACCGCCCAAACCTACGCCGGGCGCCTCGACGTTAGGGTCGGCATGGAGATGGATTTCTTCCCCGGCATGGAAGCCTGGGTCGCCTCCCTCAGCGCCCGCTGCGATTTCCACCACGTCCTCGGCTCGGTCCACTTTTTCGGCGCCGACTACCGCGCTAAGTTCTGGCAGGGCGACCTCCTCGCCTTTCAAAAACAGTACTTCAGTCACCTCGCCGAAAGCGCCGAAACCGGCCTCTTCGACACCCTGGCCCACCCCGACCTGGTAAAAAATCTCCAGCCTGCCGACTACGATTTTCCCCAAATCGCAGATCACCTCGGCCACTGCCTCGATCGCATCGCCGCCACTGGCGTGGCCATGGAACTCAACACTTCCGGGCGCCTCAAAGCCAATCCCGAATTCAATCCCGGCCCCGCCATGCTGGCCCTGATGCAGCAGCGCCATATCCCCGTGGTCCTCGGCAGCGACAGCCACGTCCCCCACCGGGTTGGCTCCGATTTTGCCGACGCCCTCGATGCCCTAACCGGTGCCGGATACACCTCCGTCTCCCACTTCCTCGCCCGCCAGCGCGTCGACCTGCCCATCGCCGAGGTCCGCGCCAGCCTGGCCAATCCCCCCTCCGATTAACGCCACCCCCATCCCGCCCCAGTCGCCTCCCGCGTGGTGAGGGCCCCCTGCCCAGCGGCCCCCGCGCTTTCCCTTCCACCCCGTCGAAGCCCCAATCGTTTAACTTTGCTTAAGTATTTCCGATTGCATCAGAGGGCCCTTGAATTATCTACCAATATCACTAGGGTAGTGAGGGGCTTTTTCCCTCCCAGCCCTAAAGTGTTATTCACCTCACAAATCATCTGACCTCATGAAATTCATCGCCCTCGCTGTCGCCGCCCTCGCTTTTGCTTCCTGCGCCTCCAAGCCCAACCCGGCTCCTACCGCTCCTGCTAGCGGCTACGTGACTCCTGCCAAGTAAGCAACTGCTGCTGGCCCATGCCGACCTCTGCCTCGCGGCGGGGTCGGCATTTTTTTGGCCGCGCGGCTAGGCCAAGCCCCGCCTCACCCGCTTCAATCCGCTGCTGTGCAGGTCGCGCGCGCGTTCTGCGTCGCTGATCGCATTGACCAAGCCGTGCACCAGGCCGTCCTTGACGTCGTAAATCCAGCCGTGCACAGAGAGCTGCTGGCCATTTTGCCAGGCGTTTTGCACCACCGTAGTCCGGCAAACGTTGACCACCTGCTCTAGCACGTTGATTTCGGAAAGCCGGGCGATTTGCGCCGACTCCGTCTCCAGGCTATCGATTTCCTCCCGGTGGTGGTGGTGCACATCCTGGACGTGCCGCAGCCAGTTGTCGATCAGGCCGAACGATTGGTTGCGCAGCGCCGCGATGATCCCCCCGCAGTTGTAGTGCCCGGTGACGATGATGTGTTTCACCTTAAGCACGTCGACGGCGTACTGCATCACGGAGAGGCAGTTCAAGTCGGAGTGCACCACCAAGTTGGCGACATTGCGGTGCACGAACAATTCTCCCGGCATCAACCCCGCGATCTCGTTGGCGGGCACCCGGCTGTCCGCACAGCCAATCCACAAATATTCCGGCGCCTGCTGGCGCGCCAGCCTGCCAAAAAAATCGGGATCCCGCTCCACCATCCCAGCGGCCCAGGTGCGGTTATTTTTGATTAAGAGGTCGATGCTGCCCATAGTTGCCATTTCTAGCGGATGATTCCCCGGGAGCTCGATGCAATAAAAGCCGCCAAGTGCGCCACCTCCGGGCTCTCCAGGGCCAGCGGCCGGATCTCCTCCAAGGCCTCGCTGAGGGCCTGCCCTCGCATGAAGATCGACTTGTAGGCCTGCTTGAGCGGGCGGATCGCGGCCTCGCCGTAGCCGCCGCGCTGCAGGCCCACGGCGTTGACCCCGCGCACCGCCGCGGGATTGCCGTCCACGATCATAAAAGGCGGCACGTCCTGCACAATTTTAGAACACCCCCCCGTGATGGCGTGGCGGCCCAAGCGGCAAAATTGATGCACTGCGGTCAGCCCCCCCAAAATGACGTGGTCCTCCACCACCACATGCCCCGCCAGGGTTCCATTGTTAGAAAAAATGACGTGATTGCCCACCTGGCAGTCGTGGGCGATGTGGCAGTAGGCGAGGAAGAGATTGTGGCTTCCAATGCTCGTCTTGGCCCCCCCCAAGGTGCCGCGGTTCACCGTGGTGTACTCGCGGAAAACGTTGTCGTCGCCGACCTCCAAAAAGGTCGGCTCCCCGCGGTACTTGAGGTCCTGGGTCACCCCTCCAATGCAGGCCCCAGGAAAAAAAACATTGCGCGCCCCAATGAGGGCCGGGCCGGTCAGGGTGACCTGGCTATGCAAGACGCAGCCCTCCCCCAAGCGGACCCCAGCCCCAATGACACAATACGGCCCCACGGCCACGCCCGCGGCGAGCTCCGCAGCGGGGTCGATGATAGCAGTCGGATGAATCATGGCACCAGTAGCTTCCTCCCCTAGCGGTCCAGCAAACTGAACATCAATTCCCCCTCGCTGACGGTTTCGTGATTCACCACGCAGCGGGCCCGGGCCACCCCGATGCTCCGCTTCACCTTGAGGATCTCGGCTTCGATAAACAGGGTGTCCCCAGGCATCACCGGCTTGCGGAATTTGACGCCGTTAGCGCTCATGAAATAGCCAATCTTCCCTTGGTTCTCCGGGCGGCGCAGCATCAATATGCTCGCCACCTGCGCCATCGCCTCCACCTGGAGCACCCCCGGCATCACCGGGTGGCCAGGAAAATGCCCTTGGAAGAAAGGCTCGTTGATGGTGACGCACTTGACCCCGGTGCACTTGTTTTCCCCCTCAAAACCAACGATGCGATCCACCATCAAGAAGGGATAGCGGTGCGGCAAGATGTTCATCACCTCGTTGATGTCCAAGACGGCCTCGCCGCTCGGAATGCTCACCGGCGGCACCATGCTCAACATGCGGCTGTAGTCCTGCTTGAGGCGCCGCGCCATCTCAGTGTTCGGCCCGTGGCCGGGCTTGACCGCGATGACGTGGCCCATGATGCGCTTTCCGCAAAGCATCAGGTCGCCGATGATATCGAGAATTTTGTGGCGCACGAACTCGTCCTTAAAGCGGAGCGGCTCCTTGCTCATGACGCTCTCGTCGCGGATCACGATAGCGTTTTCCAAACTGCCGCCCTTGATCAGACCCTTGTCGAGGAGGCCCTTGACGTCTTCGTAGAAAACAAAGGTCCGCGCCGGAGCGATTTCCTTCTCGTAAATTTCCGGCGTGATCTCGGTGCTAAAATACTGCGTCAGGCGGCCTTCCGGGCCCACCTGGGTACAGGAAATGCGAAACTTCTTGTCCGGCACCACAATGAGCAAACTGCCACTCTTGGTCTCAATGGAAATCGGCTCCCGCACCTCGTATACGCCCCGGGGCGCCTCCTGGGCCACAATCCCAGCTTTCTTGATGCACTCCACATAGGCGCGCGCCGACCCGTCGCCGATGGGCGGCTCGTTGGCGTCCATCTCAATCAGGGCATTGTCCACCCCCATCCCCGCCAAAGCGCTGATGACGTGCTCCACGGTGTGCACCTTGACGCTCCCTTCCGCCAAAGTGGTGGCCCGCTCCACCATCTGCACCTTGTCCACGCTGGCCGCGATAAACGGCTGGTCCTCCAGGTCGATGCGCCGAAACTTGATGCCGTGGCCCACCGGAGCCGGAATCATCGTGAGGGTGACGGCTTCCCCAGTGTGGAGAGAGGTGCCAGTGAGCGAAGCGGGCTTGCCCAGCGTGTGCTGATATTCCATGATAAAGTAACGAAAGCGGGGTCGGGGTAGGCAAAGAGACTAGGCGGGGTCTCCCGAGGGTCAAGCCGCGATTACCCCCACCGACCAGCCCCGCGCCGGGAGCTTTTCGCGGAACTCGTCCTCCGCGCTAGCCCGCCCGGCCACCCTTCCCTGCCCCGCCCCCCCCCGGCGGGGGAGGCGCCAGCCAACCACTAGCGGATAGACATGAAACTCCAGTGGCTGCCGACTCCGCCGCGGCGCCGACGGTTACCCAGCCTTACTTGGTCCCGAAGGCGTACAAGTGGCTCATCGTCATGATGTAAAGCGTGTCGTTGGCGTAGATCGGGGTGGCGTAAAGCGGCCCCGGGAAGTCGATCGTGGCGATCTCCTTCATAGTTTTGCCCGTCTGGAGAATGTGCAGTTCGCCCTCCTCATTGCCGATGTAGAGTTTGCCGTCGATCACCATGGTGCTGCCCCAGACGTGTCCCTTGGTGTCGTAAACCCAAATCTTCTCGCCGGTGTTGGCGTCGAGGCAGTGGACCAGGCCGGAGTAGTCGGCCACGTAGACGAGGTCGTCCACGATGGACGGCGTGGAGACGGAACGATTGATTCCCTTGTAGGTCCAGAGCGGTTTGCCGGTGGCGTCCAGGCAGGTCATCATGCCGGTGCCTTCGCCGTGTTCGGGGTCTTGGCCGATCTGGGTGTAGATGCGGTCCTTGTAAACCACAGGGGTGGCGATGATTTCGCTCGGGCCGTCGTAGTCGGAATACTTCTTTTTGGCCTCAGGAGTCCCTCGGTATTCCTTGGGATTGGCGTCGTAGCGCCAGAGTTCGTTGATGATGTTGAGGTCTTCGTCCTTCTTGAAGCTGAGGTCGAAGCCGTAGGCGAAGCCGTCGCCGCCGCCGAAGATGACCTGCTGCTTGCCGCCCACCGTGGCCAGAGCCGGGCTGGACCAGGAGCAGTGCAGGCAGCGCTTACTGACTCCCGAGCCCTCCTCGCCGAGCAACTTGCCGGTCTTCTTGTCCAGGCAGATCAAGCTCGGGGCCTCTGGGGCCGGAATGTTGGTGTGGGTCCAGTCCACCCCGTTAGAGGTCGTGGCGTAGATGCGGTCCTCGAGGACGAGCACGTTGCTCGAAGTCGTATTGTGCGGAAAAACCCCGCACTCCTCGCGCATGTCAAAGGTCCAGATAATGTCGGCGTCGGTGTCGCCCACGGCGTCGATCTTGTTTTCCGGGGACGAGAAGTACTTCGCTTCATCCACAAAGGGGCCGTCGTTGCCATTCTTCAGGCCCTCGGTGTCGAGGCAGACCACTTCGCAGCGATTCGTGGTGAGGTAGATGCGCTTTCCCTCCACCGCGGCGCCCGAGCAGAGGCCGAGGTATTCCCAGTCCGACACCTTGCCGGTCCCGATTTTGGGCGAGGCGAACTGCCAAATCATCTGGCCAGTCTTCTCGTCCAGGCAGAGCAAAATACTGCGGTCGCCGACGTACTTGGTGTCGAAGGGGTTTTCGTTATTCGTGCCAAGGAAGACCTTGCCGTTGGCGATGGACGGGGTGCCGTAGGCTTGAGAGCCCAGGCGGGTGACCCACTTGAGGCCCTTGGTGGTGGCCATGTCGACGTCGTCCTTGCCTTTGATCTTCTTGCCTGGGGAAATCTCCACGGGCGGGTTTTTGCCCGGCGAAACCATGTTGCGGCTATTCGTGCCGCCCCACTCCGGCCAATCGGCGCGGGCGGAAGGCAGGCAAGCAGCGAGGGCGGCGAGGGAGAGGATGAGGCGGGCGGGCATGGGAGGAAAAGGCAGAAGTTTGAGTGGAGTTTAGAAAGGGAAGCTCACTTGGCGTTGGCCGTGACTTTAATATTGTCGACATAGACGGTCTGTTTCCCTTGGAGGGCAAAGCCAAAAAGCCCGGGCGCCCCTTGGGGGTGGGCCATTTTGTGGGGCACTTCAATGGTCCAAGCTTCCGGTTCAGCCGCGCCCTTCGGCCAGGCCTTGCCCTTGATCACCCCCGAGCCGTCAGCCGCCAGGTCCACCCGAGTTTTCAAGGTGTACCAGGTTTTTGCCGCCACCGGGAACGGCGCCGCGACCTTGAGCCGCTCCTGGTTCGAGCTGACCTCAATCTCGTTAGAATTCCCCTTCAGGGTGATCAGGTAGCGCTGGTTGATCAGGCCGACCTCGGACTTCATGCGGCGATTGCCCTCCGTCATGAGATCGGCTTGGATAGTGTAATTCTTCATCTCGTCGCTGCCGATGAAGGTGGTGGCGCGCTGGAAGAAGACCGGGCTGAGCGTCTTGTAGAGCACTTTGTTGCCGTCGAGTTCGCGCACTTCCCATTTGAAGCGCCCCCCGATCCAGGGGAGCGGCGGGTAGGCGAACTTCACCCCGGGATCCGTAAGGGAGTCCTCGCTGGGAGTGATGCCTTCAAAATCCTGGCTGATTGGCAGGTCGGACAAAACCCGGCCGCGGATCACCCCGCTGGCGCTCCCGCTGGTGGCCTTGAAGGCCCCCGCGCTTTGCTTGGCGCCCGCCGCCGCGCTCAGTTTGCCGTCGGGGCCAAACGTGGCGTCCAAGGTGGCCTTCACCTTGGCGGTGGGGGGAATGAAGGATTCCCATTTGGCATCCGTCACCTCGCCGGTGGGGTAGCCCTTGGCATCGATGCCGCGGACCTTGAAGGCCTGGCTGCCGCCGGGATGGAGGATCACTTCTTGAGGCAAGGCCTGGAGGGCCGCCACCGGACCCGGGGTCACTTTGGGCAGGGTGAACCAGTCACCCTTGCCCGTGACCGCGCCCTTGGCAATGGTGAAGGCATACAGCTTCTTGGTGGTGCAAATATAAAGCTTGCCGTTAGCGACCGAAGGCGGCCCCAAGGCAAAGCCGGAGAGCTTGATGCGCTTGACGATCTCGCCCTTTTCCTTGGTTGGCTTGATCACAAAAAGCAGGCCGTCTTCGCTGGCCACATCGTTGAGAATCGGAACGTAGAGCAGCCCATTCACAAAGAGAGGCGAGGCGTGAAGATTTCCCGGCCCCAGTTTTTCCTGCCAAAGCTGCGCCCCCGTCTCTGGGTTAGCCGCATAGAGTACCCCGGTAGTCGCCACCTGCAAAACCATGCCCTCGGCGTAAACCGGCGAGCTCGTCTCCGCCGAGTACGGCAGGCGCCAGGCCTCCGCGGTCTTGGGCAGCACCGGCACCGGATCTTCCGGCGGGCCCGCCGCCAGCGGCCCTTCGGGGAGCCGGATGCACTCCAGGCCCCCGGTTTCCGTGGAGTCGGTATTCTCCTTGTCGTGAGCCGCGATCAACTTCCCATCGACCAAAATGCACGAGGCATTGACCCCGCCCTTGGCCGCTAGGTAGCGCCACATCGGCTTGCCAGTCAGGGCATTGATGGCCACAAAGTGCCCGCAGCCCGTCGTCGCATAAAGCACCGGAACGCCAGCCCGCATTTCGATGATGCCCGTAGAAAAGGAACTGTCCTGGGGCTGGGCCCCCGGGGTGGAGGCCCACACCAGGTCGCCGCTCTGCTTTTGATAGGCGTAAAAGCGGTCCCGCGCCGGGCCGTCGCCGCCCCAGTTGGCCGTGATGCCGCGCACAATCACCAAATCGCCCACGATCACCGGAGCCCCGGTGCGGCCGTTGGGGAAACTCAAGCGCCCCACCTGCTCCATCAAACTGCGCTGCCAAAGCGTCTTGCCGTCGCGGTCCATGGCCACCAATTCGCCCGCCGTCGACATCAAGTAGATCAACCCCGTTTCGACGTCCACCGTGGGGCTGCCAATCGCGTAGCGACTATACGCGTTGTCGCTCAGAAAATCCGGAAGCCGCTTTTCCCAAAGCAATTTGCCGGTCTTCTCGTCAAAACAAGTCAAGCCCTCCGCCTGCTCCGGCCCCTGCCCTTTGTAGCTGTAAAGATAAACCCGCCCCTTGGCGATGACCGGCGCTCCCCGGCCCGCGATGTCAAAGGTCCAGTCGGGTGTCTCCGGAAAAACGTTGGCTTCATACTTTTCCGCGCTGCGCCCGTCCTGGGTCGGCCCGCGCCAGGAATACCAGTCGTCCGCCCAAGCCGCCAAGGGAGTGAGCGTCAAGATCAGGGCGGAAAAAGCAGCGAGGCGGGGAGCGGGCGAATTCATGGGAGATAGGGAACCAGTTGAACGGCCAGGGCACTCTGGGGCTTTCACCGCGGAGACCTCCGTGAGCGTCGTTTCATGCACCTACCGTCCCGGCAAATCCCACTTTGGCAAGCCCAGGAAGTCGCCCCCCCACCGACCCCTTCCCGCCCACCATTCTCCTCTTGCAGGAGTTCTCCGGGTGCCTTTTAAGTACATACTTAAGCACTGGTAGCTCAGCGGTAGAGCGGCTCGCTTACACCGAGTTGGTCGGGGGTTCGATCCCCTCCCCGTGCACCACCTTGCTCCACTATGGATTCAGCCTTGCGGAGGGGTCTTGTGAGAATGAGACCAAGAAGGCGGCCCGCGGAGTTTCATCCCGGCCGCGCGCGCCCCCTTTTTTTCACCCCCTGCGCCGCGCCGCCTCCAGCCTTCGGTTGGACGCAGGCGTCCCGGTATCCGGCACCGCCGAATTCCCCGAAGACGCCTTCCTCCAAAGCACCGCGCGGTTCCGTCGGCACCCGCCAAGGAAGGTTGCCGAGAAGGCTGCCGCGCCATTGTCCATGTGCAGTGAAGGAAAGCTCGGGCAGCGTCACGCTTGCCACGTTCAAATTCCTTGGTTTGAGTGTTGCCGTAAGCCTCAAATATGATGCTGCGTCCGACGCGGAATGGAGCATGCGCAACGGAGCCTCCAGCGGGGATGCCGGGGACGTGTATACCGGACTGGGCTGCTTTGGCCGGTTGGTGGAAACGATCTGGCAAGCCGGCAGCACGGAACTCGTGCACACCACCTACGGCCGTAACCGGGTGGGCGGCGTGACCTGGCAGCGCAACGTCCTGGCCCCCGCCATGACCGGTTCCCCGCTTCCGCCAGAACGGCTCCAGCAGGATAACTTCTGCTGGTATGACGGCCTGCAACAAAACTATCAGCACCAACGCGGGGACTTGGCTGGCACCGCCCCCAACTACACCGGGATCACCAACCTCCAGCAGACGGAAATCCGTTCCCTTGATGAGCCGACCGGAGCCCCGCGCAGGAAGACGGACCAAGCCCGCAGGGTTGGCCCGAAGGGTGAGGCGAAGCCGAATCAAACCGGCAACTGGCTGAGCAATGACACCTCCAGCCCCGCCCTGACCCAAAGCCGCACCCACAACAAAGCCAACGAAATCGCCACCATCTCCGGTATCACCGCGCCCACCTTCGACGTAAGCGGTGCGCAAGGCACCGTTGTCTTTGAGTTGATTGGGGATGACCGATCAGGCGGCCTGGCGCTTGGCGGTGCGGGCGGCTTTGGCGCAGGCGGCGGGGGTGAGTTCGGAGATCTGGCTGACAGCCATGGTGGGCAGGCGGGTGAGGACATCGCGCAACTAGGCGAAGGGATCCAGTCCGTGGCTGCGGCAGGATTCGATGAGGGTGTAAAGGATCGCGGCACGTTCCCCGGCTTCGGCTTCGCCGATGAACAGCCAGTTCTTTTTGCCGACGGCGGTGGGCCG
>CANHIJ010000061.1 GCA_947460575.1 Verrucomicrobiales bacterium | reverse complement strand
CATGAACCGCGAAACGGTTCCTCATGAACGGCGAAACGGTTCCTCATGAACCGCGGAGCGGTTCCCCATGACTAGCCGGGGGTTTTAACCCCCGGGACATCGACGCCAAAGGCCCCCAACCGCGAAGCGGTTGCCCCATGCTGGGTCGCCCCTAGCTCCGGGACAAAACAAGCCCACGACACCCGACGACACCCGGCAACACACCCGTGGGTCGACCGCGCCTAGGGCAGCCACGCTGTGGCTGGGGCCACAGCGCCTGACAATCCGGGGGTTGAAACCCCCGGCTAGTCGTGGATAACCCCTCCGGGATTGCCTTGGCGCCGCATGACCCCTCCGAGGTCTCCTCGGCGCCGCACAAGAATTCCAGGGTTGGCAAGGCGCCGCCAATGACCCGCTCCCCCGCGCGGTGCAGATGATCTAGTGCTCTGCGCACCGTGGCGGTCGGCGCACAATGCGCGGTGGATGGGCTGCGCCTGGTAGATGAGGTGGTCCACAACTCACCAATGACCTGGAAAATAAGCCGATATATTTGGGAAATAGCGCGTTGTGGCTGACCGATTAGGCCGCCCCTTCAGGTCTCGGTTCTCGGTTTGGCCCGATACCCAGGGCGTTGCCCTGGGCTGGCGTAGGCCACGCCGTTGGCGCTCCGAATCGCGCCCAACCGGGGCCAGCCCAAGGCAGCCCCAAGGCCAGCGCCAAAGTAGCCCAGGGCAACGTCCTGGGTTTCTTCAGCGCTAAGCAATGAGAGCCCTGCAAGGGAGACCTAACACCGATTCCAGCAGCATTCGCCGGTCGCCAAAAAAGGAAAAAAACCGCCCCCCCCTACGGTCATGGGCCCTTGAGAGCAGCCTGCGACGCACCCCCGCCCGCCCGATGGGCGGGTCCACCATTCATGGTGCGGTGGTGCCTTGCGACACCGGAAGGACTCAGCCAAGAGGAGAGCCTCATGAGGCCGGAAAGCGCTCAGCCAACAACTCGGCCACCGCGGCGGGGCGGGCAAATCCGAGAGAGGCCGGGGCGGGGAGCGCGGAAACCCCCTTACCCAAAACGAGAAAGTGGAACTTTTGCCCCAGGTGCGCCGGGTGGGTGAGCATTTGAAATTGCCGCTGCCAAGCGGATCCCGCGCGGCCCTGGCCCTCCATCCCCCGCAGCATCTCCGCGGCCGCCCCGGTCAGAAAGCGCGCCTGATCCACCCAGCCCATCACCGCGCATCCCGCCTCCACCGCGGCCCGAGCTGCCAGGGAAAAGTCCACGTGCGCCGTGAGATCGGTTTCCCCCACGGCCTCAAAAGGGTCCTCGTGGGCCCGGTGCCCGCGGTAGCAGCGCAGCGTCCCGCGGGCGCGGTGCGGCGCATAATAATCGGCCGCCGCATATCCATAGTCGGCAAAATAAAGATAGCCCTGCTCCAGGCGGTCCGCCGCGATCCTCACCTGCGAAGCCACGGCGGGGGCCACTTCCGTGGTGTAGCCCTCCGGAAAATCTTCCCCTAGCCAGGCGAGGCGGCGCCGCAGGGCCCCGTCCTTGGGCTCCTTCTCGACCCAGCAAAAGCCCTCCGCCCAACCTACGTGGAGTTCTTGCCAAACCCCGCGGCTGAAGCGCACCCGGCGAAAGGGGATGGCGTCGAGCAACTCATTCGCCAAATAGCAGCCGTGGGCCGCCGCCCCCAGGGCGTCGTGGCTCACTTGTCCCGCAAACTCGCCTAGCGTTTCCTGCTGGCGCCGCGCCGCCGACTCCAGGGGTTCGTCGATCTGATAGCGTAGCGCCGCCAGGAAGTCGGGCCGCTCCTCCCGGGCCCATTGCAGCACATCCAAGGCCAATTGCCCGTCGTTGGCCCCGGCCTCAATCACGGTAAACCGCGTCGGCCGCCCCATCCGTTCCCAGGCGCCGCAGCATTCCCCAGCCAGGATGCGGCCAAACACCGGCCCTACGCTGACACTCGTAAAAAAGTCTCCCTCCCTTCCCGTGCGCGGGCGGGTCGCGCTGTAGTAGCCGCCATCCGCGTCGTAGAGGGCCGCGGCCATGAAACTAGAAAATGGCATCGGCCCGCTTTCGCACAGCTGGCGGGCGAGTCTTTCGGCAAGGGCGCTCATGGGTCTGCAGGATAGTCGACGCTGAGCAAATACAAGCCGTCCGGCGGCGCCAGCTGGGCGCACTTGCCCGGCCCCCGGCGCTGCACCATGTCCTCCAACCAAGTCAGGGGCGCCCGCCCCCCCGCCACCCGCAGCAGCCCTCCCGTCAGGAGGCGCACCATCTTGTACAAAAACCCCGAGCCGTGAAAGCTCAGCTCCAACAAATCCCCCTTAACTTCAGGTTGGACTCGCCACAGGCTGCGCCGGTTGTCCTCGGTCCCGTCCTCGTTCCCTCGCAGGGCCGCAAAATTAGAAAAATCATGGGTTCCCTCCAACGCCCGGCAACCTTCCTCCAAAAGCCCATAGTCCAGCGGCCGCGGATGGTGAAGCGCTAGCCCCGCCTCCAGCGGCGGCAGCACCGCCGCGGTCCACAGCCGATAGCGATACGTCTTGCCTACGGCATCAAACCGGGCGTGAAAACGGTCTCCCGCCGCGCGGCAATCCATGATCCGGATTGAGGGCGGCAGGTGCACATTTAGGGCCCGCTGGCAAACGCTCGGCGGCAGCGCCCTTTCCTCCGGCACATCCAGGTGCGCCACCTGCCCCAGGGCGTGTACTCCCGCGTCCGTCCGCCCGCTGGCGTGGAGGCGCCGCCGCCCCCCAGACCACAACTTGCCGAGGGCTGCCTCCATCGCATCCTGCACCGTCTGCCCGGACGGCTGAGATTGCCACCCCTTGTAGGGGCGCCCGTCATAGGCGATTGTCAGGCGAAGGCGCGGCATGGCGTCAACGAGATGAGTCCCCCGGCTCCGGCATTTCTTCCGCCAAAAGCGGCTGCGCCGCATTCAAATAGTCCTGCAAAATGACCACCGCCGCCGCCTGGTCGATCAGGGGGCGCTGGGATTTGCTGCGCTTGCCAGCCGCCCGCAGCTGCCCAGCGGCCAATACCGTGCTCAAATACTCGTCCTGAAACGCCAACTCCGCCCCCGGCGGCAGGTGCGCCCGCAGCGACTCCGCAAAAACCCGCACCTTGGCCGCCGCGCTTCCCTCCTCCCCATCCGCCCGCAGCGGCAAGCCCACCACGAGCAAACGAGCTCCCCGCTCCCGGAAAAGCGCCGCAATGCGGGCCAAGGCCGCCGCCCGCGGCTGCGCGGCCACCGTCTCCAGAGGGTGGGCCAGCAACCCCAGCGCGTCCGCCCCCGCGACCCCAATCCGGGCCTCCCCGTAGTCGAGGGCCAAAGCGCGCGCCGCTGCGGGCTGTGGGGATGGAGTCATCGCGGCGTCTGGAGACGGAAACAGCGCCCGAAACCGGGCGCTGCCTCCTGGGAAAAATGGCCCACAAAACCGCTCAGCCAGCCGGGATGATGATCTGGTCTCCATCGCGGAGCACGGGATTGTTCGATCCATCGGCGTTGATCTTCCGCATATCGTAAATCTGCTCGCGGTTCGACCGGATCAGCTTGACTGCTTTGATCTTGGCGAACTCCGTAAAGCCCCCCGCCCGGTTGATCGCCGCCATCAGGGTCATGCCCTGGCGCAGCGGAAACTCCCCAGAACCGCGGACCTCTCCCCCCACCGTCACCACGTGGTTGACCTGCCCGTCGATAGCGGGCAGGGACACCGTCAGGGTCGGGTTGGTGTAAATGTCGGCCGCCCGGTACGCAGCTTCGATGCGGCGCGCCAAGGTCGAAACCGTGATCCCGTTTGCGGGAATCTCCTGGTCCAGCATCGGCATCTTGATCGTGCCGCTGTCCGAGATCGGGTACGAAGTCGTCACCGTCGGCGCATCCTCGGCGGGAGTCTGCAGCGAGATGATCACGGAGTCCCCGGGTTTGAGGGTGCCGGCCTGCTGAGCGCGCAGTGGCAGCGCCACCAGCGCCAGGCTGGCAGCGAGAAGGGCAGTAATGAATTTCATGGCAGGAGAGAGGTTGATGATGGTTCTTGGGGTCTGGGTTTAGTAGTCCTCGTTGTCGCCCTTGCGGGGGTTCGCCGCGGGCGCGCCGCTTCGCGACGGCGCGGCACTGGAACCCGCCTTGGCCTTGGATTCGCTGCGCGCTGGGCGCGCCTTTTCCATATTGGTCGGCGAGTAGTAGGTGTAGTAGCTCGTGTAGTACTGGTATTGGCTGTCGCTGCGCACATCCACGTTGTTGAGCACCACGCCTAAGAGGTTGCCCCCCACATTTTCAATCGCCTGCTTCACCCGCATCAGCATGTTCCGCGGCAGCTTGCGGTGCTGGATCACAATAATGGTAAGGTCCACTTCCGAAGCCAGCACCGAGGCGTCACTCACCCCCAAAATAGGCGGAGAATCGATCAGCACCAAATCGAAGCGGTTTTTCACATCCGCGATCAGCTCCGACATGCGGCGACTGTTGAGAATGCCCGCCGCATCTGCCGGCAAGATGCCCGAAGGCATAAAGTACAGATTCTCAATCGGGGTCTGCAAAATCACGTCCTCCAGCTGCAGCGCCGTCGTGAGGTAATTCGTCAAACCGACCGAGTTGTTGATGTCGAAGAAGGTGTGCAGTTTTGGACGGCGCAAGTCGCCGTCGATCATCAGGGTATTATAGCCGCCCTGAGCGCAAATGTAGGCCAGGTTGACCAAAGTGGTGGACTTCCCTTCGCCCGCACCTCCCGAAACAATGGTGATGGCATTGGCGTCGGCGCTCTTGCGGTTGAATTCAATGTTAGTGCGCAAAATCCGGTAGGCTTCCGCGTCCGGACTGAGGCCGCTCTGCTTGTGCAGCACCCCCACGTCCTTGGGAATCACCGCCAACACGGGCACCCCGAGATAGCGCTCCACGTCGTCCAGCGTCTTCACGCTGGTGTCCAAATACTCCAGGAAGAAAGCTAGCAACATCCCCAAAATCAGCCCCAAACCAGCTCCGATGCCCAGCAGCAGCGGAACGTTAGGCCGAGCCGGGGTCGAGTCCGGCTTGGCGATCTCGTGGATTTCAATCGGTTGGCGCGGCAGCAACTGATTGACTTGAGTCTTCAAAAAGGTCTCCCGCATCTGGTTGAGCAAGTCCAGCTTCATCTCGTAGCGCGTCTTCGCCTGGGAGTACTCGGCCGAATTCTGCTTTTCCTCCACGGTTTCAATCCGCTTTTCCGTGCTGATGTCCTCCATCCGCTTCAAGGCTTCCTCGAGATTTTTGATGGTCACCCCGAGGCTGAGGCGGTAGTTTTCCGCGGCCGAGAGCAAAATGCGGCTTTCCTCCTCGATTTGCTTTTGCAGGCCCTTGACCTTGGGGTGGCTCTTGCCAAACCCGGAGTTGGTCATGCGCTCGTACTCCACTTTGTCTTTCTTGTAGGTGCTGGCAAAATTCGTAATCGTGGCGTCTTGCACTCCATAGCTCATGGCGTTCTCGATCAACTCCTGGCCGCTGAGGCGCTGCATGCTCTCCAAATTAGCCCGCAAGGTGGCCACCTTCGTCTTCATCTCCAGCACGTTTTGCTGGCTCATGCTATAGCTCTGGTCCCCCGTTCCAATGGTCGGGCTGAGCCCGCGGCCCTGCATGATGCTCAAGTCGACGATGCCGTACTGCTTCATCAGGCGCATCATTTCCTGGCGCGCCTCTTCCACTTCTTCCTCTTGGCTCTTCTGCCGACTCTGCAGCACGCCCACCACGCTGGACACCTGATCGTCCTCCGTCTCCTTGCGGCGGTCTTCGTACGCCTCGCGCACCGCGTTGGCCAATTCCGCGGCCTCCTCCCAGGCGGTGCTGTACACCTCGATGTTCATGATCTCCGTGCCCCGCTCCTCCTCAGTCTCAATCATCTGGAAGAGCTTGGTGACGGCTTCGTCCTCCGTCATGTCCCAGCGGGTCTTTAAATTCTTCTTGTTCACCACCCGCAGCAGCGTTTCCCGCGAGGTGATGATCTTGAACTGTGTCTCCAAAAAGTTGACCCCCATATTGAGGCGATTTTCATTCTGGGAATCCCCCGCGAAAATCTCCCCCTTCGAACTCTGGTGCACCTGCAGACTGGTGCGCCCGACGTACTTCTTGTCCAACAGCGCCACGATGACCAAGGAGGCCAGCAGCACCATAAAAAACGTCAGAAGAATCACCCCCCAGCGGTTGCGCACGACCTGCCAGTAGTCCAAGGCGTGCATTTTCGATTCCGCGATCTGCTCTTTCATAAATTAATGGGGGGGGGGGGAGGGCTGGGGACTTTTCCACCTATAGCGCCCAGCGCGGCGTCTGTAAAGAAAAAGCCCCCACAGCATCAAAGACACTGTGGGGGCCAACCGAGCCGCGCGGACCGCGCAGTCCTTAGAAGCGGGCCGTCATTCCCAAGGTGAGAATGTTGCGGTCGTACTCGCGGGAAGCCACCCCAGAGGTGGTCGTGGTAAAGGAATAACCGGTGTTCAAGACCCACTTGCGGTAGATGCTGAAGTCCAGGCCGAGGCTGATTTCGACGATGTCGTCGTTGAAGGATTTCAGCCCACCGTCAAATTCGTCGTGGATATAGTTGGCCCCAATGTTGCCCGAGAGGCGGTTGGTGATGGTCTGCTGCAGGCTGAGGCCGGTCCGGAAGGAGGTGCGCTCTTGGGAATCTCCGATGTCGGCGTCTTCAAAGCCGTAGCGGCCGTACCAGCGCAGGTAGGTCTGCTTGGCCACGCTGTGGGAAAGGCTGGTCTCAAGATAGGGATTGGTCGCAGAGCCCCCGTTGTCGCGGTCCCGCACCTCGGCGCCCGCCCGGAAACTCCCCACCGTACGGCGGCTGAAGCTGTGGTCGAGGCCCGCCAAAAAGTACTGCGCCGTGTAGTCGCCAAACCCGTTGTCGTACTCCGTCAAGCCGTAGCGGTAGGTCAACACCCCAGTCGAGGTCTTGGTGAAGGCGTAGCGGAAGTCCTGGGAAAAGAGGTGGGACAGGTAGTTCTCCCGGCTTTCCGCCGAGTCGTCGTAGTCGATCCCAGAAATCGTGTAGCCCGTCACCGTGGAAAAGCGCTTGGTCCAAGCATAGGCAACGTTGAGGTTATTGTAGCCGTAGACGTAGGGCTGGGTGCGGCGCGCCACCGAGGCTCCGATCTGGTAGTTCGGCTCGTACTCATACGCGAAGTACAGGCTGTCCGAAATCGTCAAGCGAGGATCCACCCGGTGGCGAACCCCCAAGTTCAGGCTGGCGCTCTGCTGGAATTCATCCATGCCGTCGGGGGCATCCGTGTAGTAGAAGGGGTTGTAGGTCAGCCCAAAGGTGTAAGAGGTGCGGCGATCGCCAGTGCTGTACTCCGCGATCACGGTTCCCTTGATGAAGGAACTGTCCTGCTCCACGTTGGGGCTGAGATTGACGTTGGAGTCCCAACCCGCGCCCAGGCCCACCGTGACCGAGAAGGGCAGCTTCTTCTCGAACTCGTCCCGCTGCCCGAGGCTCAGCAAGCCCTGAGCGGAAGCGCTCGTGCTGAGAATGGCGAGGGAGGCGGCGGAAAGCAGTAAGTGGTGGCGTTTCATGTAAATGGGGATGGAAAACCTTCGAAAGGAGAAGAGTCGCAGGCAGAAGGGGGGAAATACAGATTTCCACTCTCAATATGCCCGCCTGGGGCTTTCCTTTCAAGGCAATTGTTCAAAAAAGGCCAGGACTGCCCCCGGGCGCCTCGCTCCAGCGGGGGAATTTCCTCCAAAAAGCCCCCTTCAGCCGCGCTAAGGGGGCCGTCCCAGCGGCCCCGCGGCATTTTCGGGCCGCCCAGAAAGGGGATGCTCGCCGCGGCCCCGGGCCAAAGGCACCCGCCGCAGTCCGTCGCCGATCTCGGCCCTACGCTCGACCGCGCCCCCGGCCGAATCTCTCCAGGGCCGCGCGGCGACTATTTCCGGCGCAGCGCGAGTGGAGCGGGCAGCGGGAATCGAACCCGCCTGGCCAGCTTGGAAGGCTGGAACTTTACCACTAAGCTATGCCCGCCAGGGTCGCATCAGATCTGCACAGTTGGGAAAAAACCGCGGCACCGGCAAGGACTATTTTCACTGGCCCTCAGCTGGAGCCCGGATGTTTCCCAACCCGATGCCCTGAGTTCTTATCGCACATCGAAGGCGTCGCGCAAGGCATCTCCCAAAAAATTAAGCGCCAGCAGCGTCACCCCCATGGCCACGCCCGGAGTCACCAGGAGCCACCAGCGCGAGATGAGGGGGTTGACGGCCCCCGCACCCTCTTTGAGCAGGGTGCCCCAGCTCGAAGCGGGCTCCTCAATGCCGAGCCCCAAAAAGCTTAAAAAGCTCTCGTCCAAGACCACCACGGGGACCGTCAAGGTGAGGTAGGTCAAAATAACGGTCCACAGATTGGGCAGAAGGTGCCGGACCATGATTTTGCGGCGGGATTGGCCGAGCACGCGGGCCGCCGCAATGAACTGCTGCTCTTTGAGCACCAAGACCTGTCCGCGCACGATGCGGGCCATGGTGAGCCACTCGATCACCCCCAGGCAAAAGATCAAAATCAGGGTTCGCTGGTAGGGGATGGCCCCGTCCACCCACTGGCGGGCCGCGTCCCAACCCCGGGCCTCCGCGGCGGCGCGGGCCTCGTTGATCGCCAAACTCAGCGGACCCGTCAGAGCGCTGATCAGGATCAGCACAAAGAGCACCCGCGGGTTGGCATAGAGCACGTCCACCAGCCGCATGAGAAAGCTGTCGACCTTTCCCCCATAAAATCCAGCCGTCATCCCCACCAGAGTGCCGATGCCCAAACTGACCGCTGCGGCGCACAGCCCCACCACCAGTGAAACCCGCCCCCCCGAAAGCACCCGGTAGAGCACGTCTCGCCCGCTGGCGTCGGTGCCGAGCCAGGCCCGGTAGCTTCCGCCTCCCAAGGCGCTCACCGCCGTCCCCGGGGGACTGTACGTAAAAGCGCTGGTGGCATTTCGGGCCGACTCCATGAGGGGAGGGGCCAAAAAGCAGGCCAGCGCCGACAGCAGCAGCACCCCCAGGGAAACCATCGCCAGGCGGTCCAATTTGAGCCGCTCCCAGCCGCTCAGCGGATCGGAGGCCCCTCGCCCGAGGGCGGCAACTGGAGGAACACTGCTACTCATACGTCGTACATTTTGATGCGGCGGTCGAGCAGGCAATAGACGACGTCGACCAGAAAGTTCAGGGCCACCAGGAGCACGCAGTAGACCGCCACCGCGCCCATGAGGAGGAAGCCGTCCTTGTTGAGGATGGAGTTTACGAAGTGCTGCCCCGCGCCTGGGATCCCAAAAATGCTTTCCACCACCACGCTGCCGGTCAGCAGGCCAGCCGCGAGCGGCCCCAGGTAACTGACCACCGGCAGCACCGCCACTTTGAGCGCGTGCTTGAAAATCACCTGCCGCTCGGGCAGGCCCTTGGCCCGCGCGGTGCGGATGAAATCAGCTCCCAGCACCTCGACCATGCTGTTCCTCATCAGGCGCGCCACGTAGGCCCCGTAGGGGATCGCCAGGCAGATCGCAGGCAAAACCACGTGCTTCCAGCTCGTCCACCCGCCCACCGGAAACCAGCCCAGGTGCAGGGCCAAACCCAACACCAAGAGCGGGCCCGTCACAAAGGTCGGCAGAGAGATCGCCAGCAGCGCCCCCGTCATGGCCAGGCGGTCCGGCCAGCGGTTCTGCCGCGCCGCCGCCAGCGCCCCTGCGGCAATCCCCCCGCTCGCCGCCAGCACAAAGGCGACTCCCCCCAGGGCAAAGCTCACGGGCAGGCTCTGCCCCAAAATCTCCGCCACCGCAAAATTCCGCGACTTCATGGACTCGCGAAAATCCCCCCGCAGGGCGTCCTGCCACCAGCGCCCCACCTGGAGGTAGAGCGGCCCGTCCAATTTATACTGCACCTCTTTGGCCCGCACCTGGGCCTCGCTCAAATCCCGCTCAAAGGAAAATGGACCCCCTGGAGACAAGCGAAAAAGCACAAAGGTCAGAGTCAACACCACTCCCAGCACGGCCAGCAGGCTGAGAAATCGCGAAACAAGAAACCGGGCCATCGTGCCCCCTATTCCGGCCGACCGGGCGTCCCGGCAAGAAGGAATCCAGCCCACTTTGGGAAATGGGCGCGCTCGCGGGGGCGGCGCCTTCGCGGGGCCCCTTGCGGCTCGGTGGCCCCAGCCCTGAAAGCCCCCGAGCGCGGCACCCGTTTAGGGCCCGCAGCCGTTTCCCAGGCGCCCCCCTGCCGTCCGCCCCTCCCCTGCGGTCCCTCCATGAAGCCTTTCTTTTTCCTGGCCCTCGCCCTGCTCGCCACCGGCGCTGCACCCGCCGCCGACTCCGCCGCCCTCTGGACCGCCAAGCTGCAGCCCCTGCTCGACACCCACTGCGCCAAGTGCCACGGCCCCCTCGAACAAAAAGGCGGCCTCGAAGTCGATACCCCCCAAGCCCTCCTCAAGGGCGGCGATGAGGGCCCCGTGCTCGTCCCCGGCCAACCCGACCAGAGCCCCCTCTACCAAGTCCTCGCCCCAGGCGCAGACCCCCACATGCCCCCCAAAAAGCAGCTCTCCGATGCCGAGCGCACCATCGTGCGGGACTGGATCACCGCCCTGGCCGAACCCGCCGCCGCGGATCCTCCCGCCGCGCCCCTCGCGCCGCGCTCTTTTTCCTCCATCGGGGAAGCCGTCGACGCCCTCGTCAGCGAAGCTTGGCAACAGCGCGGCCTCGCCCCCGCCCCGCCCCTCGACGACCGCACCTGGGCCCGCCGTCTTACCCTCGACCTCGCCGGGCGCATCCCCACCCCCGCCGAACAGGACGCCTTTCTCCAGGCCCCCGCCGAATCCCGCCGCGCCGAACTCGTCGACCGCCTCCTCGCCTCCGACGAGTACCCCCTCCGCATGCGGGAACTCTGGGACTTTTTCCTCATGGGGCGCAGCCGCTCGGACCATCAAGAAGACCGCCGCCGGGACCAGGGCTGGTGGGCTTTTTTGGAAAAGGCCTTCCGCGAAGACCGGCCCTGGCCGGAAACCGTGCGCGCCTTCCTTGAGGCCCGCCCCGACGCCGCCAAAGGCGCCTCCTGGTTCCTCTACGAGCGCAAAAACGAATACCAGCAAATCGCCGAAGCCGTCGCCCCCGTCGTCTACGGCACCCGGATCGACTGCGCCCAATGTCACGACCACCCCTTGGCCCGCGAAATCAAACAGGGCCACTACTGGGGCCTCGTGGCCGCTTTCAACCGCGGCAAAAATGTCGAGGGCGGCAGCGCCGTCGCCGAGTCCGCCGTCGGCGGATTCATGAATTTCACCAACCTCAAAAAAGAGTCCCAACCCGCCGTCGTCGCCCTCCTCAGCGGGCCCACCGTGGCCGAAACCCGCCCCCCAGCCGACCAACCCGAAACCGACCGCGACGACAACTACCTCGACCCCGCCGCCCCCGTCAAGGTGCCCAAATTCTCCCGCCGCGGGGCCTTTGCCGCCGCCGCCACCCAAGACAACCCCCTCCTCGCCAAGGCCCTCGTCAATCGCCTCTGGGCCACCCTCCTGGGCCGTGGCCTGGTTCACCCCGCCGACGAAATGAACGCGCGCAATCTCCCCAGCCACCCCGAACTGCTGGCCTGGCTGGCTCAAGATTTCGCCGCCCACGGCTTCCAAATCCGCCGCCTCGTGCGCGGCCTCGTCCTCAGCCGCCCCTACGGATTGAGCGCCGCTCCCGCCGCCCCCCCCGACAGCTTCGTCGGCGCCCTCGAGCGCCCGCTCTCCGCGGAGCAACTCGCCCGCTCCTGGCGGGTCGCCGCCGGCCTGCCGCCCAGCGACGAGGCCCTCCGCCGCGCCGCCGCCGCCGCCATCCCCGACGTCCTTCCCAAGGAATACCACGCCACCTTTCAGCAGGCCCAATTCCTCACCCAGTCCCCCGCCCTGAGCGCCCTCCTCAGCCCCGCCCCCGGCAACACCGCCGCCCTCCTCCTGGACTTGCCCGACACTTCCGCCAAAGTACAGCGCGCCTTCCGCGCCGTCTCCGACCGCGCCCCCGACCCCGCCGAGGCCGCCGCCGCCGCCGCCCTCCTCGACGCCGCCCCCACCTCCCCCGCCGCCGTCCGCGATCTCCTCTGGGCCCTCATGACCGGCCCGGAATTCCTCACCTCCCCATAATTCCATGAGCCGCCCGCCCCCCGATCCGCTCCCCGGCAGCTGCCGCCCCGGCGAACACCAACTGCACCGCCGCCTTTTCCTCAAGGGCCTCAGCGGCAGCGCCCTCGCCTCCGCCGCCAGCTTCGCCGGACTCTTTCACAACCCCGTCTTCGCCGAGGAAACCCGCAAAGCCCAAAAACACGTCATCCTCCTCTGGCTCTGTGGCGCCCCCAGCCAATTCGAAACCTGGGACCCCAAACCAGGCCGCCCCAGCGGCGGACCCTTCGGCTCCATCCCCACCAAACTCCCTGGCGTCCACTTCTCATCCCTCATGCCGCGCTGCGCCAGCATCGCCGACCGACTCAACGTCGTCCGCAGCATGAAAACCAAGCCCTCCGAGCACTTCCAGGCCATCTCCCTCCTCCAGCGCGGCAACCCCGACCGCCCCGGCTTCACCCGCCCCACCCTCGGCTGCTCCCTCTCCCAAGCCATCGGCCGCCTCGACGCCCCCATCCCCAATTTCATCCTCCTCGACCCCATCCCCGGCGGCAACGAATTCGAGTCCTTCAAAGCCGGCAACTGGGCCGGCTGGCTCGGCGCCGAACACGCCCCCGTCCGCCTCGGCGGCGACTACACCCAGTTGCTCCACGCCGCCTCCGACGCCCTCCCCGCCCACGACCGCGAAGCCCGCGAATCCCTCCGCCGCTTCCTCGCCGCCAAATACGACCGCGACCGCTCCAGCCCCATCGCCCGCAGCCAAAATGCCGCCTTCGAACGCCTCAAGGGCATGACCGCCAGCGCCGACCTCTTCGATGTCTCCAAACTCCCCCTCGCCGACCGCGAACGCTACGGCCCCGGCAGCTTCGCCCAACACGCCCTCATGGCCCGCCACCTCGTCGAACACGACGCCCCCTTCGTCATGGTCGCCAACGGCATGAACTGGGACAACCACGTCTTCCAACACGAAATCCACCAAATGCTCGTTCCCGAGCTCGACCGCGTCCTCTTCCACCTCATCAACGACCTCGAAGAACGCGGCCTCCTCGACTCCACCCTCGTCGTCGCCATGGGCGAATTCGGCCGCTCCCCCTGGATGAATGCCGCCCGCGGCCGCGACCACTACCCCAATGCCTGGAGCCTCATGATGACCGGCTGCGGCCTCCAGCGCGGCGTCGTCACCGGCGCCACTGACATCGACGGCGTCGACGTCGCCGACAAACCCTACGACGAACAAAACCTCTTCGCCACCATCTTCAGCGCCCTCGGTATCGACCCCCACGCCGAGTACAACCTCCCCGGCATGCCCACCTTCCACCGCGTCGAAAACCAGGCGCCGCCCATCCGCGAACTCCTGGCCTAAACCCATGAAACTCACCCTCGCCCACGACCACCCCCTCCCCACTGGCGCCCTGGGCTTGGCCACCTCGCCCGACGCCTCCCAGGCCTTCGCCGCCTGCGCCGACGGCTCCCTCCACGCCATCGACCTCGCCACCGGCCAAACCCACGCCTTCCCGGAAAAACACCAATCCTTCGCCAGCGCCTGCGTCCTCCTCCCCGGCGGCCGCACCCTCATCTCCGGCGGCTACGACGGCCAACTCCTCTGGCACGACGTCGCCACCCGCCAGTGCTTCCGCCGCGTCCAGGCCCACCGCTTTTGGAATTGGCAACTCGCCCTCTCTCCCGATGGCCGCCACCTCGCCACCGTCACCGGCCAATACCTCCCCGGCGATTGGAAATATCAGCCCGCTCCCGAAACCGAACCCTCCGTCAAAGTCTTCGACACCCTCACCGGCGACCTCGTCGCCACCTTCCAACACGGCCCCCCCGTCCTCAGCTGCGCCTTCAGCCCCTCCGGCCAACACCTCGCCGCCGCCAACCTCCTCGGCGACGTCAAAGTCTGGGCCTTCCCCTCCCCCTCAGACCACCCACCACTCGCCCAGTGGAATTCCCCCGACTTCACCTCCTGGGGCTCCATCAAAACCCACCACTTCTGCGGCGGCATCTACGCCCTCGCCTTCTCCCCCGACGCCAGTACCCTGCTCGGCTGCGGCATGGGCCCCATGGGCGACCCCATGGCCGGCAACGGCAAAATGACCTGGCAGCGCTGGCATTGGCAAAAAAGCGAACGCCTCGACCAAATCCGCGACGGCCAACACGGCTCCGGCCTCATGGAAGCCCTCGCCTGGCACCCCAGCGGCTCCCACTTCGTCATGGCTGGACGCCAAGCCCAAGGCACCTGGAACGCCGCCCTCTTCTCCGCCGCCGACGGCTCCCTGGTCCACTCCCTCGACACCAAAAAACGCATCACCCAAGCCCGCTTCTCCGCCGACGGCCAAACCCTCCTCCTCGCCGGCGCCAGCGGCCAGCCCCAACCCAAGGACGGCAAATGGCCCGCCTGGGGCCGCCTCCAAGCCTACACCGTGAAAGCTTGAGCCCGCCGCCCGAATAGGCAACCCATCGCCCAGACCCGCCCCCCATCGCGATGGCTCAGATCAAATGGACACCGGAGGCGCTTGCGGCCCAGTCCACGGCCGGTCATGCACTCGCATTTGACGTTAGGACGCCCCTTCAGGGCTTCCATTCCTTTGGTGCTGGGAAAACCCAGGGCCTTGCCCTGGACTGGGTTGCGCTGCCCCTTGGGGCAGCAGGGGACGCGACCGCACCAGCCCCTCGATCCCCATTCCGCATCCCACCCATGACGCCTTCCGCAAAAAGCAAAATCCTTTCGGACAGAGATGACCCCCAAGCCGTTTTTCAAACAGCCCGTTTTCTTCCTGTGGATTCGCTGCCTCTATATCCTGAATTATCTGCTCTGGAGACCCTTCGGCGTGGTCGCGCTGGGGTATCGCCTGGCCACCCGCAGGCATCAGCGGGTGGTCGCCGTTACGGGTTCCGTTGGAAAGACCACGGCGACACGTGCGATCATGACTTTGTTCCATGGCGATGCGTCGGCTAGAATTCATACCGGTGACAACTGTTTCGCGTTGGTGGGGCTCAATCTCATGCGTCAGGGGCCGCGGGCCCGCTGGGCCGTGGTCGAGGTAGGCATCGGAGTACCAGGCCAGATGGCCCATTACGCGGCGACGCTGCAGCCCGATCTGGTCGTCATGACGGCCCTCGCTTCCGACCATGTCGGCCGATTTGCCGGGGACGGGGCCTTGTGGGAGGAGAAGGCCCGCATGGTGCGTGCCCTGCGACCGCGGGGGGTAGCGGTTCTCAACGGCGACGATGCCGCCGTCATGCGCATGGCCTCAGTGACACCGGCCAGGGTCGTAACGTTCGGATTCTCACCCGGCTGCGACTATGCCGCGGCAGATCTGGAATGCCACGCCACCGGCACCCGCTTCACCCTGTGCGCCGAGGGCTCGCAGACCGCGGTGCATTGCCGCTTGGTGGGACGCGAGGCCGTCCGTGCGCTGCTGGCGGCCGTGGCGGTCGGCCGAACCGCGGGGATGAGCTTGGAGTCCATCCGCAGCCGACTCGAAGGCCTGCCGCCGACCCCCGGCCGCATGCAGCCAGTCAAACTTCTTGGCGGAGCGGTGGCGATCTGCGATGATTTTAAGGCGGGAATAGAGACCATCCATGCTTCACTCGATACCCTGGCTGACCTCTCGGCGGCTCGCCGCATCTTGGTGCTTGGCAGCTTGTTCCGTCCCCAACCCCCGCGAAGCGAGAAGTACGCGGCGGTGGGAAGGCATGCCGCGAGAAGTGCCGATCGCATCATTCTCGTCGGGCGGAGATCCTCCCTATACTGGAGAGGTTTCCGCGATGTGGCGGCGCTGCCAACCATCGACCATGTCAGAAACATCGAGGAGGCGGTCGCGCTGTTGCGCGCGGTCCTGGCCCCTGGGGACGTCGTCCTGCTCAAGGGCCGTGGCGAAGAGAAGTTGGCCCGCATCGCCCTGGCACTGTCCGGCCGAGAAATCCGCTGCCGACTGGCCTCCTGCCCGCTGGAAAACATCCTCTGCCAGGCCTGCCCTTATAGTTCTCCTGACGCCAAAGCTCACGTGGGCGAGAGGATGTCTAACCCATGAGGGCCGGTAGCGTTCTGGGGCGCGCCGTCCGGATCTTGCCCAACATCAATCGTCAGGTGCCCACAAAAAACCACCCCGTTTTTTCCTTTGTCAAAAACCTTGGCAATGCCACCTTCTCTCGGTCGAGCCCCACCCGCTAGACTAGGGGGAAAAGAATTTCCTGAATAAAGGCCACCCCCACTTCGTCTCATCCCTCGAAGGCCCCCGTCCCTTCCCGCCCCAACACCCATGAAATCCAAATTCCTTAAACTCAGCGTCCTCGCCCTCGCCATTTCCAGCGTCTCCTGCGCCTCCGGCCCCAACGCCCAAACCGGCGCCGTCGTCGGCGGCCTCGGCGGCGCCGCCCTCGGCGGCATCATCGGCCACCAAAGCGGCCGCGGCCTCGAAGGCGCCGCCATCGGAGGCGCCCTCGGCGCCGTCGGCGGGAACGCTGTCGGCAACGCCCAGGATCAACGCAACTACAATAACTACAATAACAACTACTACAACCGCCCCCAGCCGCAGCCCCGCCCCTACTACGGCTACTAGGCCCGGAGCCGCCGCGCTCCCCTGCCGCCCACCCCGGTTCCCCCGGGGCGGGCGGTTTTTTTTTCCCCCTCCGGCGGCAATTTCTTCCCGCCTTGGCCTCCCCCGCAGCGCTCCTCCTTGGTCAGCCCCCCTCCCCGCCATGCTCTCCCTCCTGTGCCTCATCCTGGGCCTCGCCTTCCTCTGCGGCCTCAACCTCTACCTCACCACCTTCCTCCTCAGCCTCTCCCTCCGCCAGGGCTGGATCAGCCAGGACCTCAGCCCCGCCCTCGCCCCCCTCGCGCACCCCGCTCTCTTGAGCCTAGCCCTCCTCCTCTTCCTCCTCGAGTTCATCCTCGATAAAATCCCCTGGGTCGACACCCTCTGGGACGCCCTCCACACCCTGATTCGCCCCGCTGGGGCCGCCGCCCTGGCCTTCGCCCTCCTCAGCAGCACCCAGCTCTCCCCCCTCGCCACTTCCCTGGCCGCCGCCGCCGCTGGCCTCGTCGCCCTGGCCGCCCACCTCACGAAATCCGGACTCCGCCTCCTCATCAACGCCTCCCCAGAACCCTTCAGCAACAGCCTCGCCAGCCTCGCCGAAGACGCCGCTGTGGCCGCCCTCCTGTTCTGGCTCCTCCGCGCTCCCGTCACTGGCGCCGCCGCCTGCGCCGCCCTCCTTCTCGGCACCTGGATCCTCCTTCCCCGCCTCATCCGCCTCCTCCTCGCCAACCTGCTCCTCCTCGGCAAAAAAGCCTTCGGCGCCCCCACCCTCCCCTCCCTCCCCCTCGCCCCCGGCCAAAGCCGCCAACTCACCGACCTCTTCAGCCCCGCCACCACTCCCGCCTGGGCCGTCCCCTGCCTCAGCGGCTCCTCCCAGGGCCTCCCCGGCCTCCGCCCCAACCACCGCGGCACCCTCGTGGCCCCCTTCGACCACCCCGGCACTCTCTGCTTCCTCTTCCGCAAGCGCTTCCAACCCCGCGCCGTCCGCTTCTCCCTCGTCGGCGCCCAACTCCGCCAAGAAGACACCTTCCTCAGCTCCAACCTCGTCATCCACCGCCCCCAAGACCACCTCCTCCTCACCTTCCGCTTCCCCCGCCCCACCGCCCCCCACCTCGCCGCCCTCCTCGCCGACCTCCAATCCCGCCTCGGGCGCGACCTCCCCCAGCCCCCGCCCATCCTAACGGCCCCGACCCCCTTGGCCACCCCCGCCCTGGCCTCCAGCCCCGCCACCGCTCCCCGCTTGCAGCAGCTCCCGCCCTGACGCAGGTGCCCTGATGCCCACCAGGACTAAACCCAGCCCCCCGCCCCCCTCAGCCCCCCGCGTCGGCATCATCATGGGCAGCATCTCCGACTGGGACACCCTCCAACACGCCGCCCAGATCCTCGCCGATTTCCACATCCCCTTTGAAACCCGCGTCGTCAGCGCCCACCGCACCCCAGACCTCCTCGTCGACTACGCCAAGTCCGCCGCCTCCCGCGGCCTCCAAGTCATCATCGCCGGCGCCGGCGGGGCCGCCCACCTCCCCGGCATGGCCGCCAGCATGACTCCCCTCCCCGTCCTCGGCGTCCCCGTCCAATCCAAGGCCCTCAACGGCCTCGACTCCCTCCTCAGCATCGTCCAAATGCCCGCCGGCATCCCCGTGGCCACTTTCGCCATCGGCAAGGCCGGGGCCACCAATGCCGCCCTCTTCGCCGCCTCCCTCCTCGCCCTCCACGACCCCGCCATCGCCGCCGCTTGGCACGCCTTCCGCTCCTCCCAAACCGCCCAGGTCCTCGCCACTCAGGCCCAGCTGCCCCCATGAAACCCGCTCCCCTCTTGCTCCCCGGCCGCACCCTCGGCATCCTCGGCGGCGGCCAACTCGGCCGCATGCTCGCCCGCGAAGCCCAGCGCGCCGGCTACCGCGTCGCCGTCTACACCAACGAACCCCACGGCAGCCCGGCCGGCCAACTCGCCGACCTCGAAATCAACGCCACCTACTTCGACGACCAAGTCCGCTCCCAATTCCTCCGCGAAGTCGACGTCATCACCGTCGAATTCGAAAACCTCCCCGGCGACCTCCTCGCCGCCTTCGAATCCCTCAAACCCGTCCGCCCCAGCCGCCGCGCCCTCGAAACCTGCCAAAACCGCGAACGCGAAAAATCCTTCCTCCGCGACCTCGGCGTCCCCCACGCCCCCTTCCGCATCGTCAAAAACCCCGCCGAACTCGCCGCCGCCATCGCCGAACTCGGCTTCCCCTGCGTCCTCAAAACCGCCGACTTCGGCTACGACGGCAAGGGCCAACAAAAACTCACCGGCGGCGAAGACCCCGCCCTCCTCTGGCAAAACCTCGCCGCCCCCCGCGGCGTCCTCGAACAGTGGATCCCCTTCGAAAAGGAAATTAGCGTCGTCGCCGCCCGCGCCCTCGACGGCTCTTTCGCCGCCTTCCCCCCCACCGAAAATCAACACGCCCACCACATCCTCGACCTCTCCCTCTCCCCCGCCCGCATCCCCCCCGCCCTCGCCGCCCAGGCCGCCGCCCTCACCGAAAAAATCGCCGCCGCCCTCGACTACACCGGCACCCTCGCCGTCGAATTCTTCCTCACCAGCGACGATCGCCTCCTCGTCAACGAAATCGCCCCCAGACCTCACAACTCCGGCCACCACACCCTCGATTCCTGCCTCACCAACCAGTTCGAACAACAACTCCGCGCCGTCACCGGCCTCCCCCTCGCCGACCCCCGCCAACACACCCCAGCCGCCATGGTCAACCTCCTCGGCGACCTCTGGCCCGCCCCCGACCAAGCCCCCGACTGGACCCCCCTCCTCCAGCACCCCCGCGCCCGCCTCCACCTCTACGGCAAACGCCGCGCCGTCCCCGGTCGCAAAATGGGCCACTTCACCGTCCTCGCCGACTCCGTCGACCAAGCCCTCGCCGAGGCCCGCCAACTCCAGGCCGCCCTCCAGCCCGCACCCCGCCCCTGACCCGCGCCCCACCTCCGGCTCCCCCTTCCATGTCCCCCGTCATCTCCCTCTGCCGCGACCTCATCGCCATCCCCAGCGTCAACCCCGACGGCGACCCCGGCACCCCCTTCACCGGAGAAAAAGCCTGCGCCGAATTCATCGGCTCCTTCCTGTCCCAACTCGGCGCCTCGGTCCGCTACGAAGAGGTCCTCCCCGGCCGCCCCAACGTCATCGCCCACTTCCCCTCCCTCCCCTCCCCCTCCGGTCGCCCTAAACCCCGCATCCTCCTCGCCCCCCACACCGACACCGTCAGCGTGGCCGGCATGACCATCGACCCCTTCGGCGGCGAAATCCGCCAAAACCGCCTCTACGGCCGCGGCGCCTGCGACACCAAAGGCACCCTCGCCGCCATGCTCGCCGCCCTCCAGGAAATCGGCCCCCGCCTCCCCGAACTCGGCGGAGAAATCACTTTTGCAGGCTTCATGGGCGAAGAAACCGGCCAATGGGGCTCCCGCCACTTCGCCGCCCATTACGCCGCCGATTACGACTTCGCCCTCGTCGGCGAACCCACCCACTGCGCCGTCGTCCACACCCACAAAGGTTCCTACTGGTGCCGCCTCTCCACCACCGGCCGCGCCGCCCATGGCGCCCACCCCGAACTCGGAGAAAACGCCATCCTCAAAATGCAGGACCTCATCGCCGCCCTCTACCGCGAGTTCCTCCCCCGCCTCACCGACCCCGCCTTCCGCCACCCCGTCCTCGGCGACAGCACCCTCAACCTCGGCACCATCCAAGGCGGCTCCCGCGCCAATATCGTCCCCGACTCCTGCTCCATCCAACTCGATATCCGCTTCACCCCCGCCGTTCACCAAGTCGGCATCCTCAACCTCCTCCAAGACTTCCTCCGCGAATTCGCCCCCCACGCCACCCTCCTCGACCCCAGCGAGGACGCCATCTGCGCCCCCCTCGACACCCCCGCCGATCACCCCCTCGTCCAACAACTCGCCGCCTGCGGCTCCGGCCTCGCCGGCGCCCCCTGGTTCTGCGATGCCGCCTGGCTCGCCGCCGTCGGGATCCCCTCCGTCGCCGCCGGACCCGGCTCCATCGCCCAAGCCCACACCGCCGACGAATGGGTCTCCCTCGACGAACTCGAACGCGGCGTCTCCTTCTACCGCAACTTCCTCGAAGGCCTCCGCCCCTAAACCCCTCGGCCACCTTCCCACAAAACCCGGCCCTCCCCCGCCCCCATGCACCCCGCCCTCCGCACCCTCTGCGCTCCCCTCGCCCTGCTGGCTTTGCTGGCCCTGCTGGCCGCCCCCGCCCTCGCCGACGACCCCTCCCCGCGCCCCACCCTCGGCCAGGTCATCCGCCTCGACCCCGCCCTCGACGCCCTCGTCCCCCCAGGCGCCACCATCGAAGTCCTCGCCTCCGGCCTCGATTGGTCCGAAGGCCCCGTCTGGTCCCCCGCCCTCGACGCCCTCCTCTTCTCCGACGTCCCCCAAAACACCGTCTACCAATGGAAAGAAGGCCAAGGACTCTCCCCCTACCTCAAACCCTCCGGCTACACCGGCCCCCTCCCCTACAGCCGCGAATCCGGCTCCAACGGCCTCCTCATCGACCCCCAAGGCCGCCTCATCTCCTGCGAACACGGCGACCGCCGCCTCTCCCTCCTCGGCCCCGGCGGCGGAAAACGCACCCTCACCGACAACTTCCAAGGCCAGCGCTACAATAGCCCCAACGACGCCTGCCAAGACCGCGACGGCATCATCTACTTCACCGATCCCCCCTACGGCCTCCCCAAAGGCCCCGCCGATCAGGACACCCGCGAAATCCCCTGGAACGGCGTCTACCGCCTCGCCCCCGACGGCCAGGTCTCCCTCCTCACCAAGGACCTCCCCTTCCCCAACGGCGTCGCCCTCTCCCCCGACGAAAAAACCCTCTACGTCGCCCAGTCCGACCCCAAGGCCGCCCTCTGGATGGCCTACCCCCTCCTCCCCAGCGGCACCCTCGGCCCCGGCCGCGTCTTCGCCGACGTCACCCCCATGGCCCAAAGCGGAAAATACAAAGGCCTCCCCGACGGCATCAAAGTCGACCCCCAAGGCAACCTCTGGGCCACCGGCCCCGGCGGCGTCCACATCATGTCCCCCCAAGGAAAACTCCTCGGCCGCCTCGAAACCTTCGCCGCCACCGGCAATTGCTGCTTCGGAGGCCCCCACCAGGAATTCCTCTACATCTGCGCCGACGCCTGGCTCTGCCGCATCAGACTCAAACCCTAAGTTCTCCCAGCATTTAAGTCTCCTGGGTAACCCTCCTGGGTAACCCTAAAACCGAAAGCTGAAACCCGCCCATGGGGCGCTTTCCACCCCTCCGACGGGGCATCAGCCGTCTTCTCTGACCTCCCTAAGCTCATGTGTTAGGCGAGTCCCTTCCGCCCTCAAAATCCCCCGCAAAATCGGGTCCGGTGGACACGCCCGGCAGCGATGCCGGAGGCGGCCCAGCATCATGGGAGGCAGCCCAGCATGATGCCGGAGGGAGCCCGGGATGATGCCATAGCCATCCCAGCATGATGCCGGAGGCAGCCCGGGATGGTGCCGGAGGCATCCCAGCGGGTAGCCGGTGGTGAGCGAAGCGACACCACCGGATCCGCGACCCAAGGGGGCCCGCACCCCGGCAGGGGTGCCAGCGCTCAAGCCCCAAAAAGCCCGCGCGCCAGGAAAAAGCCTCCGCGCCCGCCGCATACGCTAGTCAACTCGCGATTTTAGGTTAAATTTCCTAAATAACCTTCCTCCCGAACAACACTTGTGCCAGTTGCGCCGCAGGAGCGAGGTGGAAGCCTAGGGCTTTGGCCTGCCCCAACGCCGAGGACGGTGCCCCTGTCCTGGAGGGGCGGCGCATCCCGGCCCTGCGGGGGCGGGCCAATGCCCCCCGCCCCCGCGCATCCTAGCAGAGCAGCCGCTCAGCGCCGCCGCCGCAGCAGCCACGCCGCCACCGCCACCGCCCCCAGCGCGGCCGCCGATGGCTCCGGAACCGCGGTCGCGGCCGTCTCCGCCGTCACCACAAAGTTGTCCACCCGACTCGCCCCCGTCGCCAGCAGCCCGCTTTCCATCTGCCGCAGCCGCAGCCGCAGCTCCGCCGCGTGTTCCACCTCCGCCAGCCCCGAAAGATCCGCGCTAAACCCAAAGAGCGGCTGCCTCACCGAGCTGCTCCAGGCCTGCGGCGCCGCATTCACCGGAACCGTATAGCCAGTCGTAAAGGCCACGTAGGTCACCCCGTCCGTGCTGTACTCAAAATTAAACGCCCCCGGCCCGGTCGATGTCCGCGCCTGGTCCCAGGTCACCACGATGTCCTCCCACTGCAGCGTGGCCAACCGAAACTCATAGTAGTCCCCCGGCCGCCAACTGTTGGAACTCAGCGAATTGGCCGAGCCATTGCCCCCCGGCGTGCTGTAATCCGCCGTGGCCGCCGCATGAAACCCATACGCCTGCCCCTGCCCCTCATCCGCCTCCACTGGCCCCAACTCCGCGCGGTCGATGGCGTCCGGCGGCGGGTTGACCTCAAACGTCCACCGCGCCAACACCGTCGCCGCCGGCGCCGCCCAGATCCCGCAACTGTAACAAAAACACAAAAGGCTAATTTTTTTCATGGAAGTGCTATTCGTTTAGATTACACAAATAATAACTCCGCCGCAGCCAGCCCCAACCGGGCCAGCCCTCCCCGATAAAAAGCGCTCCAGCCGCGGCCTCTCGAGAGGACTGGAGCAGTTATTCAGAGTACTGCCTAATCGTTAAACCCACAAATCAATTTATAAAAAAATCGTGAAACGAAACTAGTTCGTATAGATATTTTGGGCTATTTTATTTTTAGCTTTCCGCGCCACCCCCGGCCCCGCCCCGCCCCAGGCTCAGGCGGACACCCCCCAAAAAGCGCCGCCGCTGATCCGCGATCCCCTCAATCCCCAAACTGCCCCTGCCGCAAAAAGCGCAGCACTTCGCCCAGCGCCTCCGGGTTGCGCGGCATCGCGGTGTGCGAAGTCCGCACCACCCGAAATTCCGCCATCCCCCGCAGCCTCCCGCTGTCCACCGGCACCACCCCGTCGTCCGCCCCCTTCATGAACAGGGAAAACAGCGGAAACCAGCCAGGCTGGTTGCCCATCAAGACCCCCGGCGCATAGTCGATCTCCTCGGCGCGCCGACCGCTCCCCGCCCCCCGCCCCGGCTGGCCGCAGGAAGCCGCCGCCGCCGGACTGAAGAGGGCGCCCAGCGGCTTCCAGCGCAGCGGCTCCGCCAAGGGCGTTCCCTGGTTCGGCGCCGCCAGGAAGACCACCCGACCCAAGCGCGCGGGCTTTCCGTCCGCCAAATACTCCCGCACCACCAGGGCCCCCATAGAGTGCCCCACCAAGTGAATCCGCTTGTGCGGGTCGCGGCAATGCTCGCCCACCACCTGCCGCACCCACTGCGCCGCCGCCTCCGGATTGGCTACCTTCCGCGACGGATAACGCACGTTGAGCGTCTCGTAGCCCGCCGCGTGTAGGTACTCGGCGGTCGGCTCCAAGGTGTTGCGAAACCAGTCCAGCCCGTGCACCAACACCACGTAGTCGCCCGCGCCCGCCTGGCACTCGACCTCAAATCCCGCCGCGCCCGCCCCGGCCGCCCAGCCCAGCCAGGCCAGCCCGCAAAAAATGGTTCGCCAGCGCCTCATTAAACCTACGTTCCCCTCCCCAGCCGCCCCGCGCCACCGCAAATCAGCCCCTTGTCCCTAGGGCAT
>CANHIJ010000060.1 GCA_947460575.1 Verrucomicrobiales bacterium | reverse complement strand
TACGCCACCCTCGAAGAAGCCGTAAGAGTCAGCATGTCGATAACGGCGCGGGGTCTGCCTGACGACGATGAACCCAGATATCTCAGCCGCAGCGAGGATCCCTTCATCTTGCCAGTTCCCGATGCCGCCGAGCTTGCCCAATTACTGGCCCACCACCCGGAGTGGCCGCCCGAGGTTTTTGCCAACGGGTTCTTCTCGTCCTACGCCTACGCCGCTTACCTAATGAGGGCGCGGAAATGAATCCAGCACCCTCCAACCAACCCTTCAACCCTCCAACCAACCCTATGACCCCCTACGACATCATTGGCGACATCCACGGCCACTACGATAAACTCACCGCCCTCCTCACCAAGTTGGGCTACATCCCTGACCAAGGTCTCTGGAGCCACCCGGCCGGCCGCAAGGTCGTATTCCTCGGCGACTTCATCGACCGGGGTCCGAAAATCCGCCGTGTCCTCCAACTAGTCCGCCGCATGTGCGAGGCCGACCAAGCCGTCGCCGTGATGGGCAATCATGAATACAACGCGGTGTGCTTTCACACCGAGGGACCAGGCGAGGACTGGCTCCGTCGACGCCATCCCAGGAACCGCCAACAACACGCCGTGACGCTGGCCGAGTTCTGGGAGCGGCGCGAAGAATGGGATGGCTGGATTGAGTGGTTCAAAACCCTGCCCTTCTATCTCGATCTCGGTGGCATCCGCGCCGTCCACGCCTGCTGGCACCCCGATGCCATGGCAGTGATCGGCAACCGCACCCTGGGCGACCCAAATTTCCTCGAGGCCACGGCAACCGTCGGCACTCCCGAGTTCGAGGCCATTGAGACGCTGCTCAAAGGGATGGAAGTGCCGGTGCCCCCTGAGGCCATCTACCACGACAAGGAAGGCCACCCGCGCCGCGCCATCCGAGGACGCTGGTGGAATGAAAATCCAGCGGGCCAGACCTATCGCAGCCTGATCTTCCCGCCCGCGGACACCCCGCCCGACACGCCCGTGCCGGAGGAAGTGGCCGCGCTGATGCCCGGTTACCCCAGGGAAGCCCCTCCGGTGTTCGTGGGGCACTACTGGATGCCGGCCACCGATCCCGTGGGGCCTCTCTTGCCCAACCTCGCCTGCCTCGACTACAGCGCCGCCAACGGCGGCCCCATGGTCGCCTACCGCTGGGACGGGGAGACCGCTATCGCCAAAGAAAAATTCACCCTCTAATCACCCCATTAATATGTTAAGCTGGTTTTTTACAATTCAAAAACAACAACACCGCGATGCCCCCGGGATGATCGAGCTTGCGGTGTGGCAAACCGGGATCGATGGGTTTGACTGGGTCCATCAACTCGTGAAGGAGGCGAAGGCCATCAGCCTTGGTGGAGACGGTTATCCCTACACCTACCAAGCCCAGACTACGGTTCTGAAACCCGTCGTCTTCAGCGGCCCGCCCCATGCGAATACGAGTTGGGGCTTCGATTGCGGCGACATCCTTGCCCCGGGGTGGGTAGGGCGAACTCGCATCGACCGCAACGCCTGGGAGGCCTGCGATCCGGACGAATGGCTCACTATCGGGGTTTTTGATGAAAGCTAATCACTCGATTCCTGACACACACCTTTCACTTCAGCGGTCACGCTCAACTATCCACCTTACTTCACCCTCATGGATTCCCCGTCACCAAAAATCCAATGAACGCTCGGCTCCGTCGATAGTTCCTTTGGCGGGCCTTTTCCCCTATTCGCCGACGATCTTTTGATTCACTTCAGGACAGCATTTTCAGGGCTGGGCCCACCCACGAGGGGATGTCCCCATCGTCGTTAAAACTGAGGGGAGATAGTTATCGTTAGAAAGGCCTGTGCTTTTTGTAGAGATTAAGGCGCGCCGGTAAATCCCTCCCATGCCGGATCCTATTCTCGATCAGACGAGAACTCAAACGCGTCACGTTTAGGGTGGAGGGCCCGTCCTCGCAGGTTCGCCAACTGTTCCCGAGTCTTCTCCGCCCAGATCCACCCTACCGCGCTCTTGCTGACACTGCCTTTCATCACCCGGTCCAGTCCGCGCCGGCCCAAGTCCTCGCCTACCAAGTCCACCACCTGCTCAAACCGGCCCTGCTGGCGCGATGCCGCATCCCACCCTGGCAGCGTCACTTCTCCCTCCTGCCCATGCCAAGTCCGCGGCCGCAGCCGACGAGATTGGCTAGGGCGGATCGGGAGGAGCGCCGCGGGAATTCGCCTGCTTTTGCGAAACTGCTTTTTTTCTCATTTTAGCCTGCGTTTCCAACTCATGCTTTCCTGTAATCCTAGCGAATCACTAAATTTGAGCTGGCGATTTCGCCAGGGGGAAGCATGTTGCCTCCCTCCGGGCGGCCCCGGGCAGCCCTTTCGCTCACCATGACACGCCTAACTCTCGCGCTACTAGTGGCACCCATGCTCTGGTTTGCCCCCGGACGCGCCGGGGCGCAGAGCCCGCTGGCCCCACCCGCCCAAGCGCCCCAGCGGATCCTTTTCGTGGGCGACAGTTTCACGCACTGCAACGGTGGCCTAGAAAACCACTTTCGCCTGCTCGCGGAATCCGCGCAACCGCCGCGAGTGGTCTACACCGAGCGCGCCACCAAGGGCGGGGCGACCCTCAAAATTCTCCAGGGCCTGGAGGCGGTGCACGCCAAAATCCAAACGGGCCACTACGATTTGGTGATCTTGCAAGAAGATATCCCGGAGCTGACGGAACACGAGGTCACGCCCTTCCTGGAGCACGCCCGGCAGTTTGACCGGGAGATCCGGGGCACGGGCGCCCGGACCGCGCTCTTTATGGCCTGGGCTTACGAGCGCTTAAACTGGGTGAGCTTAGACACCATCGCCGAGGCCCACCGGGCCCTGGCAAAGGAACTCAGCCTGCCGGTGGCCCCAGTAGGGATCGCCTTGGCGCGCGCCCTCGCGGCCCGGCCAGGCCTGGCGATGCTGGGCCAGGACCGGGAACACCAGACTATGCACGGCACCTACCTGGCGGCCAATGTGATCTATGCCACCGTCTTCGGCGTCAGCCCCGCGGGGCTGTCCTATCTTCCGCCGGGCGTCAGCGCGGAGGAGGCCGCCTTTCTCCAATCCATCGCCTGGAGCGCCGTCCAGGAATGGCCAAAGCCGCGCTGATTCCTGGGCCGCGTTGGGCGCGGCGCCGACCTGGCGGGCCTGCGCACTCGCTGCAGTTTGGCCCTAGGCGAGCCCCCGGGCCCGCAGCGCGTCCAGGGTCCAAGCGTATTCCCGGACCAGTTGGTCTACCACGCTGCCCGAGCGCAGTTCCCGCGGCAGGACCTCCCAAGTATAGGTTTCCATTTCCAAGTGGGCGCAGCGCGTCGGCTTGGCCGCTAGCCAATCCAGGGTTGCCAGGAGGTGGTCGCGGGTGTCGCCAAAAGGTTCCTCGACGTCCGCGTGCAGCGGCACGTGGAAATGGACCCGCCACTCCTCGTCCTCGGACACCCCGTGCGCCGCGGCGTGGGCCAGCGCCTCAGGCAAGTCGCGAAAGCGGCGCAGCGAGCCATCGGGGCGCCGGGCGATGGTTTGGTGAAAATAGGTATCTTCCTGAAAGGCCTGCAGGCGCTTGAGCAGGGGCGGCACGCAGGGGACCCGCAGCGCGCTGCTCAGGTGCAACTTGCTGAGCCGGATCCCCCGCTCTTCCAGGAGATCCAAACCGGGCGCACCATCCTCAAATTCCACCGCCAAATGACAGGTATCGTAGTTGACCCCGAGGCAGCGCCGGATCTCTTCCCCGCCCCCCAGGCCTTCAAAAAACCGCAAGGTCTCCGCGGTGTTTTCGATGTAGCCGAGCGGTTCCGGCTCAATCCCCAGATGGAGGTCCAGCCCGCGGCGGTCGCTCAGGCGGGCGATCCAGCCCCCCATCGCCTTTAAGTTGGCGGTCAAATCCTGTTCGTGTTTGGCATCCCGGATCAATTCCTTGTGCGAGCCGGGCACGGTGCTCACGCTCCCCGACACCCCTGGAGGCAGGAGGTCAGCTAGAATGGCAAAGAGCGCCTGGGTGTAGTCCACCCGGTCCGCAGTGGACCAGTCGGGCTGAAAAACCTGCTCTTTGACGCGGGTACCGTGGAACTGCCCGTAGGGAAATCCATTGATCGTGAACACGTAGCAGCCCTGCCGGTCGAGCCAGCGCTGGAAATCGAGGCGGGTCCGCGCGTCCATCAACGCCTGGGCGGCCGCGGCCCCCAGGCGCAAACCAATGGCGTACGGCCCGTCAGGACAAACCTCGCGCTTAACCGCTAGGGTGTACTTTTCCAAGGCCTCCAGCGTCTCCGGCCACGTTTCGCCGCGGTGGATATTGGTGCAATAAGCCAGGTGCAGTCCTTGGGAAAGATTCATGATAGAGAGTTAAGAGAAAAGGCCCTCCAAACCGACGCCGGCCTGGAGGGCCTGGGGGCCAAGGGAAGCGAGCGCGGCTCAGACGGCCGCCAATCCCGCTAGGTCGAAGACTTCGCGGGCATCGGCGACCGCTCCGGTCACTGCGGCCGCGGCCACCATCAGGGGACTCATCAGCACGGTGCGACCCGTGGGGCTGCCTTGGCGGCCCTTAAAGTTGCGGTTAGAAGAAGAGGCGCAGAGTTGGTCTCCGATCAACTTATCGGGATTCATCGCCAGGCACATGGAGCAGCCCGCGCCGCGCCACTCGAAGCCCGCGTCCCTAAATATTTGGTCCAAGCCCTCCTGCCGACAGAGCACGTCCACGATCTGGCTGCCCGGCACGGCAATGGCCGTAACCCCCGCCGCAACCTGGTGGCCCTGGAGGTACTTGGCCACTTCGCGGAAGTCGCTGAGCCGCCCGTTGGTGCAGGATCCGATAAAGGCCACGTCGATGGGCGTGCCCTTGATGGGCGCTCCCGCTGGCAACTTCATATATTCGAGGGCCTCCTCGATGGAGATGCGCTCGGCCTCGGTAGCCGCCTGCGCCGGGTCCGGCATGTGCCCCGCGATGCTGAAACCCTGGTCTGGGCTAATGCCCCACGTCACGCTGGGCGCAATGTCCGCAGCGTCGATCTCCACCACGTCGTCGAATACCGCATCCGCATCCGAGGCAAAACTAGCCCAACCCGCCACCGCCGCCGCCCACGCTTCCCCCGAGGGGCAATAGGGTCGACCTTGCAAGTAGGCAAAAGTTTTTTCGTCAGGATTTACGTAACCGCAGCGCGCCCCGCCCTCGATCGACATGTTGCACACCGTCATGCGCTCCTCCATGGACATCCGTTCGAAGACATCTCCGCCGTATTCGTAGGCATACCCAATCCCGCCCTTCGCTCCTAACAGCGCAATGATGTGCAGGATCACATCCTTGGCGTAAACCCCTGGAAGCAACTGCCCCCTGACGTTGATGCGCCGCACTTTAGGCTTGCTCATGGTCATCGTTTGAGTCGCTAGGACGTCGCGCACCTGGGTGGTGCCGATGCCAAAGGCGATGGCGCCAAAGGCCCCGTGGGTCGCGGTGTGGCTATCGCCGCAGGCAATCGTGGTCCCCGGCTGGGTGATCCCCTGCTCCGGCCCCACCACGTGGACGATGCCCTGCTTGCCGCTGCTGAGGTCGAAATAGGTAATCCCGAAGTCCTCCGCATTGACGCGCAACTGCCGGATCATCTCCGCCGCCAAGCTGTCGGCGAAGGGCTCGGTTTGCACATCCG
Source organism: Verrucomicrobiales bacterium (assembly GCA_947460575.1). GTDB lineage: Bacteria > Verrucomicrobiota > Verrucomicrobiia > Verrucomicrobiales > V1-33 > CAIZWU01. The sequence goes on along the minus strand of CANHIJ010000060.1, from coordinate 19,129 downwards.
TGGGCACGATATGGTCCACCGTGGCAAAGGTCCGGTGGGGGAACTTCACCTTCAGCCCGAGGTCGCGCAGCATCCCAAAGGCCTGCGGGCTGGTGACTTCGTGGATGAGATGGGTTCCGATGAGGAGCTGCGTCTGGCCGTTGTCCATCAGGCGGACGGTGTGCGCGTCCCAAACTTTTTCGAATAGCGTCTTGCCCATATTTAAGTGCTGCGGGGGAGGGGTGGAGTGGAGGGCGATGGTAACACCGCGCAGCGCGGCGGCAAACGCTGATTAAAACGGAGTTTCCCCGGCCCCGCTTCCGCGCTTTGCTGTCGCCATGCGCCTCCTCTTCCCCCTCCTCGCCCTCGCCCTGCTCGGCGCCTCCTGCGGCAACCTGCAAAATCTCGCCACCCGCGCCCGCGCCAAAAAACAACAACGCGCCATGGAACAACTCGCCGCCACCTCCAGCGACGAGGCCACCGCCCGACTCGGCGCCCGCGCCCTCGGAGAAGTCGCCTACGTCGATGGCGACGAGCAATTCGTCCTCATCCGCACCCTCAACGGCGTCGCCATCCCCGCCCTCGCCAACCTCGAAACCCGCCGCCAAGGCCAGCGCACCGCCCTCCTGCGCAGCTCCCCAGAACGCAAAAACGCCTTCGCTACCGCCGACCTCCTCGAAGGCTCCCCGCAGTCCGGCGACGGCGTTTTTCCCTCCACCGCCAAGTCGTCGTCCCGCCCCAAGCCCGCCGCCCCCGCGGCGCCCCCCGCGGCCCCGCCCAAGGCCGACCCCGCCCTCCCCTCCGCCCTCCCCGGCGAAGCCCGGCCCGCGGCCCCACCCGAAGATGACCTGGACCCCACCCGCCTCCCCTCCCTGCAAGACCCCATCAAGTCCCCCGACGACCTGAAGCGCTAGGTTTCCGCGCCGCCCTCTCACTTAGAAAATCCGCCGCCCCCTTCCCTTCGTGCTCGAAGAATCCGCCGCCCTCGCCCGCCTCCTCGCCTTGGTTCCTCCCGCCACTGCGGAAGTGCTCCCCTTGGAGGAATGCCTGGGGCGCTTCGCCCTAGCGGACTACTTCGCCACCCTGCCCCTGCCTAGCTTTGCCAATAGCGCCATGGACGGCTATGCCCTCCACGCCGCCGACTGCGGCCCGCCCGGCCTTCCCCTCATCGTCAGCGGGGCCCAACCGGCCGGCCCCGACCTCGGCTTGGCGGTCCGCCCAGGCCACTGCGTGCGCCTCTTTACCGGCGCTCCCCTTCCGCGCGACGCCGCCGCCGTAGTCATGCAAGAGGACACCCTGATGTCCCCCGACGGCACCAGCATTTCCCTAACTGAGGCCGTGGCGCCCGGCGAGTTTATCCGCCACCGGGGGGCCGACCTCAGTGTCGGCCAACGCCTCCTCGCCACTGGCCAAGCCATCACCCCCGCCCGACTCGGCCTCCTCGCCAGCCAGGGACTTGCCGCCCTAACTTGCGGCGTCCGCCCGCGCGCCGCCGTCCTCACTACGGGCGACGAACTCTGTCCGCCGGGCCCAGCCCCGCTCGCGCCCGGCCAGATCTACGACAGCAACGGCCCCATGCTGCGCGCCCTCCTCCAGGAAGTCGGCTGCCGCGCCTCGGCCCACCACGCCCCCGACGAACTCACCCACATCACCGAAACCGCCCAGCGCCTCCTCGCGGAAAACGACATTCTCGTCTTCGTCGGGGGAGTCTCCGTGGGCGACCACGATCTGGTCAAACCCGCCCTCGCCGCGCTCGGCATTCCCCTCGAATTCTGGCGGGTGCGCCTCAAGCCCGGCAAGCCCTTCCTCTTCACCACCCACCAGGGCAAACTCATCTTCGGCCTTCCGGGCAATCCCGTGTCGGCCTTTGTCACCGCCCTCCTTTTCCTCCTTCCCGCCTGCCGCAAGCTCGCGGGAGCCGCCGCCGCCGCCGCCCTGCCCCGCCGCACCCCGGCCACGCTCTGCTCCCCCATATCTAACAATGGCGACCGCCCCCACTACCTGCGCGGTCTCTATCAAAGCGAAGACGCCACCTTTACCCCCCTCGGCCTGCAGCAATCGCACGCCCTCACGGCCCTCGCGCAAGGCAACGCCCTGCTCCGCCTCGACCCCTACGCCGCGGCCCCGGCGGGCTCCTTCCATCCCGTCATTCTCCTCTGAGCCCGCCAGCCCGCGGGCCGCGGCCCAAGCCGCTTGCAGGCCGCTCCTCCGCGCGCTAGAACCCGGGGTGCCCACCGTCGCCTGTTATTGTCAGGATTTCCTCAAGCCGGACATGCAACATGTCTACCGGCAAATCATGAGCCTATCGCGCTGGGAGCCCACCGTGATCACCCAAAAGCGGGAAAACGAGGAGCGCTTCCCCTTCCCCCAGGCCAAAAAGCGCCTCGTCGTCCTCCCCCCCTTGCCCTGGCGCAACCTCCGCCGCGCCTGGTTCCGCCACGCCAGGCGCGCCCCCATGGCGATCCCGCCATCCCGAGTGCTCCGCCTCATCCGCGAAACCCTCCACTGCGACGCCCAAGTGGTGCATCTTTTCTTCGGCCACATCGGGGTCCAACTACTTCCCTTCATCGCGGCCTCCCCGCGCCCCGTGGTGGTGTCCTTTCACGGCGCCGACGTCGGGGTCGACGCCCAGCGCCCTGCGTGGCGGGCCGCCCTCCAACAAGTCTTTCAGCGCTCCAGCCTCATCCTCGCGCGATCCGAATCCCTCCTCGAAGGTCTCGCCGCCCTCGGCTGCCCCCCAGATAAACTGCGCCTCCAGCGCACCGGCATTCCCCTGGACGACTGGCCCTATCAAGCCCGTACCACCCCCCCCAGCGGCGCTTGGCACTTGGTCCAGGCCTGTCGCCTGGTCCCCAAAAAAGGCCTCCGCAGCACCCTTCGCGCCTTCGCTGAAATCGCCCGCCACTTCCCCCAGGCCACCCTCACCCTAGCCGGAGACGGCCCATTGTTAGAGGAACTGCGGGGCGCCGCCGCCGCCGCGGGCCTAGCGCACCGCGTGGCCTTCCCCGGCTTCCTCGACCAAGCATCCCTGCGCCGCCTGATCTACTCCGCCCACGCCTTTTTTCACCCCAGCGAAACCCCCGCCGACGGCAATCGCGAGGGCGTGCCCAATGCCCTCCTCGAAGCCATGGCCTCAGGCCTGCCCGTCCTCGCCACCCGCCACGGCGGCATCCCCGAAGCCGTCGCCCACGGCCACAGCGGCTACCTCGTGGGCGAAGGCGACGCCCCCGGCCTCGCCCAGGCCGCCCTTGGCCTCCTCGCCGATCCCGCGCGCTGCCTTGCCATGGGCGCCGCCGCCGCCGCCGCCGTCAGCGCCACCTTCGAGCGCCGCGCCCAGACCGCGATCTTGGAGTCCTACTACGACGAGGCCCAGGCCCGCGGTCCAGGGCGCGCCCGGCGCCCCTAACACCCGCTCCTTTCAGCGCAGCGCGGCGGCCGCCTCCACCACCAGGCGGTGGTCGATCTCCGGGCCGACCATGGCCGCAGTGAGGCGGCCCGGGCGGAAAATGTCCGCCGCGATGTGGCGCACCTCCTCCGCGGTGACTTCCCGCAGGCGCCGGTGCACCGATTCCAACTCGATCTGCCGCCCATAGAGCAGCTGGCACTCCGCCATCATCGTCATCTGGTGCGAAGTGCTCTCCATGGCCATGCGGCTCGAAGCGATAGAAAACTCCACCGCCGCCTTTAGCGCCGAAGGACTGACCGCCTTGGTGGCGAGGCGGCCCAGCTCCGCAAAAATAACCTTGAGTACTTTAGAAAATTTGTCAGGATCCACTCCTGCGTACAAGTGCAACAAGCCAGTCTCCTGCAGGGCCGTAATGTCGGAGCCGGCGTCGTAACAAAGCCCCCGCTTTTCCCGCAACTCCAGCCAAAGGCGCGAGCTCGTGTTCTCGCCCAGGAGCACATTGAGCAGGCGCAGCGCGGGCTGCCCCGGATCGAGCCGCCCAGGAGCGTGAAAGGCCAAGGCCAACTGCACCTGGTCGACCTCCCGCGCCTCAGAAACCACCGCGGGCGTGCGCCGCGGCGCCAGGCGAAATGCTTTGTGCGCGGGGCGCCGGTCGCGCCCCAAGCCTTCCGGCAAGAGGCGACCCAAGGCTTTGCGCACCGCCTCGACGGTGACGCATCCGGCCACGGTGATCACCGAATTTCCCGACCCAAAAAACTTCTCGGCGTGCCCCTTCAGCGCCGCGGCCTCAATGCGATCCAAGCTCTTTTCGGTGCCCGCAATCGGCTGCCCCAGCGGATGCTTCGGCCACACCGTGCGGCAGAGCAGGTCCTCGACGTGCTGGCTCGGCTGTTCGCGGTACATCGATATCTCTTCCGCGATAACATCCCGCTCCTTGACGACGGTGCTTTCGTCAAAAATAGAATTTTGATAGAGGTCTAGCAAGACGTCGAGAAAGCGCGCGAAGTGTTCGCCGGGACCGCGCACAAAAAAGGCGGTGTGGTCCTCCGAGGTGTAGGCGTCCATGCTGCCGCCCACGCTTTCGACCTCGCGGTTGAGGCGCCGTGCGCTGCGGCGGCGGGTGCCCTGGAACACCATGTGCTCCGCAAAATGGGCCAGCCCGGTGAGCCGCGCCGGATCGTGCCGCCCGCCCACCCCAGCCCAAATGCCAGTGCTCACGCTCTGCATCCAGGGCATCTCGGCCACGCAGACCGGAGTACCTGAGGGCAGGTGAAAAAGATGATAGTTTGTCATGGAAATAGCCATCGCCCCAAACGCCGCCTTGGCGAGGGCTCATCCGCCCCACTGCGGCCGGGAAAAACTCAGGCCACCGGCAGCAAGCGCTCCGCGAGGGCCAAATCTGGCGGCCAAGTGATTTTGGGATTGGGGGTCGGATTGTCCACGAGCCACACGTCCCGCCCAATCAGGCCCAGGGCCGAAACCTCGTCCGTGACCGCCACATCGCTCTGCCGCACCTGTTGATAGGCCGCCTCGAGCAGGGGCCGGGCGAAAATTTGCGGGGTCTCCATGATCCACAAGTCGCGGCGATCCACCTCGCCCGACACCCGGCCGGAAGACTCCGCGCGCTTCAGGGTTTCGACCACGGGGCGGGCACTCGCCGCGGCCCCCGTCTCCCGGGCGCGGGCCAAACAGCGGCTGATTTGCAGCGGGTGGATCAGGGGCCGGGCCCCATCGTGCACCGCGACAAATTCCGCCTCCGGCCGCACCGCTTGGAGGCCGGCCCACACGGAGAGGTGCCGCTCCTCGCCGCCCGGCACGATGGCCCGCAGCTTGGTCAATTCCCCATCATCCGCCAGGCGGCGCACCACCTCCGCGCGGTCCTCCGAGGCCACCAAAATAATCTCGTCGATGTCGCTGCAGGCCTCAAAGGCCCGCAGCGCATGCAAAATCACCGGCACCCCCCCCAGGCTGGCGAGCAGTTTATCAAAACCCATCCGGGAACCCCGACCCGCGGCGACAATAATGGCAGAAGTCATCGGGCAAAAAAGAAAAACAATGGTTGGAAAAACACTACCCGCACTCTCGCACAAGGCGCCGCGCGGTCAACATCAGGCCCTCAGCCCCAGCCCCAGCCCGTCCTTGCCCGTCCTTGCCCGTCCTTGCCCGTCCTTGCCCGTCCTTGCCCGTCCTTGTTTGTCCTTGCCTGTCCTTGTCTGTCCTTGCTCGTCCTTGTCCCCCTCAACTGCCCTCAACCTCTTTTAGCTGCCCCTTGAGGCGCTCCGCGTCCTGGCGGACCCGCTCTAGCAGGGCCTCCGCGTTCTTCACTTCCTGCCGCAGCTCTTCCAACTCCGGCCGGGCAAACTTTCCCGTTTCCACCCCTTGGGCCAGCTCCGCCATCGTCCCGGAGGGAATCGCAAAACATTCAATCCGCCCCGAGCGCGCAATGTTCAGCCCCACCACCCGGCCCTGCAAATCCACCACTGGGCCGCCGCACTCCGCGGGTTCAAGCACCATGTCGTGCTGAAGGGCCGAAGGAAAACCGCTGCGGGTGCGGCTGATGGCCCCGCTCAAGGCATTGCGCGCATCTTCCGCCAGGCCGCTCTGGGGCTGCGCCCGCCGCCGCAGCGTCGCTGTCAATTCCTTGTCCTCCTGCCCCCGCCTAATCATCAACTTCACGGTCTCGTAGGGCTTGTGGGAGCCAATCTGCCGAATGAAATCGGACACGTTGGCCACCGCCTCTCCGTCAATGGAAATCAAGACGTCGTCCTTGAGCAGCCCCACCTCCGCAGCGGCACTGGCCTGCCCCACCTCCTTGATGTGCAGGCCCCCTTCCCGGGGTTCCACGGAAATCCCCAAAAAACCTTTGCGGGTCTCATCCAAGTTGCGCGCCGCCACGCTGACCACTCCAATCGCCACGGGAACCTCCTCCAACCCCACCGCCGCCACATAGCTCCCCGGCTCCGGGGCCGACTCCTTCCCCCACTCCACCGGCCGCAAGCCGCTGGCCTCCACCTTCAGCAGCGCCAAGTCGTGGCGCCGATGCACGTCCGAAACCCGCGCTGCCAAGGTAATCCCCCCTGGAAACTCGGCGCTCAGGTCGCTGAGCGCCTGCCCTTTGCCGTCCTGCACCTCGCTCGCCTTAGTCAAAAGCCAGCCGCCCTGGTGCACCACCGTAGCTAGGGCGATCGGCCGCCCTTCGCGCAGCAGGCGCACCGTGCTGCGCCGGGCCGCCTCCAACATCGGCGCCCACGCCGCCATCACCTCGGGCGTTTCCCGGCTAAACCGATCCTGGGCGCGGTCGGTCTCGGCCGCTCTCAAACCCTCTGCCCCCTCTGCTCCCTCGCCGTCCCCTACCGCTTCCCCGGGCGCGGCCCCCGCTGAGCCCAGAAAAAGCCCCGGGCCCGCCACCAAAAAGAGACAAAAGAGGGGGATTTTCATGGCGCAGAAGGGTTGGGCCGACGGCCCGGTTTGACTTCAATGGTTTGCAATTCGCCGCCCCGCCGGACCTGGAAGACCGCCTTCTCCCCCTCGCCCAACTTTCGAAAAATCTCCGCCACCTCGGTCGCATCCTTGACTGGCGCGCCATTGATTTGCAGGACTGCGTCTCCCTCGCGGAGGCCCGCCTGGTCGGCTGGACCCTGCGGAACCAAGGCCCCCAGGCGCGGCCCCTCATCGCTGGCTTCCACCACCGCGCCCAGCCACGAGCGCGGCCGCACATCCTCGGGCGGCTGCGGCTCCCGGGGCCCTCGCTCCTCCTCCCCTTCGACTTCGCCGACGCGGCGAACTTGCGGCCGCCGCCCCAATTCCAATTGCAAATCAATCAGGGCCTCGCCCCGCTGCACCCCCACCGGCACCACCTCTCCCGCCTGGCGGCGGCCCAGCAAGCGCTGCAAGGCAAAAAAAGTAGCCACGCTTTCCCCGTCAAATCGCTTCACCACATCGCCCGCCCGCAGGCCCGCCTTGGCCGCCGGCAGCCCTGGAAAAACCTCCTCCACCACCACGCCCTCCCGGCTGTCCCGATTATAGCGCGCCCCAGTGATCGGCCGACTTTCGCCCCCGGAGTGAAACGCCGCCTGGCCCCAGGTCTGGTCCTGGCGCAGCTTGTCCCAGTCAAACCGCAAAGTATCGATGGCCACGTGCCGGTTCATCTCCACGCTGCCGTGAATCGACGAGTGAATGCCCACTACCCGCCCCTCCAAATCGAACAGCGGCCCCCCGGAATCCCCCCCAATCAGCGGGCAGGAACTAAAGAGCGCCCCGTCCAAATCCCGGCGCCACACCCGTCCCAGCCGCACTGGCGGGCGGCGCTCCGAACTGTAGCCGCCGGGATGCCCCAGCGCCACCACCCAGTCGCCCAGCCGCAGCAAGTCCGAACTCCCCATCTCCACCCAAGGCCACTCCCCCGGCTCGTCGATGCGGGCCATCCCCGCGTCGGTGCCCCGGTTGGCCCCCAAGGAAGTCCCCTTCACGCGCCGACCGTCCGGAAAAATGATCGTCAGCCGATTCCCCGTGGCCTGAGTCACGTGGGCCGCGGTCAAAATCAGCCCGTCCTTGCTCACGATCACCCCCGAGCCGGAACCCGGCTTGTCCGCGTCCGCGGAAATCACGGCCACCACGCTGGGCAGGGCCCGCGGCACCATCGCCTTCACCTTCTCCTCCCGAGCCCGCAGATCCTTGGCCCCGTCGGCCCCGGCCGCTTTTATGGAGTCCTCCGCCCGCAGCGCCCCGAGTGCTCCGCACCATGCCGCCAAAGCCCAACACACTGCGCGGTAACTGAGAGGGTGCGGACTAATTTTCATGGTCACCCGGCACTATACAACCCCCGAGCCCACCAGGCAACCCACTATCACAAAAACACGCGCGCGGCGCCCGCTTTCTTCCCGCCCTAGCACAAACCCAGCGCCGCCGCCGCTGCGGCGCGAATTTCCGCCACCCGTTCGATCTCCCACCCGATCCGTTCCCGGTTCGCCCACACCGTCCCCGGCCACGCCGCATCCCCCTCGCTCCGCCCCAGCACGTGCACGTGCAGTTGGCGCACCTCGTTCCCCAAACAAGCCACGTTGAGCTTGTCGGGCTGGAAGTAACTCGACACAAAAAGCGAGGCCTCCCGCACCAGTTGCAAAACCGCACCGTACCGACCCACCTCTAACTGGTGCAGATCCTCCACTTCCGCCCCCACCTCCGGCACAATCAACAGCCACGGGTAGTGGGCGTTGTCCTTGAGCAGCACCTGGCAACCCGAGACCGCTCCCAAGTAGTGCGCTCCCGCCGCCAGCCGGGGATGAAGTTGAAATGAGCTCATGATTTCACCCAAAGCCAATCCTCCGCCCCTGGCAAGCCCAGCTCCCGCCTATCGCAAGGCGCTGACCTCTCCCGCCGTCCCGCGGCCCCTTCCTATCGAAAATGGAAACTTGACCGCTCGATTCATTTTAATTTTAATGTAATCTATAAAAATGGGGCCCCCGCTCCATTTCGCCCCGCTCCGCCCATGAAGACGACCGCGCATTTCCCGCCCCCAACCCGGTTCGCCGCCCAAGCCGCGGGCATCGCCGCCGCCCTCGGCCTCACCGCCCACCTCGGCATGGCCGCGGGCCTGATCGGCTGGTGGAACTTCGAAAAAGACCTCCTCGACACCTCCGGCCACGGCCTCAGCGGAAGCCAACTCGGCACCCCCACCTACCAGGCAAACCCCCCCGAGGGCCTCATGAGCACGCAGTCGATCCGCTTCGACCAAGACAGCGACGGCGTCCGCATCTCGGCCGCCGCCACCTTGAACGCCCCATACTTCACCCTCGGCTATTTCATCAACCTCCTGGGCGCCCCCAGCGCCAATAGCGGCCTGGAGCGCCTCACTTCCCGCCAAGCCTGGGCCTTCGAGACCGCGGTCGGAAACGCCGCCGCCATCGGCGGAACCAGCTCGCCCAGCGGCACCACCCTTTCCTATTACAGCGGATCGACCGGCTGGGTGGCCACCCATGTGGAGGTGCCGCCGGACGGATGGCTCCACGTCGCCTGGCAAAACTCCGCCACGAAAATGAAACTCTTTCTCAACGGCGAACTCGCCTACACTGGCAAAGCCGTGACCTCGGCCATCAGCGGATTCATGAACATCGGAAACGCCATGAATAACGGCGAGGGATTCGACGGCGCCATGGACGACGTCTTCCTCTAGGACGCCACCCTAACTGCATCTGATATCAAAACCATCTCCCAGATCGGTATCGGCAAATTCTCCCAGGATGGGGATTCCGATGGTCTCCCCAAGCTGTGGGAAATCCAATACGGACTTGACCCTAGCGACAACGGAAGCATCAACCCTGCCAACGGCGCCGCCGGCAACCCCGACCAAGATGGCCTGAGCAACGCCGAAGAATTCGCCCAAGGCACCAACCCCACCAAGGCCGACACCGACGAGGACGGCCTCCCCGACGGCCCCGAAATAACCCTCGGCACTAACCCCCTGGTCGCGGACACCGATGGCGATGGACTAAGCGACCGCAGCGAAGTCACCCACACCACCAATCCTCTCCTGCCCGACAGCGACGGCGACTTTTTTGGAGACGCCGATGAAGTCGTCGGCCGCAGCAACCCCCTCGATCCCCTTAGCATACCCCCCAGCGCCGAGGCCCTCGTTTTGCAGCTCAATCTTGAAGGGGATGCCCAGGACAGTTCCCCCAAAGCCAACCACGGAACTCTGTTGGGAGACCCCGCCTTCGTGGCTGCAGAAAGCCCTGGCGGCGGACAGGCCCTCGCCCTCACCGCCATGCCATGGGCATCGCGATCCCCGCCAGCGCCACCCTCGCATGGAACGTTTTTACGCTCAGTTATTGGGTCAAGCCGACTAGCCTCCAGGAGGGCGCCGGACTCGAACGCCTAACTGGACGCGGCGGCGACGCTTTTGAAACCGCTATCGGCAACCGCGCCGCGGTGGGCGGTGCCCCAGACCTCACCCTGAGCTACTTTCAGGGCACCGGCTGGCACAGCACCGGAACCGCCCTGGAACTCGAAGCCTGGACCCACGTGGCTTGGCGCAGCGTCGGCGAGGGCGACCAGGACATGACCCTCTTCATCAACGGTCAGCCAGTGTTCTTCGGACCAGGCGTCCCCCTCTCCAAACCAGGCCTCAGCCCCCTGCGCATCGGAAACCGCTACAACGACGAGGAAGGCTTCGCGGGCCTCATGGACGACGTCCGCCTCTACCGCGCCGGCCTCAGCGACAGCGCCGTCGCCGCCCTCGCCCCACCCGTCGGATTCCCCGATTTCCAGTTCTCCAGCATCCAGCGCTCGCCCAGCGGCGACAAGGTTACCCTTACTTTTCAATCCCGCCCAGGCCGCACCTGCGCGGTGGACTACGCCACCGAAATGAAGCCCGCCAACCAGCCCCACGGCTGGATCGAACTCACCGACAACCTCGACACCGCCGGGACCCTAACGATCTTTCAAGATCTCGTCGCCACCCGTCTCCCCAAAGCCTTTTATCGGGTGCGCGACGTCACCCCCTGACCGCCGACGCCCCGCGCGGGGCGGCCCAAGCGCTGTCGAAAAATGAGCCACCAGCGCTTAAATTAGAGTAAAACCACGACTCTTTCCCCTAACTCAAAAACGCGAGTTGAAACGCGACCATGGGGCCTTTCCTTTGAATTAATGACGGGGGCTGAGCCGTTTTTTTCGCCTCCAGAAACTCACCCATTGGGTGAGTCCCTTTCGCGGTCAAAAGCCCCCCATAGCGTGGTCGGTGGACACGTTGGGCGGCGATGCCGGAGGCCTCCCAGCGGGTAGCCGGTGGTGCGCGGAGCGACGCCACCGGATCCCATTCCCACGAGCGCCCGCACCCCGGCAGGGGTGCCAGCGCGGCAGCCCCCCCAAAACCCACGCAAAAAGAAAGCCTCCCGCGCCAGCGCTGCGCGCCCACCGAATACGATAGTCAACTCACGATTTTAGGATTAACAGTGATAGCGACCCTGGGCGAAGCGCAGGAGATTCCCCGCAATGGCGCTTCCCCTGCGGCCCGCCATCGGGCAAAAGAAGGGGGACGGCGGGCCCTCCGCCACCCAATCCGCATCCCCCCATGACTGCCCGTTCCCTATTCGCCGCCCTGCTGCTCGTGGGCACTTCCTGTCCCGGCCTGGCCTCGCCCGATTCCGTGGTCGTTTTCAACGAGATTCAGTACCATCCCGCCGACCCCTCCGAAGCGGGCGAGTACCTCGAACTTTTCAACCAGATGGGGATCAAGGAGGACATCTCCGGTTGGCGCATCGATGGCCTCGGCTACACCTTCCCGCCGGGCACCATCGTCAATCCCGGAGGCTATGTGGTATTAGCGAAAACGCCCAGCGCGGGCCAATTCGGCCCCTTTTCGGGGAATCTCAGCAACCGCAGTCAGCGCCTCCGCCTCATCAACCAGAGCGGGCGCATGATGGATGAAATCGCCTTTGCCGAAGACGCCCCCTGGCCCGCCGGAGCCGATGGATCCGGCTTTACCCTCGCCAAGATCACCCCCTATCTCGACAGCGGGCGCCCCGCCAACTGGACCGCCAGCGCCCAAAACGGCGGCACGCCCGGAGCCCTCAATTTCCCCGCGGCGGGGTCCCCTCCGCCCGTCGCCACCGTTCCCATCTTCGCGCTCAACCAGCCCTGGCGCTACAACCAGAGCGGACCCGCCTACGATGCCAGCTGGGCCACCCAGGCCCACCCGGAAGGGGGCACTTGGGCCACCGGACCGGGCGCCCTAGCCTACGAAACCTCGGCCACCGCACCCCTCGGAACTCTCCTGACATTTCCCGGGCTCAACGAGCCCTATGTCATGACCTACTACTTCGAAACGGAATTCAACGTGACGGCCCCCCAACTGGCGGCGCTTTCCCAACTCAAGCTCAAGCATTCCCTGGACGACGGCGCCGTCATTTATATCAACGGCGTGGAGGCCGCCCGCGTCAATATGCCCAGCGGGCCTATCACCTCTGCGACACCCGCCAGCGCCAACATCGAAGCCGGCACCGCCCTCTCCGCCGCGCTCCCCCTGCCCCCCAACGCCCTGGTCCCCGGGCAAAACCGCTTGTCCGTCGAGGTGCACCAGTGCGCCGCCGGAAACAGCGACGTCGTCTGGGGGGCCCAACTCGACGTCGACCTCAAGGTGCCTGCGCCTGGGGCCGTGCCCGCGCTTCGACTCAACGAGATCCCCGCCGCCAGCGACCCCGCCTGGTGGGTGGAAATCGCCAACACCGGCAGCACCCCGATTGACCTAACTGGAACAATCCTCGCCGCGGGCAGCGGCGCCGCCAAGCTCTACACCATCCCCAGCGGGACCTTGGAAAGCGCAGGCCTCCTCGTCCTCGGCGAGGCCGAACTCGGCTTCCGGCCCGCCGACGGCGAGAAAGTCTTCCTCTACTCCCCCGGAAAAACCGCGCTCATGGACGCCCGACAGCAAACCGGCCGACTCCGCGGGCGCGCCGCCGACCGCGGCAACCCATGGGCCTATCCCAGCAAAGCGACCCCCGGTGCCCCCAACGCTATCCCCTGGAGCGACCGCATCGTCATCAGTGAAATCGCCTACAACCCGCCCGCCCTCCCGGCCGTCCCCGCGGTGCCCGCGACCTACGCCAAGACGCCGCTCGTGGGACCCAGCGACACCTGGCGCTACAATGCCGCCGATGAAAACCTGCCCAGTGGATGGGCCGCCCAGGACCACCAGGCCGCGGCCAATTGGCTCTCCGGCACCGCCCCCATCGGGGTGGCCACCGCGACCCTGCCCATTCCCCTAGCCACGATTATTTCCCCCTATGCCACCAGCACCGTAACTTGCTATTTTGAGAGGGACTTCAACGTCACCGCCCCGCAGCTCGCGACTACCCACTCCCTGGAAATTTCGCACCTCATCGACGACGGCGCGATCTTTTACCTCAATGGGGTGGAACTGCCCACGCGCTTCAATATGCCCACCACGGCCGCAGGCCCCGAAACCCTATCCAGTGCCACGGTATCCACCGCCGCCCTCACTACCTTCGCCGTCCCCGCCTCCGGACTTGTCCTCGGCTCCAACCGCTTGTCCGTCGAAGTCCATCAAAGCACCGCCGCCAGCGCCGATATCGTCTTTGCCTTAAAGATGGAGGCGCGCCAACTCCTCACCCCCGGCTCTCCAGCCCTCCCCCTGCGCAATTCCAACAACCAGTGGCTCGAACTCACTAACCGCAGCCGCGACCCCGTCGATCTGGCCGACTGGGACTTCTCCGAGGGCATTTCCTTCACCTTTCCTGCCAACACCTTTCTCGCCCCCAGCGAAAGCGCCTGCCTGGTGCGCGATCCCGCCCTCTTTGCCGCCGCCTTTCCCCAAGCCCGCGTCCTCGGCACCTTCGCCAATTCTCTCTCCCGTTCCGGAGAATCCATCGTCCTGCGCGACCCGCTCCGCAACCCCGCCGATGAAGTCCGCTACTCCAGCGGAGGCCAGTGGCCTAAATTCGCCGATGGCGGCGGCGCCAGCATGGAACTCCGCGACCTCGACGCCGATAACGCCATCGGCAGTTCCTGGGTCGCCAGCGACGAAACCAGCCGCACCGCTTGGAAAACGTATTCCTACCGCGGCGTCGCCGCCGCCAGCAACGGCGGCCCCGACGGCACCTGGAACGAACTCAACCTCGGAATGCTCAGCGCGGGCGAACTCTGGATCGACGACCTCAGCGTCATCGAATGGCCCAACAGCGCCGCCACCCAGCGCATCGCCGACCCCGGCTTTAACAACCCCAACGCCTGGCGCCGCGTCGGCAATCACCGCGGCAGCCAAGTCATCCCCGAACCCGGCAACCCCTCCAATAACATCCTCCGCATCGTCGCCACCGGCCCCACCGAGCACATGCACAACCAAATCGAGGCCCGCTTGAGCGCCGCCGCCACCAACGGCCGCGAGTATGAAATCCGCTATCGCGCCCGCTGGGTCGCCGGCGGCAACAAACTCCACAGCCGCCTCTATTTTAATCGCCTCGCTCACGTCACCGAAATCGACCGCGTCGCCAGCCCCGGCACTCCCAGCGCCCCCAACTCCCGCGCCGTCCCCAACGCCGGACCCACCTTTGCCAACTTGCTCCACTCCCCCGCCGTCCCCGCGGCCAACGAAGCCACCGCCATTTCCTGCGCCGCTTCCGATCCTGACGAAATCGCCTCCATGGCCCTCTTCTATTCGGTCAATGGAGCGGCCTTCGCGAGTACCCCGATGGCGAACAGCGGCGGCGGCGCCTACCGCGGCAGCATTCCCGGGCAAGCTACCGGCGCCGTCGTCCAATTCTACATCCGCGGCACCGACAACCTGGGAGCCTCCGAGTTCTACCCCGCGGCCGGACCCCAATCCCGCGCCCTCTACAAAGTAAAAGACAACGCCGCCGCCACTAACGGATGGCACAACTTCCGCATCGTCACCACCAACGCCGACCGCGACTGGATGCACGTCAACTATAACACCATGAGCAACGACCTCATCGGCTGCACCGTCATCGACCGCGAAGGCGATATCTACTACGGCGTCGGCTTCCATCTCAAGAGCAGCGAGCGCGGGCGCAATCAACTCACCCGAGTCGGCTACAATCTGACCTTCCCTCCCGACGCGCTCTTCCGCGGAGTCCATGAGTCCGCTAACATCGACCGCTCTGAGGGCCAGGCCCCCGGCCAGCGCGAGTTGCTCTTCGACGTCATGATCTCCAATTCTGGCGGACCCATCAGCCGCTACAACGATTTCATCAAACTCCTCGCCCCTAACAGCTCTCTCACCGGCGGCGCCATCCTCCAGCTCGCCCGCTACGAAAATCTCTTCCTCGACGAACAATTCGAAAACGGCTCCGACGGCAATCTCTACGAATACGAACTGGTTTACTACCCCACCACCGCCGATGCCAACGGCAACAAGTTGATCTACCCTTCTCCCGACGGCGTCATCGGCCTCCCCGTCTCCAATCACGGCGACGATCCCGAGCGCTACCGCTGGCATTTCCTCAACAAGAGCCACCGCGAAGCCGATAACTTCGCCCCGCTCATCAACTACGCCAAAACCTTCAGCAAATCCGGCGCCGCCTTCGAAGCGGACATCCCCAATACGATTGACGTCGACACTTGGTTCCGCGGACTCGGCTATGCCGTCTTGTCAGGGGCCCAAGACAATGCCGCCGGCGACGGGTCCCAGCACAACGCCTGGCTCTATGCCCGCCCCGATGGCCGCATGGTCTTCCTGCCCCACGACATGGACAACGCCTACAATGCGACCCTGTCGCTTTTCAACAACCCGCAGTGCGCCGCCCTCACCGCCAAGGCCTCCCGCCGCCGCCAATACCTTGGCCACCTCCACGACGTGGTCACCACCACTTTTAATTCGGCCTATATGTCCACCTGGACCACCCAATTCGCCGCTTTTGATCCCTCGCAACCCTGGGCGAGCCACCTCGGCTATATCTCCTCCCGCGCTTCTAGCGTGCTTTCGCAAATCTCCGCCGCCATCCCCGCCGCCAAGTTTGCCATCACGACCGCCAGCCCCCTCACCGTCGCCGCCAGCAGCGCCACCCTCTCGGGCACCGGCTGGGTCAACGTGCGCGAAATCCGCATCGCCGGCAGCAGCCAAGCCCTCAACCCCACCTGGACCGCCAACAGCACTTGGCAGGCCACGGTGCCCGCCCCTCCCGGCAACCATGTTATCACCCTCGAAGCGGTGAATTTCTCCGGAACCGTCATCGCCACGGCCACCATCGCGATCAATAACACCACCGCCGTCGAGCCCGGCTCGGCCCGCAATCTCGTGGTCTCCGAAATCATGTATCACCCGAGTAATCCCACCGCGGCCGAACTCGCCCGCGGCTTCGCCGACGCCGACCAATTCGAATGGATCGAACTGCAAAACATCAGTTCCAGCGCGGTGGACCTCAGCGGCGTCCGCTTCACCGTCGGCCTCCAGTACGATTTCCCACCCGGCCTGACCCTTCCACCCGGCGCTCGCATCGCGGTCGCCCGCGACCGCGCCGCCTTCCTCTCCCGCTATCCCAGCGCTTCCGCCCTCCTCGCGCCTGGCGCCTTCCTCAACGCTTCCGCGCTCAGCAACGGCGGCGAAAGCCTCCTCCTCGCGGCCGCCGATGGCCTTCCTATCAAAGCCTTTAGCTACGCGGATAAGTTCCCCTGGCCCCGCGAGGCCGATGGCTCTGGCGCCAGCTTGGTGCTCCTCGCCCCCTCTTCCAATCCAGATCACAGCGCCCCCCCTAACTGGCGCGCCAGCACCCTCCCCGGCGGCAACCCGGGACAATCCGACGCCCTCCCCTTCAGCGGCGATCCCCTCGCCGACAGCGACGGCGACGGCATCGCCAATCTGGTCGAATATGCCCTCGGACCCGACCCGCGCATCGCCGCCGCCCCCACGCCCGATGGCCCGAGGTTCGCGGTGCCCATCGTCCCTAACGCCGACGACGCCTTCGTTTCCGGGGAAGTCTCCACCTCTCTAGCTGACTGGACGCCCGCCGAACTCCTCAGCACGAGCGGCGCGACCGCGACCTACCAACCGCCCGCCGCCCTCCGCGGCGCCAGCCCCCTGTACTTTCGCAGCAGGGTTCGCTTGCGCTAGGGCGGCCAAGGCGGGTCGGCCCCAGTTCCAGGGGCTCCCTTGCAAGAAGCCCCCGAGATCTCCGTAAACAGCAAGTCTCCACCCGCCCTCCAGAGCCCACCTCGTTTCCACAATTTTAACAGGGATCGCTCTGCCAAGGCGCGTTTTACGCATTCACCCCCAACCTCCCTCTTATGTATAACCAGCCCCAATCCCGCCGTACCCTGTGCCGCCTCGCCCTCACTGCAACCTTGCTAGGCGCCGCCCTGACTTCCCCCGCGCTGCGCGCTGCCGACATCGCCGTGACCAGCGGGCAAAAAATCTCCTTTTTAGGCGACTCCATCACCGAGGCCGGGGCTGGTCCGCAAGGGTATGTGACCTTGGTGATCCGCGGCCTGGAGGCCAATGGGGTGAAGGCCGCGGCCCTCCCCGCCGGCATCAGCGGCCACAAGTCCAACCAAATGCTGGAGCGCCTGGAGCGCGATGTCCTCAGCAAGAAGCCCGACTGGATGACCCTGAGCTGCGGCGTCAACGATGTCTGGCACGGCGCCAACGGCGTCCCTCTCGACCAATACCGCAAGAACATTGCCCAAATCGTGGACCAATGCCAAGCCGCAGGCGTCAAGGTTGTCATCCTCACCTCCACCATGATCGGAGAAGACCAGCCCAATGAAAACAATCAAAAACTGGCTCCCTACAACGCTTTTCTCCGCGAGCTGGCCAAGGAAAAGAAGTGCCTCCTAGCCGATCTCAACGCGGACATGCAGGCCGCCCTCGCCAAGGCTAGCACCCCTAAGAAAGGCAACGTCCTCACCGGCGACGGTGTGCACATGAACCCTGCGGGCAATCAAATGATGGCCACCGGCGTCCTCAAGGCTTTTGGCCTCTCGGCCCCCCAACTCGAAAAAGCCCAACTCAGCTGGGCCGCCCCCGCCGAACCTGCCAAGTGAGGCCAGCCCCCGCGCCACCTCCTAGCGCTTTTTAAATTCAAGTGCGCCCCGCCGCCGCGGCCGGGCGCACTCAGTAGGCCAGCCAAGGAGAAAGCCACTTCTCCACCTCCGCCACCGGCAGGCCCTTCCGCGCCGCGTAGTCCTCCATCTGGTCCTTGCCGAGGTCCGTGCCGATGCCAAAATACTTGGCCTCCGCGTGGTTAAAATAGAGCCCGCTGACGCTCGATCCCGGGTGCATCGCGCAACTCTCGGTCAACTCACAGCCGGTTAGGGCAGTGGCGTCGAGCAGGGCGAACAAGGTCCGCTTCTCGGTGTGATCTGGCTGTGCCGGGTAGCCCGGAGCTGGCCGGATGCCGCGGTACTTTTCGCGAATCACCTCCTGGCGGGTCAACTCGCCCGGCCGCTCAATGCCGCAGAGGAAGCGGGCTTGCTGGTGGAGCCACTCTGCGAACGCTTCGGCGAAGCGGTCGGCCAACGCTTTGACGATGATGGAGGAATAGGGATCCTGCTGGTCGTCGTACTGCTTGGCGTATTCATCTGCTCCGTGGATAGTGACCACAAAGCCCCCAACCCAGTCGGCCCGCCCGCTGCTGCGCGGGGCCGTGAAATCGCTCAGGGCAAAATTAGGGGTGGGACTGCCGCCCGTTTTGACGACCTGCTGGCGCAGGGTGTGCAAGGTGGCGCGTTTTTCCTGGCGGGCCTCGTCGACGTAAATTTCGATGTCGTCTCCCAGGGCGTTAGCCGGGAAAAAGCCGGTGACGCCTTTGGGCACAAAGTGCTGCCCGGCTACAATGGCATCGAGCAGGACCTGGGCATCCGCGTAGAGCTTGGCGGCGGCCTCCTCCGCCTGCTCCCGCCGTTCTGGATCCTCCGCCGCGGAGGCAAAGCGCTGCGCGTCGTCCTTCCAGCGGCCCCGCAATTCCCAGGCGTGGAAGAATGGCGACCAGTCGATGAAGCCCCGCAATTCCGCTAGACTGACGGGAGCGATGGCCCCCCCAGGGCCCTGGTCCGCGCCGACCGAGATCACGCCACACTGCTTCGGCTGGGCGATATCGGCGCGGGCCCAGTCGACCTGAAAGGACTTGGCGCGGGCTTCCTCCAGCGAGAGAATCGCCCGCTTCTTTTTGTTGCCGTATTGTTCGCGCAGGGTGGCGTGGCGCGCTTCGTTGTCGGCGACAAATTTTTCCTTTTGCCCCTCGCTGAGGAGGGAAGTGGCCACCGGCACGCTGCGGG
>CANHIJ010000059.1 GCA_947460575.1 Verrucomicrobiales bacterium | reverse complement strand
GTGGGTCGCGGGAACCGCGGGCGAGGTCACGGTGTCCATCGCCACGGTGCCGGAAGCGGGAAGCC
The DNA here is from genome assembly GCA_947460575.1 of Verrucomicrobiales bacterium. Classification (GTDB taxonomy): domain Bacteria; phylum Verrucomicrobiota; class Verrucomicrobiia; order Verrucomicrobiales; family V1-33; genus CAIZWU01. The sequence goes on along the minus strand of CANHIJ010000059.1, from coordinate 25,083 downwards.
TGGGCGCAGTGCTGGCCCTGCTGGCCCCCCTGGCCTGGCGGGAGCGGCGCCACTATGCGCGCTGCCGGGAAGCGCGCCGCGCGCCAAGTAACCCATAGGGTTGACGGCCCCCAAGGGGTCAATTTTAAAGTTAGAACGGGCGCGCGCCCCCGCCCCGCGGCGCGGCATCGGCGCCTACAGGAGTCTCCCCATGGCCCCTTCGCGGGCCCAAATGGCCTCACCGACCCCGCAAAAACGGCGCCTCGGGCGCTGCAGTGGCCGATTCGTCACTTTATCTGCCCGGTTCGTCAATCACGCCGCGCAGGGAGATTTTTATGGCGTAGATGTTAATAGATTATGCAGTTGCGAGCTTTCTCAAGGCATCTATCCCCGATTCTTAACAATTCAGTCTCCTAGATATTACACCTCGAAACAGAGTCCTAAACTTGCTAAATCTTTGTATCTCTAAGGATATAGGCGCCCCCTGCCGCTCTACATGGGCGACGCCAGCCCGCTCCCTGTCCCGCATTCCGCTCAATTTCATTTCGTTTGATCTTATATTTTTTATACCCACCCCATGGCTCGCCCCTACTTAAAAATCACCCTTCCAGACGCCTTCACTGAGTTCAGCGACCTCTACGCCGGGGAGAGCGATCCCTGGATCAAAAATCGATTGCTCGCGCTGCAGCTCGCTTCGCGGGGCTCGCATTCTGCCGCGGAAGTCGCCGCCACGTGCGGCATGGCCCGCGGCCACCTCTTTTCCCTGATCAAAATGGCGCGCGACAAGGGAATCCAAGCCCTGCTCCAGCGGGAAAAGCCGGGACCGAAAGCCGGCAGCTTCCGCGGCTTGGCCCCGGCCGTGGTGGCCCAATTCAAGGCCAAGCGAATGAAGCAGGAGTTTAAAAGCGCGCGGGACGCCCAGATGTGGTTGAAGGAGGTCCATGGCCTGACTAAATCCTACCGCACGGTGTGGCGCTGGGTGCACAAACCCGACAGCGCGGGCTGAGGCCCAGGGGCTGTCTAGGGCGAGTCGGCAGCCACGTGCCGCCTGGACTTAAGCCTGCAGGAAGAGCGCGGCGGCTTCGCGCGCGAAATCCCCCCGGACGACCTCTGCGGGGGCCCCGCTTCCGGAGATGGGCATGGTTTCAATTTGCTCCTGAAGTCGAGCGACCGCTTTGGCGGCGCAGACTTTGACCACCCCGAAGCGCACGGGAGCCTCGAAAACGCTGAGGAGCATGAATTGCGGGGTCACCGGCACGAGGCAGAACTGGCGGACTTTGCCCTCGTGAAATAGGCCCTCGAAGGTGCCGTCGCCCAGGCGCTTGGCTACTGCTTGGAGCGCGGCAAAGGCTCCCGCGGCCAGCGCCGCAGTTTCGCCCGCGTCCCGCAGGGATGCGTCCCCAGCTTCGGCACAGAGGCTGCCACTTTCCTCTAGGAGGGCGCAGTAGCGCACCTGTGCATCGTCCAGGTAGCGGGCCAAGGTGTGGCGGAACTGCTGGGTGAGCCCAGCCCCGAGGTGAAGGACTCGGCCGGAAGGAGGAGTGAGAAAATCCATGGCGGGGAGTTCAGGCAGGGAGGGACCGAGGAACCGAGCAGCCATGATGAAAGCGGTGCAGTACCTCCTGAGCAAGGGCATTCAAGGTGGCAAAGACATTGAAACCGCTGCGGGCCGAGGCCGGAAAAACCGGCAGCCGCCGGGGCCCGGAATTGAGCAAGTACTCCAGGTACGGCAGGGGCGCGACTTCTGGGAGGTCCCGCTTGTTGCACTGGAGCACCGCAGGCAGGTCGTCCAGGGCGACCCCATTCTCCGCGAGATTGCGCTGCAGGCCCTGCCAAGCCACCAGATTCTCCTCCATGCGGTCCAGTTGGGAATCCGCCACAAATACGACCCCATCGCCGCCCTTGAGGACCATCTGGCGGGTGGCGCTGTAGCAGACTTGGCCGGGCACGGTGTAGATCATGAATTTCGTCCGATAGCCTTTAATGGAGGTCGTGTGGACCGGCAAAAAGTCGAAAAAGAGGGTGCGGTCTTGGGCGGTGGCCAGGGAGACCAACTCGCCGCGTTGCCCGGCGGCGATGCCGCGGTGGATGTAGCTCAAGTTGGCGGTTTTCCCCCCCAAGGGAGTGCCACAGTAGACCAGTTTAAACGTGACCTCGCGGGTATCGTGGTTGATGACAGCCATGGAGCGGAGAGAAAAAGCGACTGGGCGGCCCCCGAAGGTTAGGCGTTTCGGGCCAGTTCCTGGACGATCAAGGTGAGCTTTTCGCGCGTGCCTCCGCTAAAGGTCGGCCGATCGTGCCAGACTCCCAAACACAGGCCTGGCTCGAGGAAAAACGAGCGGACTCCCTGGTCGCTGCGCAGGGTGAAATTCCCCCCCGCGTTCAGGCCGAGCGACTCGGCGAGGGATTTGAGGGAATCCCGGGTCTTCGCGGCATTGGCGAGGAGGGAGGCGGCGTTTTCCAAGCCCGCACTGACGAGGCTGGCATCCTGCCGCAGCAGTACACAGGCGCGCAGCCCTTCCAGGCGCGCACAGCGGTCCACAATTTCCTGCGCGCTCAACTCTTGATCCGTCCCCAGCACCGCCCGCAGCACCACTTGGCTCAGGTCGCCGACGCAGCCAAAGCTCAAGTCCTCGACCCCCGATGCCTCGGCCATGGACCGCCCCGCCGCCGCGGGCAACGCTTCTGGGTCGGCAGCCGCCGCACTCCCAAAGCGTGCCGACCCCGGCCGCGGTGGGGGGGCCGCCTGCAAGCGCGAAGCCGAAAAAGGCGCGCCTAGATCGTCGCCCGCCGCCAGCGCCGCCCCGACCCGAGGAGCCGCCGACGGCGCGGTTGGCAACAACGGCGCCAAACTGGCGGTCAGCGGCGCGCCCCGCCCCGCTCCTGCCCCCACAGCCTTGGGAAACGGCCGCGGGACAGCTCCGGCGCCGACGAGCGGTGCCGAAAGGCGAATCCCACTGCCGGGAGCCCGCGAAAACAGGCCCGCCGACGGCACCAGGTCCCCCGGTGCAGCCTCTCCGCAAGGCTGCTCCTGCTCGGCGGCGAAGGGTGTCGGAAAAACGCCCGGCGGCCCCGGTGCCGCGGGCGCCAGAGCGGGCCACGCCGACTCCGGGATGTGCGGAAAGACTTCTGAAAGCGGAATGACCACCCGCAGATCCGCCGCCGCACGGGCAAACGCAGGACGGTATTTCTCCGCGACCCCTTGGCGGATTTCCTCCATTTCCACCTCCACGCGGCCCGCCCCCAACTGACTCGCCAGGCGCTCCAGGGAAAAGCTCACCAATACGCTCTCTGGCACCTTATCCGGCGCAAACCCCAAGCGCGCGGCGTCGGCATCGCGCAGCACCACCCGCAGGCGCAGCTCCACTCGGGCCGCCTCCTCGCCCCCCGCCCCGCAAGCCCCCAAACTGGCCTCGCGCCGCTCCGCCGCGCCCGCCAAGGGCGGCAACGCCCTCCCCGCACTGCCCGCCACCGTGAAGGGACTGAGGGCCTGAAATGGCGCCGCCCCCGCGACCGTCGGCCGCGGCGCCCCGGCCTCCGCCGGGCGCGGGGGCAAGCCGCTCAGGGAACTCAGCAAGGGCTGCAAGCTCAGGGCCTCCGCCGCTCCCTTGGCCAGCGCCTCCCCGGGCGGCCCCAAAAGCGCCTCGCCCGCGGTGTTGCCGGATTCTTTCCGAAAGAGGTTTTTGAGGAAAAACGCCATGGCCATTGGTAAATTTCTGAGAATGCGATGAAAAACGGCCAACCCCGGCCCCGCTCCTCCCACCCCGCAGAATTGCGTCGCAGCGGCAAGTTTGTCAACATCAATAAGATTTTCGAACTTATTGACATTTCGCCTAATCCGGCACAATCCGGCACAATCCGGCGCGAGAGCGGGGCGGAAGGGGGGCGAGGCACTTCTGGGCCATTTTTCCTTCAACATTCCGGCGCGCGGAGAGTCTGAAAAGGCGGCTGGCGCCAAACCAGCCCTTGCTGCGCCCTCAATCTGGCGCTCCCTGCTGTGCCTCTTTCCCGCCATAATCTCCCTATGAAGTTCTCCTCCGTCCACTTGCTGGCCACTTTGGCGCTGCTCGGCCTCCCCGGCTGCGGCATGTTCGACCCCCATCCGAACTACCACGCCGCGGACCGCATGGCGGTGGTGCCCCCCGAATTTCTCCACTCCCGCTACGGCCCCTTGAACGCCTGGCTGGACACCCCGGTGCGGGTGCAAATTTACGACGTTCCCCTCAGCAAAATTACCCAGGAGCCCTGCCTGCGCGGCATCAATTACCGCGTCAAACAGGTCCCCAGCGAAAACCCCAATATTTTCATCGACAAGCTCGCCCTGACCCGCCGCCAGTTGCTCTGGTCGCTCTCCCAGGACTACCAGCTCCACATGAGCTTGGCCTTCGATTCCGCCCAAGGCCCCGCCTGCATCGAAATCCGCTCCCGCGCCGCCCGCAACGACGCTCGCGCCCGCGGCGACCGCTGAGCCCGCCGCGGCTCCGCGGCCGCGCCTCCTCCCCTTGCGGGGCCCTGCCGATTGCAATTTCGGGGACAGATGCTTGCCTAAGGCTATCGCCATGCCCCCCGAATACCCCCGCCCCGCTCCGGTCGCCGCCAAGGTGGCCCAGAGCTTCGCCCGCTCCATGGGGCTGCTCACCCTGCGCCTCGTGACTGGAGGCGCCCTGCTCTTTTGGCGGGCTTGGGCGCAGGCCGAGGGCGCCTGGTCTTTTATTTGGCAGAAAACCCCCTGGGATTTGCCCCAGAACCTATCCGCGATGGGCTTCCCGCTGGCCCTTCCCCTGGGCTTGGCCCTGGTGCTGTTGGTCCTCGTCAGTGCGCTCTTTCTCATGATTGGCCTCCTCACCCGCCTCAGCGCCCTGATCCTCGCCACTCTGGCCATCGTCGCCTCCGCCCTATACCACGCCTACCCCGCCGCCGCCGAAACCGCGGTGCTCTACGCGGGGGCCTGCCTGGCCTGCGCCTGGATCGGCCCCGGGGCCTTCGCCATCGACCGCGTCCTCCTCGCCCTGACCTCCCGGCGCCCCCACAGCTGAGCCCCCCAAGAAACCAAAACGCCCCCGCTTTCCCATGCGCGCCCTCGTGCAACGCGTTCGCTCCGCCTCTGTCTCCATCGCCGACGCCCTCCAGGGCGAAATCGGGCCCGGCTTGCTCGTCCTCCTCGGCATTTCCACGGCAGACACCCTCGACGACGTCGCCTGGCTCGCTCCCAAGCTGGTCAAACTGCGGATTTTTCCCGACCCGGCCGGGGCCATGAACTGCTCCGTGAGCGACTGCGGCGGGGAGATTCTGCTTGTTTCCCAGTTCACCCTCTTGGCCTCCACCCAAAAAGGCAACCGCCCGTCCTTTCTCCGCGCCGCCCGCCCCGAGCAGGCCATCCCCCTCTACGAAGCCTTCCGCGCCGCCTTGATCCGCGAACTCGGCCGCCCCGTGCCCTCCGGGATCTTCGGCGCCGACATGCAAGTCTCCCTCTGCAACGACGGCCCCGTCACCCTCTGGCTCGACTCTGCCGCCCGCGAGTAGCCCGCTCGCCCCCAAGCCCAAAATCCCCCGCTCCCCGCGGTTTCCCTTTTGCGTTCCCCCGCAAGCCCCTCCTGGGTGCCCCGCGACGCCGCGCCCCGCACCCTGCCACCAGACGCCCCCCTCCGCTTTTTTCCGCCCCTCATGACCGATACCGAACGCACCATCGAATTTGAATTCGTCCGCGCCACTGAAAACGCCGCTCTCAACTCCGTCCATTGGCTCGGGCGCGGTGAAAAAGAACTCGCCGATGCCGCCGCCTGCGACGCCATCTACGGGGTCTTCGACAACGTCAACATCCGCGGCCAAGTCGTCATCGGCGAAGGCATCAAAGACAACGCCCCCGGCATCTTCCTCGGCGAACGCCTCGGCACTTGGCTCCCCGGCAGCCCCCTCTTCGATATCGCCCTCGACCCCATCGACGGCACCAGCAACATCGCCAACGGCCTCCCCAATGCCATCTCCGTGATGGCCGGCAGCGAGGTCAAACCCGACGCTCCCGGTGGCCACAACATGCGCAACCTCCCCAGCTTCTACGCCCACAAACTTGCCTTCGGCCCCGCCGTCGTCGAGGCCATCGCTCAAGGCATGCAGCCCCTCTCCCTCGACGAACCCCTCGAGTCCATGCTCCCACGCCTCGCCCAGGCCCTGGAAAAGCGCGTCCAAGAATTGGTCATCGTGACCATGAACCGCCCCCGCCACAACGATTTCATCGCCGCCATCCGGAAATCCGGCGCCGCCCTCCGCCTCATCACCGACGGCGACATCGCCGCCGCCGTGGCCCCCTCCCTCCCCGACAGCGGCGTCGACCTCTACATCGGCATCGGCGGCTCCCCCGAAGGCGTCCTCACCGCCGCCGCCCTCCGCGCCCTCGGCGGCGAAATGCTCCTCCGCATGGCCCCCCGCGACGACATCGAGCGCGCCGAAATCCTCGACGGCGGCGAGCACGAACTCGACCGCGTCTTCACCAGCCGCGACCTCGTCCAGTCCTCCAGCGCCCTCTTCTGCGCCACCGGCATCAGCGACAGCTCCCTCGTCCCCGGCGTCAAATTGGTCGGTCACACCGCCATCACCCACACCATCCTGATGCGCGCCAAAAGCCGCACCGTGCGCTACATCCGCGCCGTCCACGACCTCAAACAAAAAACCATCCGCCTCCGCAGCCTCAGCCGCGAACAAGGCCTCTAGTTCCCCCCCTACCAGCCGCCGCCCGCTTTTTTTGCCGCTCGCCCATGATGCCCTCCCGTTTGGATTTCCGCCTTGAAGCCCTCGCCGAGGGCTCCCGCGCCCGGGCCGCCGTCTTCCGCACCCTCCACAACGAGGTCCGCACCCCCCTCTTCATGCCCGTCGGCACCCAGGCCACGGTCAAAGCCCAACTCCCCGAAGCCCTCGAAGACGCCGGCTCCCAAATCCTCCTCGCCAATACCTACCACCTCCTCCTCCGCCCCGGCCCCGAAGTCTTCGAGCGCCTCGGCGGCATCCACGGCTTCATGAAGTGGAACCGCTCCGTCCTCACCGACTCCGGCGGCTTCCAAATCTTCTCCCTCCCCCACTCCCGCTCCATGAGCGAAGACGGCGCCGTTTTCCAAAGCTACGTCGACGGCCAATCCATCCTCCTCAGCCCGGAGCGCTCCATCCTCACCCAGCGCAGCATTGGAAGCGATATCATGATGGTCCTCGACCAGTGCATCCCCTCCACCGCCGACCGCGCCACTGCCCGCGCCGCTCTCGGCATCACCCAGCGCTGGGCCGAACGCAGCCTCGCCGCCCGCGGCGATTCCCCCCAGTCCCTCTTCGCCATCATTCAGGGCGCCCTCCACCACGACCTCCGCCACGAAAGCGCCTCCGGCCTCACCCCCCTTCCCTTTGACGGCTTCGCCATCGGCGGCCTCGCCGTCGGCGAAGCCAAATCCGAGCGCGAGGACACCTGCGAATTCACCGCCGCCCTCCTCCCCGCCGACCGCCCCCGCTACCTCATGGGCGTCGGCACCCCCCTCGACGTCCTCGAAGCGGTGCACCGCGGCGTCGATATGTTCGACTGCATCATCCCCACCCAAGTCGCCAAGCGCGGCACCCTCTTCACCTCCCGCGGCATCGTGCAGCTGCGCCGCAGCGTCTACAAATTCCAAGACACCCCCGCCGATCCCGCCTGCACCTGCCCAGTCTGCGCCAAATACAGCCGCGCCTACCTCCACCACCTCACCAAAACCCAAGAGTCCCTCGGCTGGCAACTCATGGGCCAACACAACATCTGGTTCTATCACCAGCTGATGCGCCAAATCCGCGCCGCCATCCTCCAGGGCACCTTCCTCGCCTTCTACCACGCCGCCCGCCAAACCCTCGGCCTGGAAGACCTCGACTTCCCCACCCCACCCGCCGCCCGCCTCGCCTCGCAACCACGCCCCCTAACGTTAGGCGACTACCAAGTCCACACCGCCGCCGCCGGGTTTTCGAGTATTCTCCACCGGAGCTCGGGCGAGATCATGCACGCCCACACCCCGCCCCTGGAGGAAGCCCACGCCCTCTATGTGGCCCAATCCGGCCTCGCCGAGCGCGCCCAACTCCTCCCTGGGGAAACCCCCGAGTCCGCCGCCCCCCTGGTGGTTTGGGACGTGGGTCTGGGCGCCGCCGCCAACGCCCTCGCGGCCCTCGAAGCCTACGAAGCCCAAGCGCTCCGCGGCCCAGTGCGCGGCCTGCAGATCATCAGCTTCGAAAACGACCTCGACCCCCTCCGGCTCGCGCTGCGCCACAAGCGCCACTTCCCCTACCTCCAACACGGAGCCGCCGACGCCCTCCTGATCCGCGGCCAGTGGCACTCGCGCCGCTTTCCCCGCCTCAGCTGGCACCTTCTCAGCGGCGACTTTGCCGAGCGCCTCGGCGACGCCCCCGCCCTCCCCGACTTCATCTTCTACGACATGTTTTCGAGCCGGACCCACGCCGACCAGTGGACCATCCCTGCCTTCCAGCGCCTCTTCGAAGCCTGCGGCCACCACCCCTGCGCGCTTTTTACCTACAGCACCTCCACCGCCGTCCGCGTCGCCCTCCTCGCCAGCGGCTGGCACGTCGCCCGCGGCGTCGCCAGCGACGTCAAAACCGAAACCACCGTCGCCCTCACGCCCCCCGCCGCCCCCGGGCCCTGGCCGCTCCTCGGCCAGGCCTGGCTCAACCGCTGGGCGCGCTCCCACGTGCAGTTTCCCGAAGACCTGCCCGCAGCAGCCCGCGAGGCCTTCGCCCGACAGATTCGCCAGCACCCTCAGTTCGCGGCCCTAGCGGCCCCCGAGCCCGCCTCGCCCGGCGCCCCTACCATTGCATCGCTGCCAGGCGCCGCGCCACTTCCTCCGCATTGGCCCGACTGTTGAAGGCGCTGATGCGGAAATAACCTTCCCCCGCAGCCCCAAACCCAGCCCCAGGCGTGATCACCACGTTGGCCTCGTGCAACATGCGGTCGAAAAGCTCCCAGCTCTTCACTCCCTCCGGACAGCGCACCCAAATATAGGGCGCATTGATGCCTCCAAAGACTTCCAGCCCCGCCGCCACACAGGCCTCCCGCAACAGCGTCGCATTCCCCAAATAGTGGCTAATGAGCTCCTTCACCTCCTGCTGCCCCGCCGGACTAAATAAGGCCTCCGCCGCCCGCTGCACCGGATAAGATACCCCATTAAACTTGGTGCTCTGGCGCCGCGCCCACAGCGGGTGCAACCGGTGCCGCTTCCCGTCCGCACTCGACGCCATCAAATGCTTCGGCACCACCGTGTAGGCGCAGCGCACCCCCGTGAATCCGCCGTGCTTGGAAAAACTCCGAAACTCAATCGCGCACTCTTCCGCCCCCTCAATCTCAAAAATAGAGTGCGGTACCCCAGGCTCCGTGATGTATGCTTCATACGCCGCATCAAACAAAATGATCGCCTGGTTCTCTTTCGCAAAAGTCACCCACGCCGCCAATTCCTCATAGGTCGCGGTGGCTCCCGTGGGGTTGTTCGGATAACACAAATAGATTAAGTCCACTTTCTCCAGCGGCAATGCCGGCACAAAATTGTTCGATGGCAGGCAGGGCAAATAGACCAAGCCCCCGTATGCCCCGGCCTCGTCGGCCTCGCCGGTGTGCCCGCACATGACGTTGGTGTCGACATAGACCGGATAGACTGGGTCGGTGATAGCGATGCGGTTTTGCGACCCAAAAATATCCAAGATGTTGCCGGTATCGCACTTGGATCCGTCGGAAATGAAGATTTCGTCCGGGCTGATCTTGCAGCCCAAGGGAGCGTAGGCCTGCTCGGCGATGGCTTCGCGCAAAAAGCTGTACCCCTGCTCCGGGCCGTAGCCGCGGAAGGTGGTGCGGTCACCCAACTCATCCACCGCGGCCTTCATGGCGTCGCGCGCCGCCACGGGCAGGGCTTCAGTGACGTCGCCAATCCCGCAGCGGATCAACCGGGCCGCGGCCTCGCGGTTGTCCGCGGTGAACGCCGCCACGCGGCGGGCGATTTCTGGGAAGAGGTATCCCGCTTTGAGCTTGAAGTAGTTTTCGTTCAGATAGGCCATGGCACTGGCCATGTAGGCCGAACCGCGGCTGAATCAAGACAAAAACCGCCCCTCCTCCTGCTCTCGCACCCATTCGCGCATCGCCCTCAGCTCGACCTCAAATCCGCTGCTCAAAATGGGAAAGCGGCACCAACTCCGCGGGTCGAGGTTCTCGTCGTCGAGGTGAAAGCTGGGCGCATAGCGCTCTCGCTTCCACTGGTTGCGGCACCACAAGCTAAAAAACCGCCCCACCCAGGCGCTGAGCTGCTCCAGCGAATGCTGCGGAAAGCGCCCCCGCAGCTGCCGCAGGACGTCGAGCGGCATTTCTTTGTCGCGGATTGCGGCCCGCTCAATGGCGTCCAACAAGGGATAGGGCATGAGGTCGGCCTCGTCGGTCTGCTGCTGTTCGGGCGGGCGCAGTTCCGCGGTGGGAGCCTGCTGATTGACTAGCCGGAGCACGGGCAGGGGGTGGCGCTCCGCCGGGCCGTGCCGCTCCATCCAGCTCAGCCATTGCCGCAGCCAAGCCTTGTCGATCCCCGCCAGCGGACTCAGCCCCCCGCTGGTGTCGCCGTCCATGGTGGCATAGCCCACCGCGGCCTCGCTGCGGTTGCTCGTCGAAAGCAGCAGCGCCCCCTGCAAATTGGCCACCATCCAAATCCCCGGGCTGCGCACCCGCGCCTGGATGTTTTGCAGCGCCACGTCGTCCCGCTCCCAACTCAAAGCCCGCCCCAGGCCGCCCTCCACCATGGCCGTATACCCCGCCACCAATGCGCTGATATCAAATTCCACATGCCGCGCCCCCACCGCCGCTGCCACCGCGCGGGCCGCCTCCCGGGTGACGCTGCCGCTGTGCCCACTCGCCTGATACGCCGTCGTCAACAGCGCCGCCACCACCCCAGCCACGTCCCCCGCTGCCACCACCTCCGCATGCCACCCCAGCTTGGCCTGAAACCCCGCCAAACCCAATTCCTCTACCCCCAACTCCACCATTAGCCGCACCAACACCACTAACGAAGTGCTGTCCGCCCCCCCGCTCAGCGAAATCACAAACCCCCGCGACCGACTCTTCCGCAAGTAGTCAAACAGCGCCAACGGCACCGCCCGGGAAAATTCCTCTAACTTCAAATCCGCCGCCCCCTCCCAGGCCTCCGCTTCCCGCCCCCCAGGCTCCGGCTCCAGCTCCGGCCACGCAAACGCCGCCCGCACCACGTTCCCCTCCGCCAACTCCGCCGCCCCAAACCGCCGCGCCTGGGCCACCCGCCCCAAATCCACGTCCACCTGCGCGCTGATCACCCCAAAATCTCGATAGGAAAAGCGCTCCGCCGTAGCCAACAAGCGACCCCCGTGCGCGATCATGGCCTCGCCGTCAAATATCACCCGACCCGACTCGTTGCCCAGCAAGTTGGCATACACATACGCCACCTGGAAAGCCCGGCTGCCCTCCAACACAAAACGCTGCCGCACCGCATTCTTCCCAAACGAAAAATGGCTCGCGCTAGGATTGAAAATCACATCCACCCCCCGCGCGCACAGGCTCCGCCCCGGCCGGTCCGAGGACCACGCATCCTCACAAATTTCGCAGCCAAAGCGCACCCCGCCCACGTCGTAAATCAAGTCCCCCGCCGGGTAGCTCCGACCCTCCTCATCGCGCAACGTCACCGCCACCCCCTCCGGCCAGGCCTTGAACCAGCGCGGCTCGTAGTGCAGGCCCTCCCCCGCCAAGTGACGCTTGGCGGAAAACCCCACAATGCGCCCATCCACCAACAGCGCCACCATGTTGTAAACAGCCTTGTGGTGCCACACCGGTAAGCCCACCGCCACCACCAAGCCCACCGTGTCCGCCGCCAATTCGTGGAGCCGCCGCCACGCGCTCCGCCCCACCCCCGGCGCATGAAAGGTGTCCTCGCACCCATAACCCGTCAACCCTAACTCCGGCAAACACACCGCCCGAGCCCCCTGCGCCCGCGCCTCCTCCAGCGCCGCCCGCAGCCGCCCCAGGTTCCCCTCCCAGTCGAGCGGGATCTGATTGAGCACGGCGGCGGCGACTTTGAGCAACTTCATAAGCTTCCCCTCCCTCTACACCAAGCCCGCCCGCCTTGTCGAACGCAGATGCGCCAACCCTCAGCGCGCCGCCTCCAACAAAGCTCCCGACAACTCCCGCACCGTCTGCGCTTCAATCAAAAAGATCCCCGGTACCCCGCTGTGCCGACCATAATAAAGCGGCGCCCGCGCTTCCCCAGACATCGGCGCAAACTCCACCTTCGCCTGCTCCAAACGCACCTCCCCAGCACTCCCTCCCGGCACCTCATAGGCCGCTTCCAACACCACCGACGGCAGCGCCAGGGCCCGCATGCTCGCATCTGATTCCCCCTGCCACGAAACCACTTGTAAGCTCCCCAGCCGCGCCGCAATCCCCTCCGCCGCCGCCTGCTTGAGCAGCTTGGTCACATTTTCCCCTCCCCGCTTCGCACTCCACACAAACGAACGCGCCTCGGCTTTCAATTCCACCGCCGGAGCGCTCCCCAAGGTCTGCCGCAGCTCCCGCAAGTTGAGCCGCTCAAAACCAGGCAATTGCAGGGTCCGCCAGCGCACCAATTGCCGCGGAATCAAACCCGCTACCTCCGGCCCCACCTGGTACACAAAGGGCTCTCCCGCAAAATTCGCGTACACTTTGCCCGTCGGCAAAATCCCCAGCCGCAAAATCCGACTGTTGTCCGTAGTCACCGGCCCCAGGTTCTGCAAACTCGCATTCCGCCCCGCCACAAAAGTCAGGGTCACCGCAGCCGGCTCCAAGCCATAGGGCGCCTTGTCAGTTAGGGCGTCGCTGCTGTACTCCAATATCTCCGCCTCGTTCAGCGCCTTGATCAATTTCTCCACCGCATCCCCCGACGCCGCCTGGAACCCGCTCTCCCCGCGCCGCCGCACCGCCCACCGATCCCCCACCCGGTACAGGCCCACGCTGTCCCCTTCCCCTAACTCCACTTCCAATGTCGCCACCTTGGCCGGATCCAAGTTCCCCAATTTAGGGTCCCGAAACGGCGCCGGACTTTCCGCTAGGGCTATGGCGTCGACCAACTCCCGCTCCACCTTGAATTCCACCTTCCGCTCCCGGTCCAGGCAAATCGCCTCCTGGGACGCCGGATCCCCATCCGGGAAAAATGCCAAACTCACCCCCTTGCGGTCGTAGGCCCCATCCGGCCACAACGTCACCTCCGCTAACATCTGTCCCGCAGGCTGCGCCGCCCCAGCCCCGCTGCCGCTAAAGCGGGTCACTTTGGCCCCCGTCAACAACCCCAAAAAATCCTTCACCACCGCCTGGTCCGCCCGCGCATTCGGCAGCGGCCGCGAAATCACCCACGGACTCCCCTCGGCCTCGCCCGTGGAAACCCGGCTCAATTCAATCTCCCCCTCGCCCCGCTTCACCGTAAATTTGCGAATCCGCTCCGCCGGGTACTTCGCCACCGCGCGGTCCCGAAATTGATCCGCCGACTGGCTCAAAAACTCCCGCAAATCCGGATGCACCAAATAGATGTCCTGCCGCGTCTTGACGTCGTTAAACTGCAAATACATCGCCTTCCCCAGCGGCGCGGTCCGCCCCACCTTGAACTCCACTAAGCGCCCTCCCCCGGGCTTGCGATACGTTATCTCCACCGCCCCGCTGTCGTCCAAACCCAGCGCCGATTCCTTGACCTTCCCACTGCGCACTTCCTCCCGGTCCAGGGTATCCACAATTTTTGCCTTAGCCACAAAGTCTAACAAAACCTTGACCGACTCCCGGCTCGCCCGGTCCTTGGTGCCCCGGGCCATTTCCCAAGTCCCATCGTCGCTGCGCCGCAGCGCCAAGTTCCCCGCGCTGCTCTTGATGTCGATGCCGCCCACGTCGTCCGGGCTAATTTCCAACGACACCGCCTCGTCGCGCAGCACGTCGCCTTCCAAATCAAAGACCAAAAACCCCGCCAAATCCCGCGGGGCCTGGCGCCGCTCGTGCAGCAGCACATACGAAGTGACGCCGCCCGTCAGGAGCAGCAGCAGGAGAGTGGTGCGAAATTTCACGGCGTAGAAGAGAATCAGCTAGTTTCGGCGCGAGCTCCAGACCATCAGGCCAGTCATCAGGGCCGCCAAAGGCAGGATCACCGTGGTCGTCCAGAAAATGCGCTGCCACTGCTCGGGCTGGATCATGATCCGAAAGCGGTGCTTCGATTTGTCGGTGGCGCTGTCATTGGGCGCCACCACGTCCCGGTGCAGCATCCAATTCAAACTCCGGATCACAAAGTCGTAGTTCTGCGCATTGATGCTGTCAGGATCAGCTAAGGCGCTGTTGCCAAATACGAGGAGCCGGGAACTCTCCACCTGCACCCGCGGGTCCTTGGCCGCTCCCCGCTCCGCCGCCGCCGCCAAGTAGATCGGCGGCCCATTGTCGACCCCCGCATTGTACACCGGCAAGGCCTCGTCAAAATTCTTCTCCCCCCAATAGGCATCGGCCGGCGGCGAGAGCAGCGGCTTGACGTCGATGTTCTCCGCCCGCTGCTTCTCCGTGCCCGTCTCCACCTTGAGCGATCGACTCTGGTCCAAAAATAAGGTGTTCTCGCTCACGATGCCCTGGGTCAGCGGCGAGCCATCCAGGAAGCGCGCGTCCACATCAAAGCGCTTCACCGGCCCCGACGCCGTGCTCTTGGCCGTCAGCACCCGGTCCTCCTGCGGCACAATGCCGTAGGTCGCCAAAAATTTATCCAAGTTAGGAGTCCGGTTCGCCGGGTTGAGCAGCAACATCAAGGAGTGCCCCGGGGTCTCAAAATAGCGGGTCAATATCTCCCGCTCCCGCTCCCCAATGTCCTCCGCCGCAATCCACAGCAGGGCCGTAAGGTTCCCCGGCACCTCCGACTCCGTCAATATCGGAAAGGGCTCCAAGTCGATGTTTTGCATCCGCGCAATCTCGCTCAAAATGTTGTACACCGAAGTCCGGTCCGGCAACTGCCGCCAAGTGCCCAGCCCCGAAATGATCCCCACCACCGGCCGATCCACGCTGGTGACCCCGCGGATCGCCGCGTTGAGCAGCCCCTCGCCCTTGAAAGCCGTCGCCGTCTGCTTCACCGGATCCACCTCGTAGAGCGCCGCCTCGGTAATGAATTTATAAGAATTCAGCACGTCCTTCCCCTGCCCGGGGGCCTCCGCCTGCACCAGCACCCCATTGGTTTCCAGGCTCAGCCGCGATTTAAAAAGCTGGGCCTTAAGGGCCTCGTACGCCTGCACGTCCCTCCGGGTGTCGATGACCTTGATCTCCACCCGCCCCTTCATCGCTTTTTGGTACTGCTGCAGCAAGGCGCTGAGGTCTTTCTCCGCCTCGGTGCCCCGCACCGTCAAAGCCGTGATCTTGATCGGCACCGCCACCTTTTGGAGAAAATCCACTGTGCTTCCCGCCAAGGTGAACTTGCGGTCAAAGGTGTAGTCCCACTGCTTGAAGTGGCGCGAGGCCAAGTAGTTGATGAGCCCAAAAAGGACTAGCATCAGCACTAGCTGCGCCAACACATTCAAACCAATGCGAAAGCGCTGAATGCGCGGCACCCGCACTTCAGGGGGAGAGGATTCGGCAACTTCAGGTGGGGTGTCCGGGGTCATGCGATCAGAAAAATAAAAAAATATGCCTGCGGGCGCTCCTCTCAGGCCTTCCAGCGCCGGTACTCCAATACCTGGTGGGTGATCAGCAAGATCAAAACCGCCCCACTCACATAGTAGGCGAGCGGGCGGGAATCAATCAGCCCCAGCGTAAAGTAATCCATGTGCCGCATCGTCACCGCCTGGTCCAATACCGGCCGCATCCGATCCGGATTTTCCTGCGAAAGATACATCAAAAACGTCCCCGCCAAGAAGTGCAGCAAGATCAGGGCGTAGCCTAAAATAGCCGCGATGATCTGGTTGCGCGTCAGCGCCGAAGCCAAACAGCCCAGCGCCAAGTGAAAAAGCCCCGTCGCCAAGAGGATCAAATAGCTCCCCCCCAGCGCCCCCAGCGGGATCTCCACCTCCCCCCGCATCACCCAATGCAGCAACCCAAAATACAGCAGCGCGGGCAGCCACAGCACACAATAAAAGATTACCGCAGACCCATACTTGGCCAACAACACCTGCCAGGCCCGCACCGGCGCCGTCAGCAAGCTCTCCAGGGTGCCCTGCCGCTGCTCCTCCGCAAACAAGCGCATCGTGATCAGCGGAAAAAGAAAAAAGTAATAGTACCAAAACCACTGCGGAAAAAACGTCCACCGCACGATGCTGAAGTCCGAGGGCTTCTCCCTCAGCAACCCAATCGACAAACTAAACGATTGCCCCGTAATCACCATGAACAGCGCCAACACCACCCACGCCACCGGCGATAAAAAAAAGGCCCGCAGTTCTTTGCCCAGCAAAATCAAAAAGGTGCGCATGGATTAGTTTGAAAAAATAAGCTCGTCAGTTGAAAAGTTTCGCCTCCCCCACCCCGCCGGGGCTGCCGCCCCCCTTTTACTCCCGCTGGGTCAGCTCCACAAACACATCCTCCAGCGTCGCCCGATGCTGCGTCAATTCCCGCAGCGGCCATCCCCGCGCCTGGGCCAACTCCGCCATCTCCAGCCGAATCTCCTCCCCCGGCTCCACCCGCAATTCATAGCGGTGCCACCCTCCCTCCAGCTGGCTCGCCGCCAACCGCCGCACCGCCGCCATCCCCTGAATCTGCTCCGACACCTCCTCCGGCCCCGCCCGCAACTCCACCGTCACCGTCCCGCTCGACTGCAAATTCTCCGCCAAGGCCTCCGGCGTATCGTCCGCCCGGATTGTGCCCTTGTTGATGATGATCACCCTCCGGCAACTCATCTCCACCTCGCTCAAAATATGCGTCGACAACAATATCGTGTGCTCCCCCGCCAACTGCGCAATCAAACTGCGCACCTGCCGAATCTGATTCGGATCCAACCCATTGGTCGGCTCATCCAAAATCAATAACCGCGGCCGGTGCACCAGCGCATCCGCCAGCCCCACCCGCTGCCGAAACCCCTTGGACAAGGTCCCAATCATCTTCTTGCGCACCTCCCCCAGCCCACAGTACTCCATCGCCCGGTCCACGCTGCTCCGCACCTCCCGGATCTTCACCCCCTTGAGCGCCGCCCGGAAGGTCAAGTACTCCACCACCCGCATGTCCTCATACAGCGGCACATTCTCCGGCATAAACCCAATCTCCCGCCGCGCCCGCAGCGAGTCGTGGAACACGTCGTGCCCTTTTATATAGGCCGCCCCGCTGGTCGGCGGCAGGTACCCCGTCAACATCCGCATGGTAGTCGACTTCCCCGCCCCATTCGGCCCCAAAAATCCCACGATCTCCCCCGGCTGCACCTGAAACGAGATCCCATTCACCGCCGTCCGCCCCGCAAAGCGTTTCGTCAGGTTCTGCACATCGATCATCATAAGTCTCTAATAAAGGGGGAATCCCGGCGCCGCCATAGCCGCCGCGCGCCACGTCTCCCGCTCCATAGCCTGCCGCGCCAAGCTTGGCAACACGCAGTTGCTCCCCTCGCCCCTGCCCCCGCTTTTTCCCCAATCTCCCTCCTCAAGCCCTTGCCGGAAGATATGGACTGGTTTTAATGCCTCCTTTCTCCGCGCTTCGGCGACCCCCTCTCCCTTCCCTCGATCCCCACTCCCGTGAATACCCTCCGCAGCTTTACAACCAAGTCCGGCCTTGAAGGCAAGTTCTGCTCCCTCCCCGCCCTCGCAGAATCCGGCCTCGCCCCCAACCTCGCGCGCCTTCCCATCTCCATCCGCATCGTCCTCGAATCCCTCCTGCGCCACTGCGACGGCAAAAAAGTCACCCCCACCGACCTCGCCAACCTCGCCAACTACCGCGCCGATCATCCCGGCGACTACGAAATCCCCTTCGTCGTCGCCCGCATCGTCCTCCAAGACTTCACCGGCGTCCCCCTCCTCGTCGACCTCGCCGCTATGCGCAGCGCCGTCCACCGCCTCGGCCACAATCCCCAAATCATCGAACCCCTCGTCCCCGTCGACCTCGTCGTCGACCACAGCGTCCAAGTCGATTTCGCCGGCACCGCCGACGCCCTCAGCCGCAACCTCGACCTCGAATTCCACCGCAACCGCGAGCGCTACCAATTCCTCAAGTGGGGCGAACAGGCCTTCAATACCTTCAAGGTCGTCCCCCCAGGCATCGGCATCGTCCACCAGGTCAACCTCGAGTACCTCGCCAAGTGCGTCCTCGAAAAAGACGGCCTCTACTTCCCCGATACCCTCGTCGGCACCGACTCCCACACCACCATGATCAACGGCCTCGGCGTCGTCGGCTGGGGCGTCGGCGGCATCGAAGCCGAAGCCGGCATGCTCGGCCAACCCGTCACTTTCCTCGTCCCCGAAGTCGTCGGCGTCTTCCTCCACGGCTCCCTCCCCCCCGGCGTCACCGCCACCGACCTCGTCCTCCGCGTCACCGAACTCCTCCGCCAAACCAAGGTCGTCGGCAAATTCGTCGAATTCTACGGCCCCGGCGCCCAGGCCCTCAGCCTCCCCGACCGCGCCACCCTCGCCAATATGGCCCCCGAATACGGCGCCACCATGGGCTTCTTCGGCATCGACCACATCACCGTCGAATACCTCGCCGCCACCGGCCGCAGCCCCGAAAATTGCGAAGTCGTCGAAGCCTACTTCCAAGCCCAAGGCCTCTGGGGCATCCCCGCCAACCGCGACGCCCTCGACTTCTCCCAAGTCGTCGACCTCGACCTCAGCTCCATCCACCCCAGCGTGGCCGGCCCCAAACGCCCCCAAGACCGCATCGACGTCGCCAACCTCCAACAGCGCTTCGACGCCCTCCTCGCCGCTCCCACCCCCGACGGCTACGGCAAAGCCAACGCCCTCTCCCCCCAAGACCACCGCCCCCTCGCCTCCTACACCGTCTCCGTCGACAGCAAGGGCGGCGTCCCCGACCACATCTCCCACGGCTCCGTCCTCATCGCCGCCATCACCAGCTGCACCAATACCAGCAACCCCAGCGTCATGCTCGCCGCCGGCCTCCTCGCCCAAAAGGCCAACGCCCGCGGCCTCACCATCAAGCCCAGCGTCAAAACCAGCCTCGGCCCAGGCAGCCGCGTCGTCACCGACTACCTCACCAAAACCGGCCTCCAAGCCGAACTCGACCGCCTCGGCTTCCAAACCGTCGGCTACGGCTGCACCACCTGCATCGGCAACTCCGGCCCCCTCGACCCAGGCATCGAAGACGTCGTCAAATCCCAAGACATCGTCGCCGCCAGCGTCCTCTCCGGTAACCGCAACTTCGAAGCCCGCGTCCACCAAAGCATCAAGGCCAATTTCCTGATGTCCCCGCCCCTCGTCGTCGCCTACGCCCTCGCCGGCACCGTCGACATCGACCTCTCCTCCTCACCCCTCGGCTCCGACCCCCAAGGCAACCCCGTCTTCCTCCGCGACCTCTGGCCCTCCAACGCCGAAATCGCCGCCGCCATGCAGTCCGCCCTCAGCCCAGATATCTTCCAAAAACTCTACACCGACTTCGCCGAGCAAAATCCCAAGTGGAACGAAATCCCCGGCTCCCTCGGCCTCGTCTACGACTGGGACCGCGATTCCACCTACATCCAAGAACCCCCCTTCTTCGACGCCTTCTCCATGCACCCACGCGACATCGAGGAAATCCACGGCGCCCGCGCCCTCGGCATCTTCGGCGACAGCGTCACCACCGACCACATCAGCCCCGCCGGCGCCATCAAAAAGGACAGCCCCGCCGGGCACTTCCTCGGCCAACACGGCGTCGCCCCATCCGACTTCAACAGCTACGGCAGCCGCCGCGGCAACGACCGCATCATGACCCGCGGCACCTTCGCCAACGTCCGCATCAAAAACCTCATGCTCGGCGGTAAAGAAGGCGGCCACACCCTCCTCCAACCCTCCGGCCAAGAACTCTCCATCTACGACGCCGCCAATCACTACCTCCAACACGGCACCCCCACCATCATCATCGGCGCCGAAGACTACGGCATGGGCAGCAGCCGCGACTGGGCCGCCAAAGGCACCAGCCTCCTCGGCGTCAAAGCCGTCATCACCAAGTCCTTCGAACGCATCCACCGCTCCAACCTCGTCGGCATGGGCGTCCTCCCCTGCAATTTTAAACACAAAGAAGATTACGATAAGGTCAAATCCCAGGAAGGCGCCACCTTCAGCCTCCTCGGCATCTCCAACGACCTCAAACCTATGGCCGAAGCCACCCTCCGCGTCGCCCCCCCCGCCGGTCCCTCCTTCGACATCCCCGTCATCGTCCGCATCGACACCCCCATCGAAATCGACTACTACCGCGCCGGCGGCATCCTCCCCTACGTCCTCGCCCAAATCCTCCGCGAAAACGGCGCCGCCAACTAAGCCCCCACCCGCCCCCCACCAGGGCAGGCCCTCCCCAGCGCCCCCCACCCAACCGAGCGCGGCTCTAGCCCTCTAGAGCCGCGCTCTTTTGCGTCCGCCCCCAGCCTCGCCTCAGGTATCACCCCGGGCACTCCTGCGCCCAGCGCCTAGGCGGGAGCACTGTTTCCCGCCCTCCCCGTCGCCGCCAAACGGGTGAATGCTCCCCACGCCTTCGCGCGCCCCATCCCCGCGATTCCCCTAGGCGCCCGCCTCCCCATGAAAATCCTCTGCGCCACCGATTTTACCCGCCGCTCCGACGAAGCCACCCTCGCCGCTCAGGCCCTCGCCCAGCAAACCTCCGCCTCCCTCGAATTAGTCCACGTCCACGAAACCCTCTCCCACTGGCTCCACTCCAGCGACCACGCCGCCCTCGCCCAAACCCTCGCCCGCGGCGCCGCCGCCCGCCTCGCCGAACGCGCCCAAGCCCTCACCCTAGATGGCCTACCCACCTCCTGGAAACTCCTCGCCCCCACCTCCGGACAAACCCTCGCCGAAACCCTCGTCCAGCGCGCCGCCGAACTCCCCGCCGACCTCGTCGTCATCTCCACCCACGGCCACAGCAACTCCTTCCACTGGCCCATGGGCAGCCTCGCCGCCGCCATCGCCGCCGCCATGCCCGTCCCCGTCCTCGTAATCCATTCCGCCAAACCCTTCCTGCATTGGCACCAATCCCCCCCCGAACCCCTCAACATCTTCGCCGCCCTCGACCTCAGCGAAGACTCCGACCTCGTCCTCGAAACCCTCAAACACTTCGCCCTCGATCGCCATTCCCACCTCGCCGTCGGCTTCGCCCAACAACTCCAGCCCCTCGTCGAAGACCCCCTCGGCTCAGGATCCGCCCTCGCCGGATCCTACTCCATCGACCAGGCCGAACTCCAAGCCAAACTCCAGGCCCTCTTCGCCAAACACTTCCCCCAAACGCAGCCCGATGTCCGGGTCCAAACCGGGTTCTCCCACCCCGCGGTCCACCTCGTAGAAATGGCCGCCGCCGCCCAAGCCGACCTCGTCGCCCTCGGCACCCACCAGCGCCACGGCCTCCCCCGCCTCCTCCTCGGCTCCGTCAGCCAAGCCGTCCTCCACCGCTCCCAGGCCAACGTCCTCTGCATCCCCATCCCTCACCCCCAACCCGCCACGCCGCCCCCCTCCGGCCCCCAAATCCTCTGCGCCACCGATTTCCTCCCCCCCAGCAACCAAGCCGCCCTCGCCGCCCAAGCCCTCGCCCTTCGCCTCGGCGCCCCCCTCGAACTCGCCCACGTCGTCCAAGACTACCTCACCTGGCCTGGCCTCCCCCAAGAAACCCAAAAATCCCTCCGCACCGGCGCCGCCGCCCGCCTCCAAGAGTTCTCCCTACCCCTCGCCAAACGCGGCTCGTGCCCCCATCAATCCGTCCTCCAAGCCCTCCCCCACCAATCCGTCGCCGCCTGCCTCCTCCAACACCTCGACACCTCCCGCCCACGCCTCGCCGTCATCTCCTCCCACGCCAAAAGCGGCGCCTCCTGGTGGCCCCTCGGCGGCACCGCCTCCTCCATCGCCCAGTCCGCCCCCACCCCCGTCCTCGTCGTCAAATCCGCCGACCCCTTCCTCCGCTGGCTCGATTCCAACCAAAAACTCCACATCCTCGGCGCCATCGACGCCAACGGCGATCCCCCCGAAGTCCTCCACTGGATGCGCCAACTCGGCGACCTCGGCCCCTGCACCTTCACCCTCGCCCACATCGCCCAAACCTACCCCATCTCCAGCCTCCCCCTCGCCAATCCCCCAGACTCCACCCCCCCAGACTCCCTCGCCCTCCTCCAAGACCGCCTCCAAACCATCGCCCGCCACTCCCTCGGCGAAAACGCCGATTTCACCCTCCTCATCAAGGAAACCTGGGAAGGCATCGCCGACGAACTCGCAGACCTCGCCCAGCACTCCCCCACCGACCTCATCGTCGTCGGCACCCGCCACGAAAACGGCCTCCGCCGCTGGCTCTTCGAATCCGTCGCCCGCGGCCTCATCCACCGCAGCCAAGCCAGCCTCCTCTCCCTCCCCACCGCCCCATAACCCCAAAAAGCCGGAGTTGAAACCCGACCAAAGGGCCCTTTCTCGGGGTCAGGATGGGAAATGAGCCGTGTTTTCTAGACTCAGAAGGCTCACCCCATCGGCTGAGTCCCTTCCACGGTCAAAATCCCCCACAAAATCGGGTCCGCTAGACACGCCCAGGTTGATGCCGGAGGCATCCCAGAAGGTAGCCGGTGGTCGAGCAAAGCGACACCACCGGATCCGCATCCCAAGGGGGCCCGCACCCCGGCAGGGGTGCCAGCGCGGCAGCCCCCAAAAGGCCCACGCGCGTTGAGAAAGCCTCCCGCACAAGCGCCTCCCCGCCCCCCGAATAGGATAGTCAACTCACGATTCTAGGATAACTCGTCAGCGGGCGCCACAAGGGCCCCGCCGCGAACCAAGCGCAAAAGGCCAGCAAACATGCCGCTGCCCGCGACCTGCGCCTAGAGCGTCGGCCTGAGGCCGCGCACAAGGGCGCCCCCCACTCGCCGCCCATCCCCTGCCAGCCCCTTCCCCCCGCCCACAGCCCACCCTCTCGCAACTTCACCCCCAACCTCGCTAGGCATTTGCCCCGCCCCTCCGCGGCAAATCCCCCCCTCCCCGGACCCAAAACCCCCGTTTGCCCGCAGTTTCGCCCCCCCGGCGGACACTCCCTCACAATTGGGTAGCGAGCCCCACCGCCCTTTCCGCCCCAAATCAGAAAAATTCCCAGGCCAACCGCAGCACCCCCCTGCCCCGCACCACCCCTCAGCCCGCGGCGAGGGCGCCATGGACCCAAAACCCCATCCCCATGCCCGGCGCGGTCCCACTCCAGCTCGACCCTCCATTCATTTTCCATTTAGGGTATTCTATCAACCTTGGCCACCATCCAGCGAAATAATGATATCCGCACTTTAATACCAATACAGCAATGAAAGAAGCACCCCCACCCCCCACCAAAGCAATCGACCACAAGGGCTTGATAAGACGTCACCGCAAAAAGTCCCCAAAGAGCCAATCCAACATTCGGAACTCACTGATCATCAATACTCTTAATTTGGCAAAAATGAATTCCCGCTTTCACGCCTTATAATTAATTTTCAGTATATTACAGGATCACATAAGTTTTGTATTAAAGGCCCCGCGGCTTTTAGAGGATTCACCTCAAAAGGCTTATTAGCCCCTAATCCTGGTGCACCGAGGGCGTAGCTATAGCGGTTTACCGGATCCACGCATTAAGCCCGGGCCACCTTCAAGATTTCGGCTCATATGAACGCATTCGTTCGGTGGTATTTTGCTTCCTAGGCAAAAATAGCGATCAGCCGCCGACACTCCCCAAAAAAGGGACGCCGCGCCATCTCCGCTCCGGCTCATTTCCGGACCTGCCAAGACAAACCCGCCGACCGCGGACTTCTGCCCCCCCCAAAGACCGAGCCCTCCCGGCTCTCCATCCGCGCCTTGGACCGCAGCACCCCGGTCGACTCACCAGCAACCCCCATCCAACGCCCCAAACGAAAACCAAACTATATCCAATCGCATGAACTCTCCCACCACTCCCCAATCCACTCCTCCGCCCGATCCCTCTCCCCAAGCCAGGGCGGCCCGTCGGCCGCGCCCTAACAGTCGAATCGGCGCTCTGTGGCACTGCCTGCTGCTCCTCCTCGCCAGCTTCCTCTCGCCCGCCCTTTTTGCCGCGCCCCCAGTGGCCGTTCTCCCCCCCGCCGGGACAGCCCCCGTCAACCCCCCCGCGGGCGGCTTCGGCATCGACGGCAACCTCCTCGCCAACGTCCCCACCCCAGTCGGCATCGGCGACTGGGTTAAACTTGTCGGCGACCCCGGCGGCGGCGGCGGCGTGCTGGATCCTGTAACCGGCGACCCACTCAATCCGGCGACTACCTTCCACCTCAGGGACCTCTACAATTCTTCCGCCGACGTCATTTTCACGTCCACCGGCGACAAGTTTAACGACAGTCCCGCCACCTGGAACCTGGGAGCCCAGAGCGCTCCCGACAAAAACGACATCGAAAACGCCCTCATTCACTTCACCAGCGACAGCCTCGGCAATACCTGGGTCATCGTCTCCGGCGACCGCCTCAGCAATAAAGGCGAATCCTACATCGACTTCGAGTTCTTCCAAAAATCGGTGACCTTAGATTCCACCACCCTCAAGCTCAGCAGCGGCGGAAATCAGGGCGGGCGCACCGTCAACGATTTTTGCCTAAGCTTCAGCTTCATCGGAGGCGGCTCCAATCCCGAGTTCACCGCTTGGCAGTGGAAAAGCTCGGGAACGGGCTACGACTACTTCGACTCGACCGCCAATATCATCAGTCCGATTGGCAGGGTTTTTGGGGCCGTGAACTCCGGAGATGTCAGCGTTCCCTATGGCGCTTTTGGAGGTCTCACCACTTACAAAGCAAACCAGTTCGCCGAAGTCGCCGTCAACCTGACGGCTTTGGTGGAAAGCTTTAATCCCTGCCTCAGCCTCGGCATCAAAACCATCCTCATCAAAACCAAAACCTCCCAGTCGGTAACCGCCCAGCTCAAGGACGTGGTCGCGCCCCAGCAGGTTGACATCGTCCTGGGCCTCGCCGATGCCGGAGCCAATCAGTCCCTCTGCGC
>CANHIJ010000058.1 GCA_947460575.1 Verrucomicrobiales bacterium | reverse complement strand
CCAACGGGGGTTCACAAGTTCTGGATCTCAGTGTACGCATGTTGGATGATGCCCCCCCGCTGCATGGGCTAAGGATGGTGACATTTACAGACATGCCTTCGCCGGTGGAACCGCCGTCCGTCACCAAGAAAGCCAAAGCCTCGCTGCCCAATCCGCACTTGGCGGAACTTCAGAAGGAACTCCTGCGGGTCCGTGGAGAGGCCAGGACTACCCATGAGGAAATGCAAACCACCCAGGAAGAACTGCGCTCGGCCAACGAGGAGATGCAATCCACCAACGAGGAACTCCAATCCACCAATGAGGAACTCACCACGTCCAAGGAAGAAATGCAGTCGATGAATGAAGAGCTACAAACCGTGAATGCCCAGCTGCAAGCAAAGGTAGATGAATTCTCCCGCACCAGCAACGACATGAAAAATCTCCTGGATAGCACCGATATCGCTACCCTCTTTCTCGATAAGAGTCTGAACGTTCGAAGATTCACACCGCAGACCACCAAAATCATCAAATTGCTAGCCTCCGACGCGGGGCGCCCTGTCACTGACCTCGCCACTGACCTCAACTACCCAGACCTCGCCAAGGATGCACGAGAGGTGCTCCGAAAGCTGATCTCAGTGGAAAAGTCTATCGGTGCGAGCGACGGGCGGTGGTTTACGGTGCGCATTATGCCTTATCGCACCGTGGATGATCGTATCGACGGTGTGGTTATCACCTTTGCCGATATCACCGTGGCCAAAACGCTGGAAGCCAAGCTGCGGGGACAACAACACACCTTAGAGATGCAGGTGGCCGCACAAGGGCGGAATAAGTGATCCCGAGGCTTCTTTTCCGGTCGGGTAATACCCCATCTGCGCCGCGGTTTTCCTGGGGCATCGTGGAGCCATCAAAATGGTGACTTGGTCGGCGTCAGCCAGATTCCCTTCATCAAAATTACAATCGTTTCTCCGAGCCCCGGCATATTAGTCCAAATTTTTAAATAATGAAAAAGCCCTCTCTCAGCGCTAAGATGGCTCATTCTTGCGACCTTCCTGCTCAGACGCCATCTGATAATCCGCGGAGCGCACGTCCCGTTGGGGTATCAGAGGTCGCTTTGGCAACCGACACTCGGAGGCTACTCCATGAGTTGCAGGTGCATCAGGTAGAATTAGAAATGCAAAACGCGGAGCTGCTCGTGGAGCGCACGCGCTCCGAGAAACTGCTCGAACAGTACACCAGTCTCTATGATTTTTCCCCGGTGTGTTATTTCACGCTCACCGCGGATGGCACCATCGCGATGGCGAATCTCACCTCCGCCAGCCTGCTGGGAATAGAGCGCAAAAAGTTGATCGGGTTAAATTTTACCCTGCACGTTTCTGCGCCACAGCGGGCGCAGTTTCACGATTTCTTGGCAGCCACGTTTGACGGGACCTTGAAGCAAGAAGCCGACTTTACGGTGACGCTGAGTGACGGGACCCCGCGGATCGTTAAGCTGCGAACTCAGGCGGCTGGGACTGACCATGAATGCAGCGTAGTAATGGTGGACATTACGGAAAGGAAGTTGGAGGCAGAGAGATTAGCCATTTCTGAAATTCGTTACCGACGACTGTTTGAGGCGGCCCAGGATGGGGTGCTATTACTGGATTATGAGTTCTGTAGAATCACCTCCGCCAATCCCTTCATGAGCAAACTGCTGGGCTACACCCAAGCGGAGTTAATCGGTAAAGAATTGTTCCAAATTGGCCGAACAGACGACGCTCTGGCCAGCAAGGCCCTGTTCCTCAGACTCAAAAAGGAGCGGCAGGTGCGTTACGAAGATCTGCCCCTGCAGACCCGGCAGGGTCGGGTTCAAGAGGTGGAAGTGGTGGCGAATCTCTATGAGGAAAATGGTGTCACCGTGATACAATGTAATATCCGGGATATCACGGATCGCAAACTGGCGGACAATCGTCTGCGGGCCAGCGAGGCCCGGCTAGACGTGGGCGTGGAGGTAGCAGGTCTTGCCCTAGCGGAAGTCTACTACGAGTCCGGCGTGAAGCATTTGACCGCTGCGGCTGCCCAAATGTTCGGCCTCGGAACCACGGCTTTGATTGTGTCTCGGCAGAAGATGCATGCTTTGGTGCATCCCGCAGACCTACCGAGACTGGAGCCGATGATGGCGGCATCTCTGGACCCTGGAGGTACCGGATGGCTTGCCACGGAACATCGCATCATCCGGCCAGACGGGGCGGTGCGCTGGTTGCGCGTCCGGGAAAAAATCTTCTTCGGCGGGCCGCCCATGGCACGGTATCCGGTTCATGGCTCCATGGCCGTCATTGACGTGACCGAGGAAAAGCTAATTTCCGAAGCCCTGCGCACCAGTAAAGAGCGAATGCGGTTGGCGGCGGACGCTACCCACGTAGGGATCTGGGAGTGGAACGTCCTTAGAAATGAACTGCATTGGGATGCGCAGATGTTTCATATTTATGGCTTAGAGCCGACCGCAAATGGCCTCGTGAGCTATGCCACATGGAGTTCGGCCGTGCTTCCGGAGGAACTGCCTGATCAGGAAAATATCTTACTTGCAACCGTGCGCGCCTTAGGTCGGAGCACGCGCAACTTCCGCATTCTGCGGGCCTCGGATGGAGAGCGTCGGGACATCGAATGCTTTGAGGCGGTGCGCACCAACGAGGACGGGAAGGCGGAGTGGGTGGTCGGCACAAACCTAGATGTCACGGACCGGCGACAAGTCAGCGACAGCCTGATGGAAAGCAAAATAAGGCTCACCCTAGGCGTGCAAGTCGCGGGCCTTGCTCTAGCAGACGTGGACTACTGCACGGGTTTGAATCATCTGAGCGCGGAGGCGGCCGCACTCTATGGCCTAGGGTCGGGCCCCATGGCGGTGCCTCGAGCACTGGTTCACGCTACCTTTCACCCTGATGACGTAGCTGAACTGATGCCGCTCGTCGCCGAATCGCTCAATCCCAAGGGTGGCGGATGTTTCTCGATGGACCACCGGGTGATTTGGCCGAACGGAGAGGTGCACTGGCTGAGAGTGCGCAAGCAAGTCTATTTCGAGGGAGAGGGGAATGCCAGGCACCCCCTACGTGCTACGCTGGCCGCGTTCGACGTGACTAACGAGAAGAACGCCATGGAAAGCCTCCGTCGCAATGATGCCCTAATCACCGCCCTGATTCAGCAAGCTCCCGTCGGGGTTTACGTAGTGGACGCCCAGTTTCGCCTCCAGCGCATGAACTCCACTGCCGCGCCTGATTTCTTGAATGTGACACCCTCGATTGGGCGGGATTATGCAGAAATCGTACACGCTCTCTGGCCCGGGGATACCGCGAATGCCATCGTAGCGGCCTTCCGCCACACCCTCGGCACGGGAGAACCTTATCACGCTCCCGATCTAATCGGCCGTCGCAAGGACACGAAGCTCCGGAAAGTCTATGAATGGTCTCTGCAGCGTGTAACCCTACCAAGCGGAGAATACGGCGTAGTGTGTTTCTACAACGACGTCACCGAAAGGAATGAAGAAGAAAAAGTGCAGCGTCGTCTCGCCGTCATGACCGCGACCAACAAGCGCCTCGAACGAGAAATTGTGCGTCGGCTAAAAATAGAAGACGAATTGAAGGCCAGTCAGCAGACCGCCATCGAGCTCCTTTCCCAATCCCAACAACTTCAGGAGCAGCAACGGCACCTCTCACGCCAAATCATCATTGCTCAGGAAGAGGAGCGCAAGCGGGTAAGCCGGGAGTTACACGACGTCATTGCCCAGTCCCTCACTAGCATCAACTACCGGTTAGCCGCCCTGCAAACCCAAGCGACGGAGAACCCTGCCGGCCTCCAAGATAGGATCGTCGAGGCGCAACAATCTGTAGCCTACTCGGTGGACACGGTACACCGCTTCGCGCGTGACTTGCGTCCCTCTATGCTTGACGACCTGGGGCTGATGCCAGCGCTGCGGGCCTACGTTCAGGAATTCACCCAGCGCACCCATTTGCCGGTAGATTTGAGCGCCGATGCGAGCGCCGACGCGCTGGCTGCTGATGCCCGCACCGTTTTTTACCGCATTGCTCAAGAGGCTCTTGCTAACATATCGAGGCACGCCGCAGCCACCCAGATCAGGGTAAAGGTTTCGCAGCAAGGGAAGTCCGCCTGCTTAGAAATTACGGACAACGGCGTGGGCTTCGCCATGGAAAACGCTAAGCAAAACCGTCTCGGGCTCCTCGGCATGAGAGAGCGCGTCGAGATGATCGGCGGTAGGTTTTCCATCGAATCCCGCCCAGGCGGTCCCACCAAGGTTTCCGTCATCCTTCCCGCATAGCCCGTCACTGGTACTCCTTCCTCCATCCATTCCCCATGAATCCCATTACCATCCTCATCGCCGAAGACCATCCTGAAATGCGAGCAGGCCTCCTCACCCTCCTCTCCAGCGAACGAGATTTCCAGGTTGTAGGTCAGGCAGAGAACGGGCGGCAAGCCGTAGCGTTTGCCAGTAAATACTGTCCGGACATCGTCATTATGGACATAACCATGCCGCTGATCGACGGTCTAGAAGCCACCCGCCATATCATGGAAACCACACCCTCCACCAGAGTGCTGGTGCTCAGCTCTCACAGCGATGACGCCTACGTGGACAAAGCTAGAGCCCTGGGAGCCGCAGGCTACCTCGTAAAGCAGGCCGACGCTAAACGCCTGCCCGAGGCCATCCGCAGCGTGCATGCCGGTGGGGCGTTCGTTAATCCCACCAAACCCACCCATCCCGTCACACCATGAGCCACATCTCTATTCTCTTAGCGGAAGACCATGACATCGTCCGGGCTGGGCTCTGCGCCGTTTTACAAAGGGAGCCAGATTTCGTGATCGTGGGAGAAGCAGAAAACGGACGCAATGCAGTACGCTTAACCGCGGAGCTTCGCCCATCAGTCGTCGTCATGGACATTGCCATGCCGTTGCTGAACGGCATGGAGGCCACGCGCCAGATTCTGCATAGTTCACCTAGCACAAAAATTATCATCCTTTCCGCTCACAGTGATGACGCTTACGTAGAGCAAGTCATGGCTCTGGGTGCAGCTGGCTACCTGATTAAACAAACCGCCGCCAGTATTCTACCCACCGCGATCCGTTCGGTCTTCCAAGGCAGGCGATTCTATAGTCCAAGCATCTCGGAGCGCAGATTCCACCACCAGCGCAAAGCCCGCGCAGAAGGAGAATTGCCTAAACTAAATGCTGCCAAGCTTACCTCCCGTGAAATGGAAGTACTCCAACTCATTGCCGAAGGCAAAGCCAACAAGGAGACTGCGGACGAACTCAACATCAGCATCAAAACGGTGGAGAAGCATCGGCAAAAGGTCATGGAGAAGCTAAACATCCACGAGACTGCCAGCCTCACGCGCTACGCCATCGCAGCCGGTATCATCGAAAGTAGCGTGCAGAACACCGTAACCAGTTGATTCTGGTAGCCTGGTCCAGGCCTGCCACGATAGCTTTGTGCCAACTGCCATAAACGTTTTTGATTAGGTTGCGGGGTTGGGTGGGTGGAGGAGATGCGGCCGGGAAGCGGTCTTTGTCATGGTTTGAAGACTCACTGGCGACGTTTTCCCCGAGGCGCCGCTATTTTGAAAACGAAAACTCTCCTTGACGTTGACTCAAGGTTTCCTAGTCGGACAGGGGTATTTGGCCCCTACCTTGACGCTGCGAAGTTATCTACGTGAGACCCAAATTGCCCAAGGATAAGGAATTTGGCGAAGCACTTGGTGGCTCACATCCCTGAGAGTAGGGTTTCTCCCCATCGATTCCCTCTCGGGTTTCTGGTAGTAGCAGAGGGCAGCGAACCTTACGTCCGGTCTGCCATCATTCGCACTGCATAACTTTAGAACATCCACCAAAACAACCAGACCATGGGTAATCCTTCTTCTCCTAGTAGAATGGCATTTTTAGGTGGATTCGAACCCCGCAGGTGCGGTATCGCCACATTTACCCATGACCTCACGGAAGCAGTTGCCGTAGCGGCGCCAGAGTCTGAGTGCTTTGCGGGGGCCATGAACGACAAGATCGAAGGGTATAGGTATCCGGTCAGGGTAAAGTTTGAGTTATTAGAAAAAGATTTAGATTCGTATCGGAGAGCTGCCGATTTTCTGAATTTTACCAATACGAATGTCCTTTGCGTCCAGCATGAGTTCGGGATCTACGGTGGACCCGCCGGCAGCCATTTGCTGTCATTGCTCAAAGAAGTGCGCATGCCCGTCGTAACTACGCTGCACACGGTGCTAAATGACCCCAATCCGGGCCAGCGGAAAGTAATGGATGAACTTATAAGAAGAAGTGACAGGATTGTTGTCATGGCCCGGAAGGGGTCTGAAATACTTCAGGAATGCTATGGGGTCTCTGAATCCAAAGTTGATGTCATTCCCCACGGCATACCGGACGTTCCCTTCGCTGACTCGCGAGGTTTCAAAGAACAATTCGGCGTCGAACGCCGCAGTGTGCTTCTGACTTTCGGGTTGCTCGGGCCGGGAAAAGGAATTGAGCATGTCATTGAGGCGTTGCCGGAAATTGTGCGCCAGCACCCCGGTGTCGTTTATTTAGTTTTGGGAGCGACACATCCGCACCTGATCGCTCGTGAAGGGGAGCGGTATCGTTTAGGGCTTGAGCGACTTGCGGAAGCGCGCGGAGTGAAGGATCATGTGATTTTTGATAATCGCTTTGTCTCAACGGAGGATCTCAAGGAGTTTATCGGGGCGACCGATATCTACATCACCCCTTATCTCAACGAGGCTCAGATTACTTCCGGAACTTTAGCCTATGTGTTTGGCGCAGGAAAAGCCGTCGTCTCTTCTCCCTACTGGCACGCCTGCGAGCTGCTATCTGAAGGCCGCGGGGTGATAGTTCCTTTTAGAGATTCGGCTGCCATTGCGGTTGGAGTCTCTGACCTGCTGAACAATCCCGCCAAGCTTGACCAAATGAGGAAGGCTGCGTATGCCCTGGGACGTGAGATGATCTGGCCTGTAGTGGCCCAGCGATACTTGGAATCCTTTGCGCAAGCCAAGGCGGACCGCAAAGTGGCTCCCCGCACGGCTTTTGCAGGCTGGACCCTATCGAGCCGCCCGTACGACTTGCCGCCATTGCGATTGGATCACATCATGCGCATGACCGGCAGTTCAGGAATTTTCCAGCATGCGATTTTTAATGTGCCAAACTTTCACGAAGGCTATTGCACTGACGATAACGCGCGAGCATTTATCTTATGCACTATGCTATCGGAATTGGGCAGCCAGCGTCCCAGTGACAACTTGAATCGCGTCGGCACCAGCTACCTTGCCTTTTTGGCTGCCGCGCTGGACTACAACACCGGCAGATTTCGGAACTTTATGAGTCACGGTCGTCAATGGTTAGAAGAAGCTGGGAGCGAAGATAGCCACGCCCGCGCCTTGTGGGCGGCTGGCATTGGCTCAGGGCGCTCGTCCAATGAAGGCCATCAAAAGCTTTGTGTTCAGCTCTTTAAACGCGGGCTCACCGCAGTGAAGACGTTCACTTCTCCGAGGGCTTGGAGCTTCACCTTGATCGGCATTCATGAGTACCTGCGTCATGCCCCGGGAGATGACCCTTGTTATGCTATGCGAGAGCTCCTGACGGAACGTCTGCTGGGGCTCTGGAGCACCACCGCCAGTGATGATTGGCCTTGGTTTGAGGATAGCGCAACCTACGAAAATGCGCGCATTTGTCACGCACTCATCCTCAGCGGACAATGGATGCCGCATCCCCAAGCTCTGGAAATCGGCCTGCGCTCGCTGCGCTGGCTGGCGAGCATCCAGCGAACCCAAGCCGGCCACTTTCGCCCCATTGGAAATAACGGGTTTTATCAGAGAGGGGGGGGCAGGGCTGACTTCGATCAGCAACCTGTTGAGGCGCAAGCCATGGTCTCGGCCTGCCTAGAGGCGTTTCGCGCCACCGCAGACGAGGTTTGGAAAACGGAAGCGAAGCGGGCCTTTGAGTGGTTTCTCGGGCGCAACGACCTCGGACTTCCCATTTATGATTCAACTACCGGGGGATGTAGTGACGGGCTTCACGTAGACCGCGTGAACGATAATCAGGGAGCGGAATCCTCCCTCGCGTTCCATCTTTCTTTAGCAGAAATGAATTTCTCGGAACATCCCTTGGCAGAGCCTCTCCGATAATCGAAGTCACCCTCACGAACATTTTGTCAAATATCACCATACGCCGTCAGGAGGTTTCCTTTTTGCCTCAAAATTCTCGCGTCATTGTTCGTCCTTTCATTCCATTCCATGCCCACTTGGTCGGTGCGATTGCGGGACGAGCCAACGCCCTCAGCGAGAGTGAAGCAGAAGCTGAGTTGGCTATGTTAGAGGCTGACTTTTCACTTCGTCACCTTGATATCGAAGCCATCTGGCTCAACCATTTTCAAAAGGTACGAGCGTCTATATTGCCGGCGCAGATCTATTCTCGCACGCGCCAATTGTTGATTGGGGCCATGTTCTCTGGCGAATATGCGCTCGAGTCGGCCGCCCTGTTTAATCCTTCCATGGTGCCCCACCCAGACCAAACAGACGCCCCTGCCGGGGGGTTGCGGTTCATCGTCAGCCTGCGAGCCACGGGCGAGGGACATATCTCCTCAATCGAGTTTCGCACCGGACTTCTGACGGCATATGGCAATGTTCAGCTCGACCCCATTTCGCGCTTCGTGACTCTCCCGGAAGTCGTGCCTAATCCCAGTTACGTTCGCGCCAGATTTATCCGCAAGCTCCAGGAGTTGGGTGTCGAAGACCGATACATCACTGAAGTTATGTTGCCTCTCGACAGCAAGTTTACCCTTCAAGACTTGTTGCAAAGCATGAAGCGGGTTCGGATCAGCTTTAAGCCTTATACCGCACCATTAAAGAGGGCTCTGGAATCCATCCGATGGTTGGCAGAGTCAAATTATGAACTCCGATTTTCATCCAAGATTGCGCTTAGCGAGCGCATTATTTTCCCGGTTTCGCCAAATGAGAGCAATGGAATCGAAGACGCCAGATTCGTTCGATTCACCGAGGACGACGGATCAGTGACTTACTACGCGACCTACACGGCATACAACGGTCGCGTAATCCTTCCCCAGTTTATCGAGACCGAAGATTTTTTGAATTTCCGAGTTTTAACCTTAAACGGAAATGCTTTGCAAAACAAGGGCATGGCCCTCTTTCCCAGAAGAATAGGCGGACGCTACGCCATGCTTTCCAGGCAAGATGACGAGAACCTTTTTATCATGTTCTCGGACAACCTGCATCACTGGAGCGACCCCAAACGAATCATGTCCCCTGCGTTCGTTTGGGAAGCCATAAAAATCGGCAATTGCGGCTCCCCCATTGAAACGGAATTAGGTTGGTTAGTCATCACCCACGGCGTTGGGCCCATGCGCCGGTATTGTATAGGAGCTGCCCTGCTCGATCTGCACGAGCCTGACAAGGTAATCGGTCGATTGAAGCTCCCGCTGCTTTGCCCTGCCGGTCATGAGCGCGAGGGCTATGTGCCCAATGTCGTCTATAGCTGCGGATCCCTCCGGCATAACCGGATGCTGATCCTGCCCTATGCCGTGAGCGACACTTCGTCGACCATTGCCACCATCGACCTCGACGAACTATTGCGAGCTCTAATGGAGGTCTAATAGTATGCTTCATCAAGTAATTTGGATACCGCCATGGAGTAATTATTCATTATAAATTACTATCGAGTCCTGCGTTTACTTATATAGCAATAAGGCTACCGTGCTGGCGGACGCGTAAAGCTCGGCGTTGAGGGAAAACCTGAAGTTGGGACACCGATCGGAGACAGTTGCATTCATCTGCCCGATTAGGGCCTTCATTTTATAAAGCTTCCCGCGTTGCAACTTTTTTCGGGGGGAACGAAGCGTTCTAGGCCACCTGGAGCGGAGGGCGCCGCACCGGGCGAAAGCGCGCGCAGGTTTGGTCGCAATCCGCCGCGCAAACCTCCCTAAATCGGGGTCGCATGGGGTCGTCTTTTAGCGTTGCGATCAACTCGTTAGGCGGCGCGCGATGCCTGCCTGGCTGGCGTCCGCATCGTTCTGCGCCTCCCCTCATCCTACGGGCAGGACGTCAGATTTTCAGGAATTTTGTGGGGAGGTCCCTCATCGCGCATCGTCGTCCTGATGCCAATTTTCCAGGCTTGCCCGCAGCTAAGCGCGCCGGGTGGCGTGCTGCTTCACTCAGATTTTCTCGATTTGCGGTCTGCGCCAGAGCCGCCTGACCCACCCTTTGTTCGTCCAACGGCCCTGGCCATCTATGCTGATGGCCTGGCCCAGCTCGGCCCGTGGTGCCGTCCTTTTCTCCGCGGTGGACTGGCTGACCTGATCGCTGAGAAGATATTTGGCTTCGGCCCGCTCCGGGGTGGCGAATTTTCCAGCATGCGCCGCCACAGCTCCGTATTCCTGTTGTTGAATGCCGTCGGGCCCAATACTTTGAATTTGGGCACAGTCCATCGCGTCACCCTGATCTCCCTGACCCATCGGCACCGGCCCGTGTGAATCGGAGCGAAGCGGAGATGGCTGGGCTTTATGGTTCTGCGGTTTCCCGCCAAGGATCGGCGGACTTGCTAGAGTGTGAACAAGATCTCATCGATGCGCTTTCGCAGCTTCACCAAGCGCACGGCTACCGAGGCATCGAGCCTTCAGATAAATTAATCCATGAACCGCAGGACTTGACCATCCGCCTTCCGGTGCGGCAGCGGTTAATACGCCGCCGTGGAGCGTGCTACCCCATGCAGCGTCGCTTGCCGCCGCCGACCGATTGGAGGACTCCCTTGGCTACCACTCGCGGCTTTCCTCCACGGCCTAGTTGGGGGCACTTTTTGCGCAGCCTGTTCAGTTCCACCGCTAGGTTGCCGGACTTGGCGTGGCGGGGAGCGCCGACCTCGTCCCGCCTGGCCTCGTCCACACCGGAAGTCGCACCGCCCGCACGGGCGAAAACCGCCGCCTCCCCCTTCAAAAGCCTATTCTTTTGATCTTCAAACCTGCACCGGGTCCAGGTCAAACTGGTACACGCTCTGCGAAATCGTTTTCTCCCCCTGGAGAACTCCCACCGCCACGCTGGCTTGCTATGTGACATCATGCCACTCTGTCTTCCTTTACTGGTTTTGGAATAGGCACGGGGTTTGCTGCGCCAAGGTCCAGCCCGATCACAGCCAAGCTAATGGCGCGGTTTGCCGGTTTCCTCTCACCCGCAACCCATCTTGTCGCACCCGCCGCCTCAGTCCGTTGGAAGCCTTCACCCCCTTCTCGCGCCACTCCCCAGCTCCACCGCCAGAACAGTGATGGATTCCATTGCGGAAGGCTTTGTCTGCCAGCAAGGAGATCGCGCCGCGGCCGCGGCCGAACCCCTCATCCCGTCACTCCCGGTCCAAAACCGCTAAGGGTGACGCATACCCAACAAGCGGGTTTTACCCCATATTCTTTATTCCTCTAATCAATTATGATAGATTGGTGATGGGAGAGCCCAGTTTCTCATCGCTAAAACTAAAACCAAAAACCGCCATGAAATTTATTTATCTTAAAACCGCCGCTGTCCTTTTTTGTGCCCTCATGTCCAGCACTCCAACCTCCCGAGCGGAGGAAAAGGACACCCTCAACGCTAAGGACACCATGTTTGTCAAAAATGAAGCCGCCGCCGGCAAGGCGGTTGTCGTCATCGCGCAACTTGCGGTTGGCAAGGCGAAGAAGCCAGAGATCAAAACCCTGGCTGAAACGCTGGTCAAAGACCACACCGCCGTGAACGCCGAGTTGAAAGCGCTGGCCACTCAGAAAGGCATAGAACTATCTGCCGTCATGGACCCAGAAGAAACGGAAGTGTTTCAGAAGCTGGAGAAATCGGATGGCGCTGAGTTTGATAAGAAGTTTCTCTCCCACATCATCAGCGGCCACAAGAAGTGCGTCCACAGTTTTGAAGAGTGCATCGCGGAGGGCAAAAATGTCGACGTGAAGACATGGGCTGCGAAAAAGCTCCCTGCGCTTAAGGCCCATCTCTCTACAGCCGAAGCCTTGGCCGGAAACTAGGGCGTCGCCTCTTCTACTCCCCGCCTATGCCATGACTGTCGTTCCCTGGAGAGGGCCTAGGCGGGGAATCTAGGCTCAGTGAAATTGTTTTGCGGCGCAGCGATCTCTAGCTCAGTTCCCCGGTGGAGCGCGAATGGCGCGGCGATGATTTCCACCAGCTCCGGTTTCGCCATTTATCTATTGAGCCATGAAAAATCCGCAACAAAACGCTATCGATAAGCTCAACCACATCATCGCCCTCACTGCCGATGGCCACCTGGGGTACGGGAACGCGGCTAAGCACGTGAGCCACGCCATGATTGCCACGACCCTGCATCGCTTAGCCGAACAACGCGCCACTTACGGCTCGAGGCTTCAGCAAGAAGTGCTGGTGCTGGGCGGAACTGCGGATCATAGAGAGAGCGACACGCTTGGCTCTCTGCAGCGCACCTGGATGAACCTAGAATCTGTGTTTCGTTCTGGAAGCACCGCCGCCATTCTAGAGGCTTGCATCACTGGAGAGACGGCCGCGCTCAAAGAATACGACAGCGTGTTGGCTGAGCCCTATATCGTAGGTGACGTTTACCAAATTCTCAGCCTGCAAGAGCAGGAGATCCACCGCGCCACGCAGACCGTGACCTCCCACTTGGCCGCGCTCACCTCGCACGATGTCTCCACACGAAATGCCGCCACCAAAACAAAAACTCGGAGGCGGCACGGAAGAAGCCTGCGCGCCATGCATGCTCCCACGCTGGAAATGAGAGCCGACGATCAACCCTGAAGTTTTTTATAACTACTTTCTCCCCAAAACACAACCCTACAAACAACCCAAAAAAATGAATACACCGACCGAAGCTATTGGAAAAGATCTCAACTCTCTGGCCGATCATGCACGCGACCTTATCTGCGCTACCGCAAATATAGCGGAGAACAAAGTTGCGGAGGCGCGGAAACGCCTCTCCGACGCGCTGAATAGCGGCAAAGACTCCGCCAGTCACGCCCGCGACAGCGCCCTGCGCTGCGCGAAGTCTGGCTGCGATAGCGCCCGAGCCCATCCCTATCAATCCGTGGGGATGGCTCTCGGTCTCGCCGCCCTTATCGTAGCCGCCACCCGCCTCTACGCGTATCGTCGAGACTAGCGGTGGGCTCGACATTCCCCCCGGCAGCCTGAGCCAACTCCAGCCGAGCGTGATGCGCGTCGCCGGGGGATTGCGGCCCAGAGTCGCTCGTCGGATGGAACGACAGGAGGTGCCAATGCAGGGGGCGAGTCATCGCCTCCTGCTTTGGGTTCGGCGAGTGATGGCTCTTGGGCGCTGCTTCCTGCTGGGGTGCCTGTTTTTTACCGCCAGCGTCAAATCCAGCGAGCCTTGGCCGCGGCTTGAGCGATTTGGAAGGCCCTGGTCCGGGCGGTCCATATTGCTGGGTTTGCTAGACTTTGACCTTCCCGCCAGTGCTAAAGCCAAGGGTCATGGCAGCGGGAGACCTTGCCGCCCCCTAGCACTGAGGGTGGGGCCAGTAAATGCTTCTGACTGGCAAACAGCGGCGCGGCCATTCCAGGCGAATGATCGCCTCGGTATGACTGACATTGCAGATGGCGGTCCCGATCCGCGCTGCGCAGAGGTCCGACTTTGGGCGGAGCGGTGGGGCGGGCCCTTGCGGGACGTCACCAGCCCGGCGGTCATCGCCATGCAGGCCATTTTATAGTCTCTCCAAAATGGGATTGTGCCATCTGTGGCTTTGGGGAGGCCATTGCAGCTTGCGGGCTGAGGCAAACCGGGGGAGGGGAGCGAGATGGGACGAAGCAGCAAAACCAAGGAGAGCACGCCGGAGCGCCAGGCGGCGCGGCGCACCATGCGGGAGCGGGAGATTGATCCCAGCTATGGGATGGGGCAAAATTTCATGACCGACCGGGCGGTGGCCTCGTGGATCGTAGACCAATTAGCAGTGGGGCCGGAGGACACGGTGTTAGAGATTGGCCCGGGGATGGGGGCGCTGACCGAGCACTTGGTGAAGCGGGGGGCGCGGCGAGTGATTTTGGTCGAGAAGGATGACAAATTGGTGGAATTGGTGCGGGGCAAGTTTGGGCATTTGCCTGGGGTAGAAGTGGTGCATGGGGATGCGATCCGCTATGACGCGCGGCCCCTTTACGCGGAGCAGCCACTCAAGGTGCTAGGGGCGTTGCCCTATTCCTGCGGGACGGAGATCATTCGCAACTTGATGGGGCACCCCAGCCCGGCTTGCCGCGCGGTCTTCACCTTGCAGAAGGAAGTGTGCCTGAAATTGAGCGCTAAGCCGCACGACCACCTCTACGGGCTGCTCACCTTGCGCAGCCAGGCGTGGTGGGACATTGCCTATTTGCGGGAGTTGCCGCCGGATATTTTTGTGCCGCGCCCGGCGGTGGACAGCGGGGTGATTGCGATGACGCCGCGGGCACGGGTGGGTTTTCCAGTGTTTGAGGAGCGCCTCTTTGATCGCCTCTTAAGTCAGGGATTTTCCCAGCGCCGCAAGATGCTGCGCAATCTTTTGCCTAAACACCCGGAGCATAGTTGGGAGGAGTTGGCGGGGCTGGTGGGCTGCAATCCCCTGGCGCGGGCCCAGGAATTGGACCTCCGGCAGTGGGTGCACCTCACCAATTATTACGACCCCGCGCCCAACCCTGGCCAGGGGCAGCGGGACGATGAAATGTTTGACGTGGTGGACGCGGACGATCGGGTGATCGGCCAGGAGCGGCGCCAGGTGGTCCACGCCGAAAACCTGCGGCATCGCGCGGTGCACCTTTTTGTGCGCAACGAGGCGGGGGACATCTTCCTGCAGCGGCGCAGCCACCTCAAGGACAAGATGCCGGAGCGCTGGGACAGCAGCGCCGCCGGGCACTTAGACGCGGGCGAAGATTACCTAACCGCAGCTCTGCGCGAGGTGGAGGAGGAACTCGGCATCAAGACCACGGCGGACCGCCTGCGCCTGGAAGCGGCCGTGGCCGCGGGGCCGGGCACCGGATGGGAGTTTGTCCAATTGTACAGCCTCACTTGGACCAATCCGTTGCGCTGGCCCGCGGCGGAAATCGAGACCGGGCAATGGTTTGCGCCCGAGGAGGTCGACCGCTGGGTGGAGCGGCGGCCCCAAGATTTTGCCGATGGCTTCATCGAGTGCTGGCGGCGCTGGCAGCGCTAATGAACGTTAGGGTTTTGAGAGGCGGGGGGGCGACTGCTTCCAAAAGAGGCAGCGCAGGGGGTGCTCATCGGTGAGGTTGGCCTCGACCCCGCCGAGGAAGTCGGGTTGGTAGAACTGGACCCCGACGTAGTGGTAGACGGGGGCGACGACGCATTCGGTTTCGATCAATTGGGTCTCCGCCTGGCGCAGGATAGCGTAGCGCTTGGCGGGATCGGCTTCGGAGGCTGCCTGGGCGATCAGTTGATCATAGGCGGGGCTGGACCAGCCGGTGCGGTTATTGCCGCTGGTGGTGAGGAACATGTCGAGAAAGGTGTTGGGGTCGTTGTAGTCGCCGACCCAGCTGGAGCGGCTGACGTCGTAGTCGACTTTCTTTTGGGAGTCGAGGTAGGTTTTATATTCCTCGCTGGTGAGGGCGACGGTGAGGCCGAGGTGGCGCTGCCACATGGACTGGAGTTCTACGGCGATGCCGCGGTCGGAGGGAAACTTGTTGGGGTAGAGGAAATTGAGGACGGGAAAGCCGCGGCCGCCGGGGAAGCCAGCTTCGGCGAGGAGTTTTTGGGCGAGGGCGATGTCGGGGGCGAGGCCTGCGGGGGGCTGGTAGTTGTCGCCCGCGCCGGGGGGGGTGATGGAAAAAGCGGGGACTTCGCCAAGGCGGGTGACGGCATTGACGATGCGGTCGCGGTCGAGTACGAGCGTTAGGGCCTGGCGGACGCGGGGGTCGTCATAGGGCTTGCGCTGGGCATTGAAGCGGATAAACCAGGTGGCGAGGAAAGGTTTGTGGTGAAAATAGGGTTTTTTGCGCAGCTCATCGGCGAGGGCATTGGGGATGAGGCCCTTGTCCATCATGAGGTCGGCTTCGTTGGTGAGGAAGAGGTTGACCGCGGTGGCGGGGTTGTCGATCGGGAGGACGTCGACGGTGGCCATGCGGACTTGGGCGGCATCCCAATAGGTGGGGCTGCGCTGGAGGCGAATGCGGTCGTTGAGGCGCCATTCTTTGAGTTGATAGGGGCCATTGCCGACGAGGTGAGCGGGCTTGAAGTAGGCGGAGCCGAGGGCCTGGAGGGAGGGCAGGTGAATGGGGCAGAAAGCCATGAAGGCCACCAGGTCCTGGAAGTAGGGCACGGGATTTTCCAGGGTCACGACCAAGGTGCGGGAGTCGGGGGCCTGGATGCCGACTTGGGAGAAGTCGGTCAACTTGCCGGTGTTGAAGGCCTCGGCGTTTTTGATGCAATAGAAGATAGAAGCGTAGTCGGCGGCGGTGGCGGGCAGAAGGAAGCGGTGCCAGGAACCGAGGAAGTCCTGAGAAGTGACCACCTCGCCGTTGCTCCAGCGGGCCGTTTCTCGGAGGGGGAAGGTGTAAGTGCGCCCGTCAGGGGAAACGCTAGGGCCAGTGGAGACCCCGGGTTCCGCGCGGCCTTGGGCATTGTAGCGCATGAGGCCCTCGAAGAGTGAGGTCACGACCCGCCCGTCTACTTGGGAGCTGACTTGGGAGGGATCAATGGAGCCGACTTCGGCGCCGTTGATAAAGACGAGGTCGGCGGGGGCGGTGGCGCGCTCGCTGCAGGCCCCTGCCGCCAGGAGGCAAGCGGCCGCGAGGGCGCGGGACAGACGGGAAAGCAGGGAAGGGGTCATGGAAGGGCAGAGGGTAGCGGGGGCGCGGGAGCCTGCAAGCCTGGGGAAGGGTTCAGGCGGGCTGGACGAGAATGGAGTCCACGGTGAATTCGCCCTGCAGGACGTCGCTGATGATGACCAGGGTTCGACCGGGGAGGATGTGGTGGTGTTCCTTGAGAAAGGCCACGGCGGCGGCGATAGTTTCGTGGGGTTGTCCAGGGTTGAAGCCCAGGACATAGGGCTGCACGGCGCGGCAGAGGTGCAGTCCGCGGGCCACGGCGAGGCTGGGGGTAAACGCGAAGATGGGAGCCCGCGCGGGACGGAACCAGGCAGCGTAGCGGGCGAGCACGCCGCGGGCGGTGAAAACGACGATTGCGGCATCCGTTAGAGAGTCCGCTAGGGCCACGGCGTGTTTGACGATGCGCTGCTTGTCGTTGTCAGGCACGGCCCCGAGGGCGGGGTTTTCCGCGCGGACGGTGTCTTCTTCGATGCGGCGCGCGATTTTGTCCATAACCTCGATGCAGCGCACCGGCCAGGCGCCGCTGCTGGTTTCGCCGCTGAGCATGATGGCGTCAGCTTCTTCGAAGACGGCGTGGGCGACGTCGGTGACTTCGGCGCGGGTGGGAACGGGGTTTTGAATCATGCTCTCGAGCATGTGGGTGGCCACGATGACGCTGCGGCCGCGGGCGACGCATTGGCGGACGATTTTGCGCTGGAGGACGGGGAGTTCCTCGAGGTGGACCTCGATGCCGAGGTCGCCGCGGGCCACCATGACGACGTCGGCGGCCTCGATGATTTCGTCGAGGTGGCGCACCGCTTGTTGGTCCTCGATTTTGGCCACGATGCGGGCCGGGCAGCCGAGTTCCGCTAGGGATTCGCGGAGGAGGTGAAGGTGCGAGGCGTCGCGCACGAAGGACATGGCCACGAAATCGATTTCCAATTCGGCGGCCAGCTGCATATCGTGGTAGTCCTTTGGGGTGAGGGGGGGAAGGTTGACCTTGATGCCGGGGAGGTTGATGTGGCGGCGGGAGCCCAGTTGGCCTTGGTTGAGAACGGTGCAGAGGACGCGCTCGGGGCTGGTGGAGAGGACGCGCATTTGGAGGATGCCGTTGTCGACGAGCACGGTGTCGCCGACTCGGAGGTCCGCGTGGAGGCCGGGGTAATTGACGCTAGTGGAGATGGGCTGGGTGGGCGGGGCGTCGGAGAGGGTGAATTCCACGGTGTCGCCGGGCTGGAGGTGGTGGGCGGCGGGGAGGTCGCCGGTGCGGATGGTGGGGCCGCGCAGGTCCATGAGGACGCCGACGTCGCGGCCGACCGCGGCGGCGGCGGTGCGCACTTGGGCGGTCATGCGGCGGCACCACTCCGGGGCGGCGTGGCTCATGTTGAGGCGGAAAACGTTGGCGCCGGTGCGGATTAAATCCTGGAGCACCGCGGGGGAGTCGGTGGCGGGGCCGAGGGTGGCGATGATTTTAGTTTTGCGGAGCATGGGGGGCAGGGTAGCGATAAACCGCGCGTGTGCGCCCGGAAAATTCCGCTGCAAGGGGCGCGTTGCAATCGGCCGCCA
Organism: Verrucomicrobiales bacterium; assembly: GCA_947460575.1. Taxonomy (GTDB): domain Bacteria; phylum Verrucomicrobiota; class Verrucomicrobiia; order Verrucomicrobiales; family V1-33; genus CAIZWU01. The sequence continues at coordinate 6,960 of CANHIJ010000058.1, read as the reverse complement.
CCCTGCGTAGGGTACATTTTCCCCACTTATCCCGATTTTTGGATGCCGCCGCTGCTTCACTGTCGCCCATTTCTTTCCCTGATCCGCGCCGCGGTGCGGCCGCTGGCCGCGCTTGGGCTGCTGGCCGGGCTGCTGGCGAGCTGCGATGGGATCCGCGCGGTTCCCCCGCCGGAGCCGCAGGGCGTGGTTCCGGAAATTGTCGCGGAGCCCAAGCTGGCGCCGCCAGTGGAGCCCGCCATCGACCCGGCGGTGCCCGCCCTCACCATTAACAAGTCGGCCCAGGTGATTGTGTTGGGGTACCACGACTTTACCACGGGCAAGTCGCGCAATCCGATGGAGATCAACATCGATCACTTCCGCGATCAGATGCAGGCGCTGCGAGATGCTAGGCTTCCAGTGATCTCCATGAGCGATTTCCTGGCCTGGCGGCGCGGGGAGAAGGACATCGCGGATCCGAGTGTGGTTTTGACCATGGACGATGGATGGAAGAGCGTGCACCGACTCGCGCTTCCGGTGCTCAAAGAGTTTGGTTATCCCTTTACGGTGTTTTTATATAAGCGCTTTGTGAACGGGGGGGGGCGGGCCTTGACCACCCCGGAGATTAGAGAGTTGCTAGGGAATGGAGGGGAAGTGGGCAGCCACAGCGTGAGCCATCCCCTGCCGTCGCGCATTCGCAACCTGGAGCGGAAGTCGCCGGAGGAAGCCGACCGCTTTTTGCGGACCGAGATGAAGGATTCCAAGCAGTTTTTGGAGGATCTGCTCGGGCAGCCGATGCGCACCTATGCCTACCCTGGCGGGTACAACACGGAGCGGGAACAGGAAATCGGCCAAGAGGCGGGCTACGAGGCCCTGTTCACGGTCAATCCGGCCAAGGTCACCTGGGACATGCCCGCGACGACCTTGGCGCGCTACATTATTTTGGGCAACGACCCGAGCAATGCGAATTTCCGCCGCGCGGTCAGTTCGCGGGGGACTTCGGGAGGGGATTTGGCCAAGTCCTTGTTGGGGGGGCCTGAGGGCGAGTCCCTGGTCAGCACCAGTCCGCGGCCGGACGCCACGGTGGCAGAGCGCTTGCCCCTGATCGAGGTGGACGTCTCCAAGTTGACCGGGATCGACCCGGCCACGGTGGCCATGAAAATCGCGGGTTTTGGGACCGTGCCCGCGGTGTACGACGAGGCTGCGGGGCGGATTTCGTATCAAATGCGCGAAGTGCTGCGGGCGCCGGAGTGCCAGGTGTTTGTGACCTTCAAGCGGTTCGCGGAGCCGAAACCGGACGCGGTGAATTGGCATTTTGGGTTGGACTTGGTGGCGCGCTACCTGCCGGAGGCGCCGCCGGTGCTGGAGGCGGCGGTGACGCCCGATGGGGCCATGGGCCTGCCCGCGGCGGGGGCCGGGCTGCCGCCAGCCTCCGCGGCGCCGCCGCCGACCAGCGGAGCGCCTTCCCCATCCCCCTAAGCTTTTTCCTTTTTCCCCCTAAAATGCCATGTTTGGAACCCTGACCGATAAATTTGAAGGAGTCTTTCGCCGCCTGCGCGGGCTGGGCAAGATCAGCGAGAGCAATGTGAGCGATGCCCTGCGGGACGTGCGCTTGGCGCTGCTAGAGGCCGATGTTGACTTTGCGGTGACGCGCGACTTTTTGGCGGCGGTGAAAGAGAAGGCGCTGGGTGCGGAAGTGCTCAAGAGCGTGACCCCGGGCCAGCAGTTGATCAAAATATTCCACGACGAGATCACGGCCTTGCTCGGAGGCGATGCGGTGCCTTTGGATTTGACGCCTCCGGCGCGGATTTTGATGGTGGGGCTCAACGGGGCGGGGAAGACCACGACTTCAGCTAAGTTAGCGTTGAAGCTGAAAAAGGAAGGGCGGCGTCCCGTGCTGGTGGCGCTGGACCTTTACCGGCCGGCCGCGGTGGAGCAGTTGGCCACCTTGGGGCGGGAAATTGAGGTGCCGGTCTATCAACCTGCGGCGGGGGAGACCAAGGTGCTGCGGGCGGCGCAGGCGGCCGAGGCGTGGATCGCGGAGCAGCGCGCCGACGTGATTATTTTTGATACCGCGGGCCGCCAGGAGGTGGACGAGGCCCTGATTGGGGAACTCAAGGAATTGCGCCAGTGGCTCAAGCCGCGCGAAGTGCTGCTGGTGGCGGACGCGGCGACTGGTCAGCAAGCAGTTAGCGTGGCCAAAACTTTCCACGAAGCCATCGGTATCACCGGGATCGTCCTCACCAAACTTGACGGAGATGCCCGAGGGGGGGCGGCGCTTTCGATGCGGCGGGTCACCCAGCAGCCCATCAAGTATGCTGGGGTGGGGGAAAAAATGCACCAGTTAGACGTGTTTGTGCCGGACCGGATGGCGCAGCGCATTTTGGGGATGGGAGACATTGTGGGCCTGGTGGAGCAAGCCGCGGAGGCCATCGACGAGGCCGACGCCATGAAGATGATGGAGCGGATGACGGCGGCGGATTTTGATTTCAACGACTTCTTGGGGCAGCTCAAGATGATGAAGAAGCTAACGTCGGGAGCGGGGGGGATGATGGGCTTGCTGAGCTTGCTGCCGGGGGTAGGGAGCAAGATCAAGGAGATGAAAACGCAGGTGGACGATCGCAAATTGCTCCACATCGAGGCCCTCATCTTGTCGATGACGCCCAAGGAACGGAAGCGACCGGAAATCCTCAACGCCAAGCGCCGGGCGCGGATCGCGGCGGGGGCGGGGCGCTCCGTCAATGAACTCAACGGCATGTTGCAGCAATTCGGCGACATGCGCAAACTCATGAAGAATCCTGGCAAGATGGGCCAGATGGCCAAGATGATGGGGGGCGCGGGGGGAATGGGCGGAATGGGGGGCCTGATGGGCGGGGGCGGCATGCCGGACTTTAGCAAGCTCGGCGGCATGCCGGGAATGGGCGGCGGCAAGCACTCCGGGGGCAGCAAGTTTGGCCAAATGGGGCGCCCGGGCGGCGGCGGCAAGCGAAAGCGTTAGGATAGGCCCCAGCGGCGCACCGGAGCGCCGCTGGCTTTGGCGCGCGCTATGCTAACATTCCTTTGAGGACGGAGCCGTGCACGTCGGTGAGGCGGAACTGGCGGCCCTGGTAGCGGAAGGTGTGGGCTTCGTGGTTGATGCCACAGAGGTGCATGATAGTGGCTTGGAGGTCGTGGACGTGGGCGGGGTCCTTGGTGATATTCCAGGCGAAGTCGTCGGTTTCGCCGTAGGTGGTGCCGGGTTTGACGCCGCCGCCGGCCATCCACCAGCTGTAGGCGCGGCCGAAGTGGTCGCGGCCGGTGGGTTTGGCGGGGTCGCCCTGGCCGAAGGGGGTGCGGCCGAATTCTCCGCCCCAGGTGACGAGGGTGTCGTCGAGGAGGCCGCGCTGTTTGAGGTCCTTGACGAGGGCGGCGCTGGGGAGGTCGGTGTCGCGGCACTGTTCGGCGAGTTGAGTGTGGAGATTGCCGTGTTGGTCCCAGCCGCTGTGCATGAGTTGGACGAAGCGGACGCCGCGCTCGAGGAGGCGACGCGCAATCAAGCAGTTGTTAGCGTAGCTGCCTTTGGTAAGGACGTCGGGGCCGTACATTTCCAACACGCTCTTGGGTTCGTTGGAGAAGTCGAGGAGGTCGGGGACGCTGGCCTGCATGCGGAAGGCCATTTCGTACTGGGAGATGCGGGTATCGATTTCGGGGTCGCCGTAGTCGGCGAGGTGGGCGGCGTTCATGGACTGGAGGTCGTCGAGCATGAGGCGGCGGGCGCTGCGGCTGACCCCGGGAGGGTTTTCCAGGTAGGGGACGGGGTCGCCGGTATTGCGGAAGCGAACGCCTTGATAGCGGCTAGGGAGAAAGCCTGCGCCCCAATAGTAGTCAAAGAAGAGTTGGCCACAAGTGCGGCCTTTGTCGGAGGAGGTCATAGCCACGAAGGCGGGGAGGTCACTGGTGGTGCAGCCCAGTCCATAGGCGAGCCAGGCACCCATGCTAGGGCGGCCGGGCACTTGGGAGCCGGTCATGAAGAACGTGACTCCGGGGGCGTGGTTGACGGCTTCGGTGTTCATGCTGCGGACGACGCAGATGTCGTCGGCAATGGAGCCGATCCCGGGGAGCAGGGAACTGATTTCCGTGCCGCTCTGGCCGTAGCGCTGGAAGGGCTTGATGGCGGGGACGATGGGCCAGCGGGCGTTGCTGGAGGACATGGTGGAAAGCCGGGTGGTGCCGCGCACGCTGGCGGGGATGTCCTGTCCGGCCATTTGATAGAGTTTTGGCTTGGGGTCGAAGAGGTCGACGTGGGAAGGGGCGCCGCCTTGCCAGAGGCAGACGACTCGTTTGGCCTTGGGGGCGAAGTGGGGCAGGCCGGGCAAGCCGGGTTGGCCGCTTTGAGCGGCGGCGCGGGCTTCGGATTGGAAGAGGGAAGCGAGAGCTACGCTGCCGAGTCCGGCGGCGCCGCGGCCAAAAAATTGACGGCGGGTGACGCGGTGCTGATTGAGTTCGAAGGGGTGCATGGGGGGGCGAATTGGAAAAAGGAAGAAGCGCGGGAGGTTATTGGCGGGTGAGGGCTTCGTCGAGGTTGAAGAGTGCTAGACAGGTGGCGGCCATGGCGGCGTGTTCGGCGGGGGGGAGGGAGGCATTGCGAGGGGCGCCGCCCACGGCGATGAAGGCGGCGGCGGCGGGGAGGTCGGCGGCGTAGTGGGCGAGTTGGCGGTCAAAGAGTTTAGTGAGGGCGGCGAGATCAGCGGGGGACGGGGCGCGCGCGAGGATGCGGCGGGTGGCAAACGCCAACTGGGCGGGGCGCTCAGGGGACGTTAGGAGTGCTTGTTCTGCGAGGACCCGAGCGGACTCGCTCCAGGTGAGGTCGTTGAGGGTAGTGAGGGCGTGGAGGGGGGTTGAGGTCACGGCGAGGCGGACCTTGCAGGACTGGCGAGGGGAGGCGTCGAACATGTTGACTGGGCCGATGGTGCGGCGCCAGAAGGTGTAGAGGCTGCGGCGGTAGAGGTCGGGTCCGCTAGAGGCGGGGTAGGTGAAGTCGCGCTCTTTGGTGATGGCGAGGGTTTCCCAGACGGAGTCGGGTTGGTAGGGATAGACCGGTTTGCCCCCTAACTGGGTTTGGAGCAAGCCGCTCGAAGCGAGGGCGAGGTCGCGCAGGAGGAGGGAAGGGAGGCGGAAGCGGGCGGCGCGGGCGAGGAGGCGATTTTCGGGATCGCGCTGGAGCAGTTCGGGAGTGACGCGGCTCGTTTGGCGGTAGGTGCTGCTGGTAAGGAGGAGGCGGAGGAGGGATTTTTGGCTCCAGCGCTGTTCGCGGAATTCGACGGCGAGCCAGTCGAGGAGGGGACCGTGAGGGGGCATTTCGCTTTGCACGCCGAGGTCTTCGGCGGTTTTGACCAGGCCGATGCCGAAGAGGTACTGCCAGAAGCGGTTGACTTGGACGCGGGCGGTGAGGGGGTGGTCGGGGCGGAAGAGCCACTGGGCAAAGCCGAGGCGGTTGCGCGGGGCTTCGGCGGCTAGGGCCGGAAGGAAGCTCGGGGTGTCGGCGGTGACATCTTCGCGGGGAGTGAGGTAGCTGCCGCGGTCGAGGATCTTGGTTTGGCGGGGCTGGGCGTCGGACATCACCATGACGCGGGGCAGGCCTTGGCGGAAATCGTTGAGGGATTTTTCCGAGGCGGCGGCGAGGCGGCGGGCTTCCGCGAGGGGGGCGGGGGCGCGATTTTTGGAGACGTAGTCGCGGAGTTGAGCCGTTTCCTCGGGCGAGCGCTCCGCTGCAGCTTTAGCTAGGATAGCGCGCAGGGGATCGGGGAGGGCTTGGCGGTTAGCGGGCTCGGGGCTGGCGGTGGCGGCGACGCGGAAGCGTCCGAGTTGGTGCTGGGTGTTGGGGGATTGGAACTCGAAGGTCAGTTCGAGCGGGAGGTTGGGGGGGATGGGTTCGGCGGTTTGGACGATGAGTTCGTGGGGTTTGGCGGTGTCGGGGTGGAAGGCCCAGGCGGTGGCGGGGTCGTCGTCGATGGCGCCTTGGGGGCTGAAGCCGCCTTGGCTGTAGCTGGCGCTGGCGGCGCTGGCGCGGATTTCCTGGCCTCCGGCGGAGATGCGCATTTTAGTTAGAACGGCGTTGCCGCTATCGGAGCGGCCGGCGCCCTTAGAAGGCAGGCGGTCGTCGGGGATGGTTTCGATGCGGAAGCCGAGGACTGGCCAGGGAGAGCTCGGGAGGACGAGGGTGTAGTTGGCTTTATCCGGGCGGGGTCCTTCGGCGAAGATGGACTGGTCCTCAAGAAGGCGGAGCTGCACGCCGTCGGTGGCGCGGAGGGAGGTGGGCGCGATCACTTGCCAGGCTACTGGGCTTTGGTTGGCGAGGGCGAGTTCGGAGGCCTGGAGGGCGGCGAGGGTTTCGGGGCTTTGGGAGAGGCGCTCGGCTTCGGCGCGGGCCTGCTGGAGGGCGGACTCCAATTCTTGCAATTTGGCTTTTTCGGCGGGATTGCCCACGGGGATGGCGGGGTCGGCGATGCGGTACTGGCCGCCTCCGCCGGGGACGCCGCTTTCTGGGACATTGTTGAAGAGCGCCATCATGGAGTAGTAGTCCCGCATGGTGATGGGATCGTACTTGTGGTCGTGGCACTGGGCGCAGGCCACGGTTAGGCCCATCCAAGTGGTGGCAGTGGTGTCGACGCGATCGAAGAGGATGACGTTGCGTTGTTCTTCGGCGATGGCGCCGCCCTCGCCGTTGAGGAGGTGGTTGCGGTTGAAGGCGGTGGCGACGAGTTGGTCCTCGCTGGGCTGGGGGAGGAGGTCGCCGGCGAGTTGCTCAATGGAAAACTGATCAAAGGGCATATCGGCGTTGAGCGCCCGCACCACCCAGTCGCGCCAGAGGTATTGGTGGGTGTCGCCGTCTTGTTGGAAGCCGTTGCTGTCGGCGTAGCGAGCGGCGTCGAGCCAGGGCAGGGCGAGGCGCTCGCCGAAGTGAGGCGAGGCGAGGAGGCGGTCGACGAGTTGTTCGTAGGCCTG
>CANHIJ010000057.1 GCA_947460575.1 Verrucomicrobiales bacterium | reverse complement strand
GGTTAGGCTCTCAAGCAGAGGCGGGAGCACGTCTGGATTGTCTCGGAAAGGAATTTGCTTTTCGCGGATGGCGTGATTGGCAGGACCGGGAAGGGGGAGAGGGGGTCTGGCGATGCCAGCCGAATACCCAGCTCCCAGTCCTGCGCCCGCGGAGCGGCGGGCATGGCCGACACCAGCGGCCAGGAGCTGGCCACGGCCTGGCCTACTCAGTTGTAACCGAGCGGGTTTCCGTGGTGCTGGAGCTGTTCGGGGCGTTAAACCCTGAGGTCGAGGTCCTGAATGTGCGGTGGACCGATTGCGAATTGGTGGTCGGCTGCGGTTTGACCACCGTGGTCGTACTGCAAGCGGCAAATTGTAGGATAGCAACAACAAGGATAGGTTTGATTGGGATATTTTTCATAAGTGTATTTTTGACAGACGGAGCCATATTGGTAATGTCTGACGGGTTCACCTTAGCCTATGGACAGACAGACTCCATAGGGTGAACACCCAATCCCGTTTAAGAGAATCGCGACCAGCACCGGACCGGGATAGGAAACCGATCGCAGGAGCGCGGCGAGCACGCCCCACAGGACGACATAAGGCAGACCCGTGAAGTAAAGCCCCATGCCGAGCACACCGCGTACAGCCGATGGCTGGTGGCTGGCCTGAGCAGAAACCGGCCGACGCGGTCGCTGGTCTGAGCGCCAACGGCGCGGCATTCCCCAAGCCCTCGTCGGCAGACCCCACCACTTCATTTAACCAACCGTTGGACGGTGCCGCGTTCACCTCAGGGATGGGCGGTCTAGACTGGGTTGGCCTTCCGGAGGTTTTGGAGCGGCTGGGGCCGCGTTGCTGGGAAAGACGGTTGGTTAGCCGCCGGAGCTTGTTCCTTCGTTTTCAGGCGCCTCTTTGGCCGACGGGACCTGGGTTGCGACGCTGCTTTGGACGATGGCGGGGCGGATGTCATGGAGATGCCCGATCCTGCCTCCGCGGGCGGTCTCGCGGAAGGAAACGTCGCGCGGGGCGATGCGCCTGGTCATTTGTCAGGCGCTCCACCAGGGAGGCGAATTCCCGCCCCATCACCCAACCGAGGAATCCGAGGAGGCAAAAGACGCACCAGGAGCCGCGCAATAGAAATGTCCGACCAGTGAACTCCAAGAACAGCCGCCGCGCCAGAGTTCGCGCCATTCGCCCCAACGAAGCACGGATGATCGCGCGATCGGTGGGCCGGGTGCGTGGTCTTACCGCATCGAGTTGAGGTTCGGTCGGGTTTCAACCCATAGCAAACGCATCCGGTCCATAGCACTATGATCAACTTCAAGCGTAACGCGGGCATCCGCAGCGGACGCAACCTCCGTGTTCCACGAACCAGACAAACCACACGCCACCCGATGAAATCTCAAACAATCCACAACTACCTCTTTGGCGCAAGCCTCGCCCTCTTCCTAACAGCCGCCTGCCTGGCACCTATATCCTCACGGTCAGCCGAGCCGGAGGATGAAAACAAGCCCATGATGGAAGGCAAGATGAAAGCGCAATGCCAGGAAATGAAGCAGGCCAAAGAGAAGGCGAGCGCCAAGATGAAGGAACAGGATGCCGATCTCGCCGCCAAAGTAGCGGCAATGAACGCCGCTCCAGCGGAGCAAAAGCAGGCGCTGATGGCCGGACTCGTCACAAGTCTGGTAGCGCAGCGCACCGCTATGCATGAAGAAAAAGCCAAGATGGAGGAGAAAATGATGAAGCACATGATGGAGCACATGCAGCTGGGCAAGAAATCCATGTCCCAGTGCCCCATGATGAAGGGAATGAAAGATCATTCACAGCACGCCGAAGCAGACGGCGCCGCCGCACCTCAATGAGGCGCAGAGGCCATGGTATTAAAACAGCTAATCTCAACACCAAAAACTCATTTATATGAACACGCTCGAAATCAAAGGCGACTGGAACATTACCAAAGGCAAGTTGAAGCAGCAGTGGGCCTCCCTCACGGATGACGACCTACAATATCTCGCAGGCAAGAAGGACGAACTGCTGGGCCGCATCCAGAAACGCACTGGCGAGAGCCGCGCCGCAGTTGAAAAAGCCATCGAGGAAGCCACCGCATCGAACTGCTGCCGTTGAGCAGGCATTCGACGACAGTGGGGACAGGACTTCTGCAGCACCCGTGCTTCCGAGGCTGCCGGACGGGAGCGCGCCATTCCAATCTCAGCTATTATGATGAATCAAGGTGATGAATTAAAGAATGGCGGGATGGGCGAAGACATGTGGCTCTGGACAGTTATCAGCATATTGTTGGCGGTCTTCCTCGTTGTGGCGACCCACAAGCTCTTCAAAAAGTAGCTCAGATCACCCTGACGGGGCCTTGCGCAGACTACCTGAATCTAACTCAACATGACAATAGACCCCGTTTGCGGAATGAAAGTAGACGCAGCGACGGCCCTCCAAGCTGAACGCGATGGAAAGACTTTCTACTTTTGCAGTGCGCCTTGCCGGAAGGAGTTTTTGTCCTCGCCATACTCCCCGAAGTCTAAGGAGGAGAAGACCGCGATGAAGTTGCCGGGCGGAACCATTTACACCTGCCCGATGCATCCCGAGGTGCAGCAGGATCATCCAGGCCCATGTCCAAAGTGCGGCATGGCACTGGAACCGATGGATTTGTCCCCTGGCGCGGATGCGGACCATGCGGAGCGGAATGACATGACGCGGCGCTTTTGGATCGGCGCGGCGCTGACCTTGCCGGTGTTCCTCCTGGCGATGGCGCACATGATCCCGGCCCTAGGCCGACAGGCGTGGGCGATGGGTGATGTTTCGCGCTGGATCCAGTTTGCGCTCGCGACGCCCGTGGTGTGGTGGGCGGGCTGGCCGTTCTTCGAGCGCGGCTGGCGCTCGATCGCGTCGATGAACTTGAACATGTTCACGCTCATCGCCATGGGCGTGGGCGCCGCTTATGTGTTCAGCGCGGTGGCGATGCTGACGCCCGATCTATTCCCGCATTCGATGCGGCACGGCGGCAAGGTCGGCATCTACTTTGAATCCGCGGGGATGGTGACGGTGCTGGTGCTGCTTGGTCAGGTGCTTGAACTCCGGGCCCGCAGTCGCACGGGCAGCGCCATCAAGGCATTGCTCCATCTTGCGCCACCCACGGCGCGTCTCATCAGGGACGGCGGCGACAAGGAAGTTCCGCTCGATCAAGTGAAGGTCGGCGACTATTTGCGCGTCGTGCCCGGTGGCAAGGTGCCCGTGGATGGAGCGGTCGTCGAAGGCCACTCCAGCGTGGAAGAGTCCATGATCACCGGCGAACCGCTCCCCATCGAAAAAACCACTGGAGACAAAGTGACTGGCGGCACCCTCAACGGCACCGGCAGTTTTGTCATGCAGGCCGAACGCGTGGGCGACGCCACCTTGCTCGGTCAGATTGTGACGATGGTGGCCGAAGCGCAGCGCAGTCGCGCGCCGATCCAGGGTCTCGCCGACAAAGCCGCGGCCATTTTTGTGCCGACGGTGCTGGCCGTTTCGCTAATCACCTTCATCGTCTGGATGTGGGTCGGGCCGGAGCCACGGCTGGCGCACGCGCTCGTGAATGCCGTGGCGGTCCTCATCATCGCCTGCCCATGCGCGTTAGGCTTAGCAACTCCTATGTCCATCATAGTCGGCGTCGGACGTAGCGCGCAGCTCGGTGTGCTGGTCAAAAACGCCGAAGCGCTCGAACACTTGGAAAAGGTCACCACCTTGGTCGTGGACAAGACAGGCACGCTTACCGAAGGCAAACCCAAGCTCGTGGATGTCCTGCCCTGCGCTGGGTTCGATGCGAAGGAATTTTTAAGTCTCGCTGCCTCCTTGGAACAGAACAGCGAACACCCGCTCGCCACAGCGATTGTGCTTGGCGCAAAAGATCAAAAACTTACCCCTGATGAGGTGAAGGATTTTCGCTCGGTGACGGGGGGCGGGGTCCTCGGAAGCGTCAAGGGGCGCATGGTCATAGTGGGCAAAGCGGATTTCCTGCGGAACGAAAAGGTCACTGGATTGGACCAACTCGAAGCCACGACGGCGAAACTCCAGGAGGACGGCAAGACCGCGATGTTCGTCGCCATCGACGGCAAACCGGCCGGCATCCTCGCCGTCGCCGATCCTATCAAATCCACCACAGCCGCAGCCATCAAAGATCTCCACACGCTCGGCTTGAAAGTCGTCATGCTCACCGGCGACCACCGGCGCACCGCCGCTGCTGTGGCCAAACAACTCGGCCTTGATGCGGTGGAAGCGGAGACCGAACCCGCCGGAAAAGTCGCCCACATCAAAAAGCTCCGCAAGGAAGGCAACCACGTCGCCATGGCTGGCGACGGCATCAATGACGCCCCGGCGCTCAGTGAAGCCGAAGTCGGCATCGCCATGGGCACCGGCAGCGACGTGGCCATGCAGAGCGCAGGCATCACGCTGGTAAAAGGCGACCTCCGCGGCATCGCGCAAGCCATCCGCCTCAGCCGCGCCACCATGAGCAACATCCGGCAGAATCTCGCCTTTGCCTTCCTCTGCAACGCGCTGGGAATCCCCGTGGCGGCCGGCGTGCTCTACCCGTTCTTTGGCCTGCTACTCAGCCCGATCATCGCCGGTGCTGCGATGAGCCTAAGTTCCGTCTCCGTCATCAGCAACGCCCTGCGGCTGCGGAAAGTGAAGCTGTGAGGGGGATCCAAAAAAAACGGAATGAGTTTTCACCGATGTACCGCGCCGCTCACCGGCCCGGTGCGCTTGAATCCATGGAAGTCCGTGTCCAAGAGAAATGTGGCATCGGCCTGATCCACGGGAGCCTCGACCGAGGGTGTGGCGTCGTGCTTCTCCCCGTCCCAGCTCAGGCTGATGAAATCCTCCAAACCGCGCCCGCGCGAGGTGCCCTGTTTGGGGCCATCCCCGATGACGACATTGCCGCTGATGCTCACGCCGGCACTGCCGTTGGGGAAGTCGATCGCGTTCTGGTCGCGCGAGTAGAGGATGTTGTTGGCGAGGATCATGCCCTCGCGGGCATTCCACGAGCCGCCCCGGAAGGCATGGCCGGGGTTGATGATGGTGTTGTGGATCACCTGCAGGTTGCGCGATTTGCCCTGGTGATCGCTGCTAGTGAAGCCGGAGCCCTGGGCGCTGATGAGCACGTTGTTGCGCACGATGGCCTCACCCTGAACCTGCATGGCGTTATCGGCGCTGCGGCGGCAGAGATTGCGCTCGATGATGTTCACCGGCTTCCCGGCGGTGCCATACACGGTGATGCCGGGATACTGGGTGTCGTGGATGTCGTTCTCCGCGATCAGATTGCCCCACGAGCCCTGCTTGACTTCGATGCCATCGCCCTGGTCACCCTGGCAGTCGTGGATGTGGTTCAGCGCGATCACGCTCTCGCTCATGATGAACTGGCCGTGGTTTGCGCCGAGATACATGCCCTCGCCGTGGCCTCCGCCGTGGTGGTGGTGGTTGCGCGTGAGGAAAAGCCGCTGCGTGTTCGCGCTGTTGGCACTCAGGCAAACGTCGCCCGTATCATGGATGTGGCATTGATCAACCCACACCTCGCGGCACTGCCCGATCCGCAGGCCATGACTGCCGCCGGTGATCTCCACGCCGCGCAGGCACAGATGATGCACCGGGCCGCCCTGGCCGATGTTGATAACATTCTGCTTTGCGTCCGGCCGCGTGAAGACGACTTGGGCGCCCTCCTCGGCCACGATCCAGATCGGTGCCTCCGCGGTGCCGCTGACCGCGATGTCCCACATCCGATCCACACCGTAAGTGCCCGCCGCGATGACCAGTTGATCGCCCGGCTGCAAGTCGGCCACCGCTTTGACCAAGGCGACGCCGTCAGATGCCAGGTGCTTGATCACCCGCTTCGGAGTGATATGGGCCCAAGCAGGTGCGTAGCGCATGTCCGCAGCATTCAGCTGCGAGAAGGGGGCAAGCAGGAAGGCAGCGAGGATGGTGCGGTTCAGCATGGGGAGGTCTGCTACGTGCCCTACTTTTCGGGTTTCACAATCGCATCCACCCCGCTTCGTCATAAGCGCGGGCCTCCTCCCGCGGGAGCGCCCCGAGCTCGAAGCCCGAAGCGGCGGTCCCGGCGACCCGCATTGAGCCCTGTTCGCCGTTACGCCGCCAACGTCGGAGCCGCCAACTGCCCGTCGCAGGCAGCCGTGGAGAGTCGCTCCAAGCGGGTCGAAGGCGGTTCAGCGATGGGATTTTTCCTCCGAGGTTTCCACCAATCGGACCACAACCTTTCCGCAGGTTCCGCAAAATCCACGCAGGATCAAATCGCCTAATTCCTTGAACCCGGTAAAGTCCTCCATGCGGCACATATCGGCGCAGTGGCTGCAAAAAACGTTATCCAAAATCTGTTGCCGATGCCTCTCCGGGATGGCCTCCCACAGTCGAATCGCCGAGGGCGCGAAAGGTTGCCTCGTTTTCGGCGGGTTCTCCACTGTTGGGGTGCCGCAAAACAGCTTGCCAAACAACTCCCCTGCCCTCACCTCTCCCTCATCCGTGAAGACGATGGATTTGGACTTTCCGACCGGATCGCTGATGAGCCCCTTTTCGTGAAGCCGCCCCAACGCTTCCCAGTCATGCCCTTTCCATGCCCGGCGGTAGGCAAATTCCCCACGACCTTCAACAAAGGCAGTCAGCCAGAGCAAGGCCAACACCGCATCCTCGATGCGGTCCGGATCCGGTGTGGGGAGGGTCGAGGCCATGCAGGTGTACGGGTGATTTTGGGGTGTGGAAGCGGCGGGAAAACCGCCTCCGGAGCCCCATTTTACGAGGAAATCAGATTACACAATAATTATTCTATCCCCCAACGCTTCAAGAAACACTGCTGCCCAATGGAGACCCTTCAGCTTTTGCGATACGATGCAAACGATTTTCGAAACCGGAGGCATAAATGCCCCCCATAATGCTCGAACCCCAAGCCCGCAGCACCGCACGGGTGACCGCATCCGTCCAATCCGTCCTAGAGAATGCAGCCGCTGACTGGGGCGTTCCGCTGAACCGTTTTGTGGTCCGTGCGGCCGTCGCGTAAGCGGGCCAGGTCTTGGAATCCAAGCGGGCCGCGCCGGTGCTTGGTTGGAAAAGAGCGCGATGGGGACCAGCGATTAGGTCGCCTCTTCAGGGCTCGCTGCGCTTTTTGGCCGGACACCCTGGGCTTGCGTAGGCCGCGCCGTTGGCGCTCTCAAGGCCGCGTCGCTGGCGCCTCAAGGCCGCGTCGATGGCGCGCCAAATCCGCGCCCCAGCGGGGCACCGCTGCCCTGTAAGGGCACCGCATACCAGCCCAGGGCAAGGCCCTGGGTTGGCCAAGGCCCCCGAGCCCCGCGTTCTGAAGGAACGCCGCATGACGACGCGCGGCCGGGCGCAGGCCTCGTCCACCTCAATGCGGCGCTCCTTCAGAGCGCACCGGTTTGCCGCCAACCATTTACCCAGGGCCTTGCCCTGGGCTGGGATGCAAAGCCCCGTTGGGGCTTGGGCAAGGCCCATGACCTGGTCGATGGCGGCATCAGGACGCTCATGGCCTGGATCATGGCGGCGGCGCCAGCGATCCCGCCGTGTCGGCAAGCAGCAAAGGAATTCAAGCCCTGAAGGGGCGCCCTAACGCCGACTCAGCCAGCATCCCCCGGTCGCCCGAAAGGGGCAGACCCTCCCCAGTCGTGAGCGCCTCATGGCTCCCTTCGACGTGCCCCCGCCCGACGAGCGGGTCGATCGATCCCGATGCGGCAATGCCTTGTGAAACCGGAAGGACTCACCCCACGGGTGCGGCACTGGATACCAGACACTGGATGCCAGAAAAAACCGCTCAGGCCCCATCCTTTTCGCGCCAAAGGATCCCCTGGTCACCTTTTACCTCCCGTTTCCAGGCTGAAGGACGCGGGCCAGAATCTCCCGCACGGTGACGACCGAGGCGGGGCGGAGAACGATTTCCCCATCCCGCTCTTCGTTGATTATCAGGTGGTTATCCCCTGCCCCGAAGCCAAATTTGCGCCGCAGGGCATAGCCCAGGCCCGCGACCTGGCTGCCCGGCCCGCGCCCCGGCCCGGTTGCTTTTCCCGCCCAGGCAAAACCTGGGCTAGAAATACCGACTGCCCTCAGCCCGGCGAATGTATGGGTCTGCCTCCGCCAAACCCGGGACCTTCATGTTGGGCCCGTCCCAGTCGATGTTCTTCTGCAGGCGGAGGGCCACGATCCCCGCCAGCCCGATCTCCGTCAAGTGCCCCCCGAAATCGAAGTCGGAAAACACCTTGGGCCCGCCCACGCAGGCGTCGACCCACTCGTCGAGATGGCTTTTTACCCGGGGAATCGACTCGGGGATTTGCTTGGCTGCGGGGTGGTTTCCCGCCCAGATGAAGCGGCGGTCGTCCTGCAGCCGCACGTTGCAGTCCGAATTCCACAGCCCGCACTGCAGTTGCCCTTTTTCTCCAATCAGCAGGCAGCCATTGCCCGGCAGGCTCCCCCCAGACCCGCGCAGCCATTCCGTGGCACTCTCCGGCGGAACATCTCCCCCGCTGTAAAAATGCAGCACCACGGGCCCGCGCGCCCCGCGCGCCGCGAAGTGCATCCGCACCGTGCAGGCCTGCGCAAAGCTCTCCTTGCCCAGCCCGCGGCCGCTCACTTCGATCCGGCTTGGATAGTCCAGATGCAGCGCCCGCAGCGGCAGGTTGAAGGTGTGACAACAAAAATCTCCCAGCGACCCATTGCCGAAGTCATACCACCCGCGCCAGTTGCCCGGGTGGTAGATCTTGGGTTGATAGGGCCGCGCCGGGGCCCCTCCCAACCAAAAATCCCAGTCCAGGCCCGCGGGCACCGCCTCGCCCCCCGGGGGCCGATCCACCCCGCTCGGCCACCCGTGCACCGGATGCCAGGCGTGCACTTCCGTGATGGCTCCAAAAAACCCCGCCTCAATCAATTCCATGCTGCGCCGCAAATTCGCCGAGGCGCTCCCCTGATTCCCCATCTGCGTAATCCCCGGCGAAGCTTTCGCCAACTCCCGCAACTGGCGGGCCTCAGCGATGGTGTGGGTCAGCGGCTTCTCGCAATACACGTGCTTCCCCGCCCGCAGCGCCGCCCGGCAAATCGGCGCGTGCCAGTGGTCCGGCGTGGCGATGACCACCGCGTCCAGCGACTTCTCCTTTTCTAGCAATACCCGGTAGTCCGCATAGCTCGCCGCCCCCACCACCGCTTCCCCATGGCGCTTCATGGAACTCGCGATCTGCCCCGCATCCACGTCGCACATCGCCCCCACGTGGTGCCCCATCTGCAAAATCTGGCTCACGTGACCCTGGATCTGCCCTCCCATCCCGATGAAGGCCACATTCAATTTGTCCCCAGGCTTCTTCCCCTGCCCGCGCAGGATCCCGCTCGGCAGCAGCGCCAGCGACCCCGCCGCCGCGCCCGCCGTTTTTAAAAGGCGACGGCGCGTGATTCCAGGGGAAGAGTGAGGAGACATAGGTGCGGCAAAAATAAGTTGGACTCCCCCCTTTCTACCCCCCGCGGCCCCCACCCGTCAACCTCCGCCTCGGCCTCATTCCCGCCCTCCGCGCACCATCCCTTTGACCCGCCCGCCATCCTCCCCTACCGCAGTCTACTTTTCATTCTCCTCCCCATGCTCCTCCACGCCCGCGGCCGCCGCATCGCTTTCCCCCGCCGACCCCTCGTCATGGGCATCGTCAACCTCAACGACGACTCCTTCTGCGGCGATGGCACCCTCGACCCCCAAGCCGCCCTCCGCATGGCCCAGCAAATGGCCGCCGACGGCGCCGACCTCATCGACGCCGGCGCCGAGAGCGCCCGCACCAACCGCCCCCCCATCTCCGAATCCGAAGAAATCGCCCGTTTCGCCGCCTTCATCTCCGCCTATCAAGCCTGGGCCGCCTCCGTCGCCCACCAAGCTCCCCCCTTCGATCCCGATCAAGTCTGGCCCCCCCTGCTCTCCCTCAATACCTGGAGACCAGAAGTGGTCGCCGCCGTGCTCCCCCTCGGCGGCCACCTCCTCAACGACATCGGCGCCCTCCCCGACGGACGCAACGCCGCCCTCTGCGCCCAACACGGCGCCGCCCTCCTCGTGATGCACAGCCAAGGCCGACCCAAACAACCCCACACCCACGTCGGCTATCCTGACATCATGGCCGAACTGGAGTCCTTCTTTGAAGAAAAGTTAGCGCTCTGCGCCGCCGTCGGCCTGCCCCGCGACGCGGTGCTCCTCGATCCCGGGATCGACTTCGCCAAACAGCGCCGCGACAACCTCACGATCTACCGAGACCTGGGCCGCCTCGCCCGCTTCCAGCGCCCCATCCTCCTCCCCATCTCCCGCAAAACCGTCATCGGCGAAGTGCTCGACCTCCCCAACCCGCTCGACCGCGACCCCGGAACCCTGGCCTGCCTCGCCAGCGGCCTCAGCAGCGGAGCCCACCTCTTCCGGGTGCACTGCGTCCGCCCCGCCGCCGAAGCCATCAAGGTCCTCTGGGCCCTCCACGCCCCCGCCGAGCCCTCCCCCCTTTAAGGCAGCGGAAAGTGGCGGTTGAGCTCCGCCGCCCACTTCTGAGTAGCGGCGAGAATAGCGTGGTCGCCCACCTGCGAGAGCACCGCGTGGATGGCGTCGGCGATTTGCTCCATCTCCGCTTCCTTCATGCCCCGGGTGGTCACCGCAGGCGTCCCGATGCGGATGCCGCTGGGGCGGAATGGGCTCGCGGTGTCAAAGGGAATGCTGTTCTTGTTTACGGTGATGCCCGCCTCGTCCAAGGTCTCTTGCGCAATTTTGCCGTCGAGCCCCTGCGGCCGCAGGTCGATCAACATCACGTGGTTGTCCGTCCCCCCCGAGGCCACCTTATAACCATTCTTGACCATGCGCGCCGCTAGGGCCTGGGCGTTCCTCACGATCTGGGCCTGGTATTCCTTGTAACCCGGCTGCAAGGCCTCGTGGAAGCAGACCGCCTTGGCCGCAATCACGTGCATCAAGGGTCCCCCCTGCACCCCGGGAAACACCTGGGCGTCAATCTTCTTGGCGTGCTCCGCCTTGCAGAGGATGATGCCCCCGCGCGGCCCGCGCAAACTCTTATGCGTCGTGCTCGTGACAAAATCCGCGTGCGGCACTGGGCTGGGATGCACTCCCGCCGCCACCAGGCCCGCGATGTGCGCCATGTCCACAAACAGATAGGCCCCCACGCTCCGCGCGATCTCCGCCATCCGCGCAAAGTCGATCACCCGAGGATAGGCGCTGGCCCCCGCCGTGATCATCTTTGGCTTCACCTCCAGCGCCAACTGCGCCAATTGATCGTAGTCAATCCGCCCGTCCACCTCGCTGACCCCATAGTGCGTCACCTGGTAAAACTTCCCCGAAAAATTCGCCGGATGCCCGTGCGTCAAGTGCCCGCCGTGCGCCAGGTTCATAGTCAAAATCTTGTCCCCCGGATCCAAAAACGCAAAGTACACCGCGGCATTGGCCTGGCTCCCCGAGTGCGGCTGCACGTTGGCGTGCTCCGCCCCAAACAACTGCTTCACCCGGTCAATCGCCAACTGCTCGACTACGTCCACATTCTCGCAGCCACCGTACCAGCGCTTCCCTGGGTAGCCTTCTGCATACTTGTTCGTCAGGCAGCTGCCCTGTGCCTCCCGCACCGCTTGGCTCGCGAAATTCTCGCTGGCGATGAGCTCAATGAAATTCTGCTGCCGCACCGCCTCTTTGCTGATGCTGGCGGCAATTTCCGGATCCACCCGCTGCATGCCAGGATTGAGCATTGCCACCCGGTTCTGGTGCCGTCCCCCCTCGCACTCCGTGGCCAAAAACAACTCCGCCATCCGCAGCGCCGAGGCCTCGCGGGTCGATCCCGCGAACACCATCACGTTGGCGTGGTTGTGCTTGCGGGTTTGCACCGCCGTCACCTCGTCGTGCAGCAGCGCCGCCATGATCCCCGGATGCCGGTTCGCCGCAATGCTCATCCCCACCCCAGTCGTGCACACCAACAGGCCCACCTCATAGGCGCCCGCCAAAACCGCCTGCGATACCGTCTTGGCGTAATCCGGATAATCCACGCTCTCCCGGCCGTGCGTCCCAATGTCTTCCACCTCGTGGCCCTGGGCCCGCAGCGCCTGCACCAAGGCGTCTTTGAGCTCCAGCCCCCCGTGGTCCGCACCCGCAATAATCTTCTTGGCGCCAATGGGCGCAGGGGAAACGACAGGCACAGCAGCAGCAGGAGACGTCATGGGGGTAGGAGCGTTGGTGGGGAGGGGAACAGATTGGGAGGACCCAGAATCCGCCGCAGCGGGCTTCCAGGTTTTTTCAATGTAGGCGCGCAGCGAGGGCAGCGCGCGCTTTAGGGTGTCTAGGGTTTCTTGGTAGGCAGCGCGGCCGCCGCCAATCGGGTCCGGCACATCTTCGCCCCTCAGGTCGTCCTCAGGGCAAAACTCGCAGACTAGATACGTCTTGGCCGCAGCTTGGGGAAAAATAGACTCCACATACTCGCGGTGCCCGCGAGTCATCGCAAAAATGTGCGTGGCTTGATCCACCAGGGCCCGCGTCAGGGGCTGGCTGCGGAAACGACTGAGCTCCGCCCGCTCCCGCTTCAAAAGATCCAGCGTCTGCGAGCTCGCGCTTTGCCCCCGGGCCGCGCTGATCCCAGCGCTTTGCACGGAATAATCCCCCGCATCCCCCACCGCCGCGCGGAACAAGCCTTCCGCCATGGGGCTGCGGCACGTGTTGCCAGTGCAGACGAAAAGAATGTGTTTCAAAAGGAGGTCGGCCGCGGTCGGGTTGATCCCAGACGTCCTCGCCGTCCAGGGGCCCGCGGAGCCGACAAAAGACGCGGATTGCGCCCAGTGTCAAGCCGGGCTGGGCAGGCTAATCGCCGTAAAAAAAGTGCTGCAATGCCCCTACCATCCCCAAGGTGGCGTCGTCGGAGGCCAGATAGCCGCCCAGCGACCCGACGTGCTGCGCCACCTCCGGCACCGCATTGGCCGGACAGGCCAAGCCGTGCGCCACTTCGTGCCGCAGCATCGACAGGTCGTTGTAGTTGTCCCCCGCCGCAAAAGTAAATTCCGGGCCCACCCCCAGCAGCCGCCCCACTTCCTGCAGGGAACTTCCCTTGTGGTATCCCTGGTGGGTGAACCGCAGCCAAATGCTGTTGCGCTGGTAGCCCAGGCCCGGCCACGCCCCCAACTGGGCGTCGATCCATTGGCAAACCCCCGCCATAATGTCGTCGTCCGGCACCACCAAGCCCGCCGGCTCGGTCTGGTCAGAGATAAATTTCGCCCCCGGCCAGTGGCTTCCCAAGTGTTTTTGCAGCTGCTTAAAAAACCCCGCGTGCGCCTTGTAAAATTTCTTGTGGTCGTTGGCGCAGCGCGCATTCCAATCCCCCAAATCCACCCAGCGGCGATATTCGTTGGGGTGGTAGACCTCGCATTCCCGCGCGATAATAAAATCTGGCGTCAGGCGAAACCCGTGCTGCTTCAGCCCGTCCAAGGTGTGGAACAGGGTCCGCCCGGTGTTGATTCCCCAGCAGGCCCCCCGCTTGCCCATGTGGGTCAAGAGCTGCTCCAGCTGCGCGATCTCATAGGGATCGCTGGGGTTGTCCACGAGAGTCCCGTCAAAATCAAAACACAAAATAGCTGTAGGCGTGGAGTCCGGCATGCAAAAGGCGGGCCGGTCCTCCCGGCAACCCCCAGCCTGGAATCAAATTGAGGCACTGACAAACGAAAAGGCCAAGCCCTCACCCCCCCTCAAGTCCAGGAGCCCGGGCGGCTGTCAATCTGAAAAACCTGCCCCGAAGTGTGCCGCATACTGTGCAGAAAAACGATGAAGCGCGCCGCCTCCTGCGGGGTGTTGAAGCGCTGCAAGTGGTGCTGCCGCCGCACCGCCTCCGACACCGCGGCCGCCACATCCGCATTGAACGGACCCGGCATCCAGCCCGGCAACACCGCATTGACCCGAATGTCGTCCCCGCCCCCCTCCGCCGCCAGCGACTGCGTCAGCGCCAACAACCCCGCCTTGGCCGCCCCATAAGCACTCTGGCCCACCACCCCGTGCCGCGCCGTGTACGACCCAATATTGACGATGTGCCCGCCCCCTTGGCGCCGCATCGTCGGCAGCACCGCGCGGGCACAGCGCCACGCCCCCTTCAAATTGGTGTCCAACACCCCGTCCCAATCCTCCCCCGCCATCTTCCAAAGCAGCGCGTCGCGACGCAGCCCAGCATTGTTCACCAACAAATCGATCCGCTCCAGCCCCGCCACCGCCCGCCCAACCGAGGCCTCTTCCCGCACATCCAACTCCGCCTTGGACGGGGCCGCCACCTCCCACCCCGCTTCCCGCAACTCCGCCGCCAAAGCCAGGCCCAACACCCCCCCCCCTCCCGTAATCAAGGCCACCGGCCGCGCTCCCAGCTTCATGGCGGCGTCGCGGCTCCACTCACCGGCTGGACCTGCAGCGCCGTAAAATCCATCAAATACTTCCCCCCCGACGCCAGCGACGCCGCCTTCAATACCACGTCCACCCGTCCCCCGCTCACCGCAAACGGCCCCACCACCCACTCCCGCCGCCGATTCCAGCCCCCCGTCCCCGGCACCACTTCCTCCACCGCCGCCGATCCCATCTGCGCCAGCAGCTTCCCCCCACCTCCCTCCTGCTCGCTACAGGCATAGCGCAAGACCAAGCGGTAGGTCCCCGCCGGCATATCCTCCAACACCCAGGCCGCCGTCTTTCCCTCCGTCCAAAACTCGTACCCAGATGCCGCATCGTACACCCCCGAGCGCTGCGCACTGGCCATCCGCAGCAGCCGCCGCGCCCCTTTTCCCCCCGCGCCTCCCTCCGCTCCTCCAATGCCCCCGTCCGCGGCCCCCTCCGGCGCCGCCCCCGCAGGCACCCCCGCCCCCAGCGGCAGCAAACTCCCTACCAAACCCTTAAAATCCCGCGGCAAAACCCGCGGCACCAGCGCCAGCGGCACCTCCACCGCCTCCTCAAAAGCCGCAAAATCATCGGCCCCGCGCGCCTCTACCGCAGGCAGGCCCAACGCCGGAAAAACTCGCTCCCGCTCCAGCCGCACCCGCGTCGCCCCCGCCGCATCCTGGCTCGCCGCCAAACTCGCCTCCAGCGCCTTCAACTCGTCCACGTACCGCGCCAACACCCGCCGCAGCGCAGCCGCCCGATCCTCCGCGTACCCTCGCTCCAGTTCCTCCAGCGAGGCCCCCGCGCCCTGCCCCCACAGCCGCCCCCCGCTCAACCATCCCAAAAGAATAAAAGTAAGGCATTTCATGGCGCTTTAGGGGAAACCGGGCTCGGCTCGACCGGACTCAACCGCACCGATTTTAAATCAAACAGCGACCCGTCCGCCACCGCCAAAGATTCCACCCTCAAGCTCAGATACTGCGATCCTTTGGGGATCACGATCTTCCCCGGGCTCAAACGGCTCGCCACGCTCGGCGGCGGCGGATCGGCCTTCCGCTTCGCCGCCCCCGGCACCACCACCGGCTTCGGAGCCTCCGCCACCTTCTGGCCCTCCACCACAATTTCCAACGGCTCCCCCGGCTCCATCCCCGCCCCCGTGGCCCCCGTTGCATAAAGCACGGCCCGCCCCCCCTGCCCGGCCCCCATCCGACACTCGACCTCCACCGCGTAGGTCCCCGACGCCACCCCTAGCCCCGCCAGCTTCCAGGTGATTTCACAAGACCCGGCAGGCCGCAGGTGCGTCAAATAATCCCCCTGGTTGTTGAGCCGCGCCTCCCCGCTGAGCAGCAAATAGAGCTTCTCCGCCACCGGCAGCACATGCTCACCCCCGCTCTCCTCCCCCCCGCGCTCGAGCCGCTTTTTCTCCTGCCGCACCAGCGCCAAGGTTTCATTGTCCTGCTCCCGGCCCGCCGCCATCTCCAAGTCCACTAGCTCCTTCAGGTACTTGGCATTCATGGCCTTCCCCAGCTCTGCAAACTCCTTCAAATACACCTCCCGCAGGCGCCCCAATGCCTTTGCTCCCCCATCCGCCCCCCCTCCCACCTCCCCAGGCCGGGCCACCGGCACCAGCTCCACCCGCAAAAAATCCATCAGCCCACCGGGCAGCACTTCCGCCCCCCGCAGACTGAATTTCACAAAATGGCGGTCCAACTCCACGGTCCCCAGCGACAGCGCCCGCGCCTTCGTCCACCCCCCCGTCGAACGCAGCGCCCGCCGCAGCAAGCTCCCTGCCTCGCTCAAATTGGTGACCTCGCGAAACTCTACCACCCCGCCCGCCCGCGCCTCCCCCGCCCCGCTCGCCGCCGGGGCCGCACTCGGCGACGGAGCCGCGCTCGGCGCCTGGGCCTCCCCCTCCGCTCCATTCTCGTCCGCCGCCCCCATCACCCCGCACACCAAGCGCACCTCGTACCACCCCGGCACCTGCCCCGGCAACTCCCACTCCATCAAGGCCCCCTGGCGCCGGAAGCGCCCCACCTCCTTCTTGGCATCCAAAAATTCCACCCCGCCCACCAGCTTCGCCCCCGCCCCCCGCAGCACAATCGGCCGCCGCTCCGCCTCCGCCGCCCCACCCGAGGTCCCCGGCGTTCCCAGCCGCCGCTCCCGCAGCGCCGCCGCCGCCCCGTAGTCCCCCGCCGCCGCCTTTTGCCGCTCCAAGGCCTCCAGGCTCGCCAGCCAGCGCCCCCGCGGCGGACCCTCCGCCTCCAGCATCAGCGCTTCATACCGCTGCCGCAACAAGCTCAGCGCTGTCGGCTCCGACGGCAACTCCGCCGCCGCCGCCGACCCCATCAGCGCCGCGCCCAGCGCCACCCACAAAAACCGCGGCCGCATCACGCCCCCCCCTCCGGTACTAGGCGCACGCCCGTTAAGCGAAAACCCAGCGCCGCCGCGGCCTCCCCGCCCTTGATTTCCAAAAACGTCGCCCCCGGCCGCACCCGCAGCGTCCCCAGCCGCAGCCGACCCTCCGCCCCCAACTCCCCCCCGGGCGCCGGCACCTCCACCTTCCGCTGCAAGCTGTGAAAATCCTCCCGGATCCCCAGCACCAGCGGCCCCGCCCCCCCGCTCACATAGCGCAACTCCAATCCATACCCGCCCCCCCGCAGCCCCGTCGGCAAGGCCCAGCGCAGCCACCCCCCCGCCACCTCCCAGCCCACCCAGGCCCCCTCCTCCCAGCGCAATCCCCCCCCGCTCTCCGCCGCCGCTCCCAACTCCACCCCCGCTTCTTTGCCCGCAGTTCCCCCAACGGCTACCCCCACCGCCGGTTTCCCCGGCTCCCCAGGGCCCACCTCGCCCTCCGCGGCGCTCTGCTTCGGGTGGACCGCCTGCTTTTCCGGTTCCGCCAAGGATCCCGCCAAGGGCTCCTTCAAAGCCGACTTTTTCCCCTCCTCAAGCCATTTTTCCACCTGGCGCCGCTCCGCCTGCACCCGCTGGGCCCCCGCATAGTCCCCCCGCCCCGCCAATTGCCCTTCCAAAGTCTGCAGCGCCTTGCGAAATCCTTCCCGCAGCGGCCGCGCCGCCTCCGCCACCTCCGCCTCGTGCCCCCGCTTCAATTGCTCCCACCCCGCCGATTGACCCGCCGCCGCCCCCACCCACGCCCCCCCCCACAGGCAAGCCCACGCCTGCCAGCTCCATCTCCCCGCCTGGATCGCTTTCATCTCGCAAACTACCCCCAGTTTTTCCGAGATGCAAACCCCTAGCCTTTTCCTCCTCCCCGCCCCACGCCCCCAAAACTCCGCAACTTCCCGCAAGCGCTTCTCCTCCCAGCGCGTAAACTCCCCCATGCCCCGCGGTACTCTCCTCCTTCCCCTCCTCGGCCTCAGCCTCGCCCTGCCCTCCCCGGCGGCCCTCCAGGAACCCCTCGCCCAACTCCTCGCCGTCGGTCCCGAAGGCCGCGGCAACCCCGAGGCCGCCGCCGCCTGGAAATCCCTCGCCGCCCAGGCCACCTCCGCCGACCTTCCCACCCTCCTCGCCGCCCTCGATCAGGCCAACCCCCTCGCCGCCAATTGGCTCCGCGCCGCCGTCTTCGCCCTCGCCGACCGCGCCCAAGCCTCCGGCCAGCCCCTCTCCCCGGCCCTCTTCGCCGACTTCCTTAAAAACCCCACCCACGGCCCCGCCGGACGACTCCTCGCCGCCGACCTCCTTCAACAAATCGACCCCGCCGCCTGGGACGCCCTCGTTCCCGCCCTCCTCCTCGACCCCGTCCCCGCCCTCCGCCGCGAACCCGTCGCCCGCCTCACCGCCGCCGCCACCGCCGCCAAAGACCCCGCCCAACTCCGCCAAGCCCTCGACGCCGCCCGCGACGAAGACCAGGTCCGCGCCGCCGCCGACGAACTCCGCTCCCTCAGCCAAACCGTCGACCTCCCCCGCCACTTCGGCTTCCTCATGGACTGGCACCTCCTCGGCCCCTTCGACAACCAAGCCCGCCGCGGCTTCGATACCCCCTTCCCTCCCGAGTCCGCCCTCGACCTCGCCGCCTCTTTCCAAGGCAAGGAAACCAAACCCGGCCAAGACCCCACCATCCGCTGGATCCCCTACTCCACCCCCAGCGAATTCGGCGTCGTCGACTTCAACCAGCCCATCGGCATGTTCAAAGAAGTCACCGGCTACGCCGCCACCACCTTCCACAGCCCCACCGCCCAACCCGCCGAAATCCGCCTCGGCTCGAAAAACGCCTGGAAACTCTGGCTCAACGGCCAACTCATTTTCGGCCGCGACGAGTACCACCGCGGCATGAAAATCGACCAATACCGCTTCCCCGTCACCCTCCAAGTCGGCCCCAACGCCCTCCTCCTCAAACTCTGCCAAAACGAGCAAACCGAAACCTGGACCGTCGAATGGCAGTTCCAACTCCGCATCTGCGACGCCTCCGGCACCGCCCTCCTCGACCCCCAGCGCCCCCCCACCTCCCCCGCCGCCCTCGCCGGAAAAAAATAGCCTCCCTCCCACCCCTCCGGCCCCTCCTCCCCTCCTCATGAAGCGCACCTCTTTCCTCGCCGCCGCCCTCGCCCTGGCTGCCTCCTCCGCCCCCGCCGACTGGCTCCAATTCCGCGGCCCCAACGCCTCCGCCCGCGGCACCGGCCAAGCCCCCACCTCCTTCCAGCCCTCCGACATCGCCTGGAAATCCCCCCTCCCTGGCCGCGGCCTCTCCTCCCCCATCATCGTCGGCGACAAGGTCTTCCTCACCGCCGCCAGCGGCCCCGCCCAGGAAACCCTCCACGTCCTCTGCCTCGACAACGCCACCGGCCGCAAACTCTGGGAACGCCGCTTCCAAGCCACCGGCCGCACCATGTGCCATGAAAAAACCTGCGTCGCCGCCCCCACCCCCGCCAGCGACGGCTCCCGCCTCTTCGCCCTCTTCTCCTCCAACGACCTCTTCTGCCTCGACCTCGACGGCAACCTCCTCTGGCTCCGCGGCTTCACCCTCGACTACCCCAACGCCAGCAACAGCCTCGGCCTCGCCTCCTCCCCCCTCCTCGCCGACGGCGTCCTCATCACCCAAATCGAAAACGACGGCGAATCCTTCACCGCCGGACTCAATCCCGCCACCGGCGCCAACCTCTGGAAACTCCCCCGCCCCAAAAACGCCAACTGGACCTCCCCCACCGCCTGGCAAGACCCCGCCACCGGCCGCTCTCTCGTCCTCATCACCGCCTACGAAGGCGTCCTCGCCCTCGACCCCCACACCGGCAAAGAACAATGGTCCCTCCCCAAACCAGGCACCACCATCACCAGCGGCGGCATCGGCGATAAACACTTCGCCGTCCCCCGCTCCGGCAAGGGCCTCGCCGTCTACTCCCTCGTCGGCGGCACCACCCCCCCAGAACTCGCCTGGGAATCCGCCCAAATCAATTCCGACACCGCCAGCCCCGTCCTCCAAGGCTCCCGCGTCTACGCCCTCAACGGCGCCGGCGTCCTCACCTGCGCCGACCTCGCCACCGGCGACCGACCCTGGAAACTCCGCCTCGACGGCCCCTTCTCCGGCAGCCCCGTGATGTCCGCCTCCACCCTCTATGCCGTCAGCGAGCGCGGCCTCCTCCAGGCCGTCGATACCACGGCCCCCGAAGGCGCCCTCGCCAGCAAACTCGACCTCGCCGCCACCATCCTCTGCACCCCCTCCCTCTCCGGCAATTCCCTCTACCTCCGCAGCGACGGCTTCGCCTGGCGGCTCGGAAAATAATCGCCTCCCCGCTGGCATTTCCCCACCCTCGACTTCACCCTGCCCCCCTTCCCCCCACCACCCCCTGCTACCCAGCGCTCAACCCAATCCATGAACACCGCCCTCGCCTCCCTCCTCCTCGCCGCCGCCAGCCTCGCCACCAGCGCCTTCGCCGCCGACGCCCCCAATACCCTCAGCGACGCCGAAAAAGCCGCCGGTTGGCAACTCCTCTTCAACGGCTCCGACCTCAAGGGCTGGTCCAATTTTAAATCCCCCACCATCCGCCCCGGCTGGCAAGTCAAAGACGGCCAACTCGTCTGCGCCAACCCCAAAGACGCCGGCGACCTCGTCAACGCCGCCACCTTCGGCTGGTTCGAACTCCAACTCGACTACAATATCTCCCACGGCGGCAACAGCGGCATCATCTACCACGTCACCGATAAAGGCGACGCCGTCTGGGCCACCGGCCCCGAATTCCAACTCGAAGATAACCAAAAAGCCTCCGACCAAATCCGCTGCGGCTGGCTCTACGGCCTCTACCAACCCCCCGTCGACCCCGCCACCAACAAAATCCTCGACGCCACCAAGCCCGTCGGAGAATGGAACCACGTCCGCCTCGTCATCGCCCCCGACAAGTGCTTCCACGAAATCAACGGCGTCCGCTACTTCGAATACGTCTTCGGCAGCCCCGACTTCAAAAAACGCATCGCCGACAGCAAGTTCGGCTCCATGCCCCACTTCGCCAAATCCGGCTCCGGCTCCATCGCCCTCCAAGGCGACCACGGCTCAGTCTCCTTCCGCAATATCAAAATTAAACCCCTCCCTTAAGCCCCGGCCCCCCTCATGGCCCCGCGTCGCCTCCTCCGCCTCCTCCCTACCCTCCTGCCCATCCTGGCTCTAGCCGGACCCGGCGCCGCCCGCCCCTCCGCCCTCGACACCCTCGCCGAGCGCCTCCAACGCCTCACCGAAAACCCCATCGTGCGCAGCGGCACGGTGGGGTTTTATTTGGCCCCCCTCGCCCACAGCCACCTCCCCCTCCTCGAACAACAGAGCGCCCAAAGCTTCATCCCCGCTTCCGCCCTCAAAACCCTCACCACCGGCTCCGCCCTCGCCCTCCTCGGCCCCGATTTCACCTTCGAAACCCGCCTCCTCTACCTCCCCCTTTCCGGCGACCTCGTCATCCAAGGCTCCGGCGACCCCTCCCTCGGCCGCCCCCACTGGAACGCCCTCTTCGACCGCTGGACCCTCGCCCTCCGCGCCGCCCACATCCCCGAAATCACCGGCCGCATCCTCGCCGACGAATCCGCCTGGGAATCCCAAGATCTCCCCCCCGATTGGGCCTGGACCGACATCGGCAACTACTACGCCCCCCCCCTCACCCCCCTCTCCTTTCACGACAACGCCTTCCGCCTCTACTTCCAACTCCAAGGCCAACCCGGCGACCCCGCCCCCTTCTACGACGCCGACCCCTGGCCCGCCAACCTCGCCTTCGACGACCAAGTCCGCCTCGGCCCCCCCGGCTCCGGCGACCAAGCCCACGTCGTCGGCGCCCCCCGCAGCCGCCTCCTCAGCCTCCGCGGCACCCTCGCCCCCGACTCCGGAAAAACTTTCATCCGCGGCGCCCTCCCCGACCCCGCCCTCTTCTGCGTCCAACAATTCACCGACTGGCTCAACGCCCGCCAAATCCCCGTCCACGGCCCCCCCGCCACCACTAGGTCCCTCCCCCCGCCCACCCCCGAAAACAGCGTCCTCATCGCCACCCACCGCTCCCCGCCCCTCCGCGAGCTCCTCTTCCCCATCCACCAGCGCAGCCTCAACCTCGACTGCGAATGCCTCCTCCGCACCCTCGGCCAAGGCCAGGCCCACCGCGGCCTCCTCCGCATTCGCCAGCTCCTCGCGGACTGCGGCCTCCCCCTCCCTGGCTACCAGCAAACCGACGGCTCCGGGCTCTCCCGCACCAACATGATCACCCCCGCCCTCCTCGCCCGCGCCAACGCCGCTTTCCTCACCAGCCCCACCGCCGCCCTCTTCCAAGACTCTCTTCCCCTCCTCCTCTCCGACCCCGCCCCCATCCGCGCCAAAAACGGCAGCATCCACCGCGTCCGCACTTTCACCGGCCTCGTCTCTCCCGCCGCCTCCCCTCCCGCCTGCTTCGCCCTTCTCATCAATAACTACGACGGCCCCACCGCCGACCTCGCCCCCCTCCTCGACGCCTTCTTCGAAGCCCTCGCCAACCTCTAGGCCCCTCTAGGCCCACCCCCAGTCCACCCCCTTCCCCCATTGCCAAGCCCGCTTCCCGGGGCTTTGCCTACTCTCCTCTCATGACTCCCGCCGAAGAAATCGCCCGCCGCCGCACCTTCGCCATCATCTCTCACCCAGATGCCGGCAAAACCACCCTCACCGAAAAACTCCTCCTCTATGGCGGCGCGGTCCAACTCGCCGGCAGCGTCACCGCCCGCAAAAACCAGCGCGCCACCACCTCCGACTGGATGGAACTCGAACGCCAACGCGGCATCTCCGTCTCCTCCACCGTCCTCCAATTCGAATACGGCGGCTGCGTCGTCAACCTCCTCGACACCCCCGGCCACAAGGACTTCTCCGAAGACACCTACCGCGTCCTCACCGCCGTCGACGCCGCCATCATGGTCATCGACGCCGGCAAAGGCATCGAATCCCAAACCCGCAAACTCTTCGAAGTCTGCCGCCGCCGCGGCGTCCCCATCTTCACTTTCATCAACAAGATGGACCGCCCCGCCCGCGAGCCCCTCACCCTCCTCGACGAACTCGAAAGCGTCCTCGGCATCGGCGCCTGCGCCATGAACTGGCCCCTCGGCCAAGGCTCCTTCTTCCGCGGCGTCTTCGACCGCCGCGCCAACGTCCTCCACACCTTCGAACGCACCGTCGGCGGCGCCTACCGCGCCCCAGAACTCGTCAGCGGCCTCGACGACCCCCGCGTCGCCGCCAAAGTCGAACCCGCCGCCCTCGAACAAGCCCGCATGGAACTCGATATGCTCGAAGGCGCCGGCCACCCCTTCAACCACCCCGATATCCTCGCCGGCCGCCTCACCCCCGTCTTCTTCGGCAGCGCCGCCAACAACTTCGGCGTCCAACTCATGCTCGACGCCTTCCTCGAACTCGCCCCCCCCCCAGGCCCCCGCGAAGCCCGCGGCAACCTCGAAATCAAACCCGAGGACAAAATCTTCACCGGCTTCATCTTCAAAATCCAGGCGAACATGGACCCCCGCCACCGCGACCGCATCTACTTCATCCGCATCGTCTCCGGCAAATTCGAGCGCGATATGCAAGTCGTCAACTCCCGCACCGGCAAAACCGTCCGCCTCTCCAACTCCCAGCGCGTCTTCGCCCGCGAACGCGAAACCCTCGACGAAGCCTACGCCGGCGACGTCGTCGGCATCGTCGGCAACCACGACTTCGGCATCGGCGACACCCTCGCCGCCAAACCCGGCCTCGTCTTCGACGAAATCCCCCGCTTCCCCCCCGAAGTCTTCGCCTACCTCCAAAGCCCCAACTCCTCCCAGTTCAAACGCTTCCGCGAAGGCCTCACCCAACTCCTCCAAGAAGGCGTCATCCAACAATTCCTCACCCCAGCCTCCACCCAGCGCGTCCCCCTCCTCGGCGCCGTCGGCCCCCTCCAATTCGAAGTCGTCCAATACCGCCTCCAATCCGAATACAACGCCGAATCCCGCCTCGACCCCAGCCCCTACTCCCACGTCCGCTGGGTCCGCCGCACCGACCACACCAAATGGCACGACGACCTCAATATGCCCACCGGCACCGCCATCGCCCACGACGGCGATAACCACCCCGTCATCCTCTTCGCCGAATCCTGGTCCCTCAAGTTCTTCACCGACCGCAACCCCGGCCTCGAACTCTCCGAACTCCCCTTTCCCCCCGGCCAAGAAGGCGTCGCCTAGCGCTCCCCTATCGCCCCATAATAGGCGAACCCCTAGCGATATTTTATTAAATGCTTAGCAAACCCCTCGCGCCCTCCCCCAAGCCATGCCCCTCCCCCGCTTCCCCTGCAAAACCTTCCTCGCCACCGGACTCCTCAGCTTCGTCCTCGTCGACTACCCCCCCCTCCACATCCGCTTCGCCACCGATAAAGACATGGTCAAACGCGCCGAGTTCTACCCCCTCTCCTCGTTCTCCATGTACTCCACCTTCTCCGAAACCCCCTTCCTCGTCTTCGTCACCGACCCCGCCGGACAAAAAATCGCCCTCGATTCCTCCCTCAAAACCCACGCCTCCGAGCTCAAAAAAACCTACGAACTCCAGCTCAAAGCCCTCAAAAAACAAGCCGACCGCGACGGCCGCCTCACCGACCTCCCCCTCGAAATAAAAGCCGCCGCCGGACTCCGCACCCTCGAACTCCTCAAGGCCCGACCCTCCGTGCGCGATTTCCTCGCCCCCCGCCCCGACCAGCGCCTCCAACTCCACGAAATCGTCCTCAGCAGCGGCGACGACGGCATTCAGCGCCGCGAACAACAAGTCGCCGAACTCTGACCCCCGCGCCTAGCGCGCCAAGGTAAACTTCAAACTGCTCGGCGCCTGCCAGCCCTCCATGGCCTCCAACAAGGCCTCCGCCGTCTCCGCCGCCACCACCCGGCCCCGGTCCTCCGCCCGCAAAAATCCCCGCGCCACCATCGCGTCCAAGGTCATCAGCAGCCCATCAAAAAAACCGTCCACATTCAAAATGCCCACCGGACACGCGTGAATCGCCAACTGGCTCCACGTCAGCACCTCAAACAGTTCATCCAGCGTCCCAAATCCCCCCGGCAAGGCCACAAAACCCTCCGACTCCGCCACCATCAACTCCTTGCGCTGATGCATCGTCGCCACCACCCGCATGTCGCTCACCCCCGCGTGCTTCAACTCCCGCGTATCCAAAAAAACCGGAATCACCCCCGTCACCGCCCCCCCCGCCGCCAGCGCCCCATCCGCCGCCGCCCCCATCATTCCCACGCCCCCGCCCCCGTACACCAAGCGAATCCCCCGCCCCGCCAAAAGCCCCCCCACCTCCCGCGCCAAAGCCACATACTTCCCGTCGTGCCCAGCGCTGGACCCACAATAAACCGCAAGTGATCGAAACATCCTCGCCGCTTCCCACAAACCCCCGCCCCCCGCAAGCGATCTCCTCCCGCAGAGTTTCAAATTCCAGCTTGCAAACCCCGCCCCGCCCCCTTATCAACCCACACGACACGCCACCCCCTCCGGCTGTGTTCGTAATGGGTGGATTCCAGAGTGGCCAAATGGG